>JBJMII010000146.1:0-25882 GCA_045806925.1 Mycobacteriales bacterium
GCCACGCCGACCCGGCCGCCGGCCGCCTCGCCGGTGCCGCCGCCAGCCCCCGGGCCGTCGCCGTCCGCCACCCCGGCCCGGCCGGCCGCGCAGGTCCCGCCGCAGTCCGAGACCCGCTGACGCCCGGCCGCTTCCCGTGCCCGTGCCCAGTCGGCTCCGGCGGGTGGTGCGTCGCCGCCAGCGGCCGGCCGACGGCACGATGTCGCTGCGCGACCACATCGCCGAGCTGCGCAGCCGGCTGCTCAAGGCGCTGCTGTTCATCGGGCTCGGCGCGATCGTCGGCTGGATCCTCTACCCGACCATCCTCAACGTGCTCAAGGAGCCGTACTGCCAGCTGCCCGCCGACCAGCGGTTGGTGACCGGGTCGGGGGGCTGCAAGCTGATCTTCACCGCGCCGCTGGACGGCTTCGTGCTCCGGCTCAAGGTCGGCGCGATCTGCGGGGTGATCCTGGCCGCGCCGTTCTGGCTCTACCAGCTGTGGGCGTTCGTGACGCCGGGGCTGCACCGCCGGGAGCGCCGCTGGACGGTGCTCTTCGTCGGGCTGTCCTCGGTGCTCTTCGCCGCCGGCGCCGTGCTGTCCTACTTCACCATCCAGAAGGCACTGGCGTTGCTGGTCGGCTTCGCCGGCGATGCGACGGTGGCGGCCATCGACGCACCGAGGTACATCGGCTTCGTCACCTCCATGCTGCTGGTCTTCGGCGCCGCGTTCGAGCTGCCGCTGCTGGTCTCGATGCTCAACCTGGTCGGCGTGCTGTCCGCGGCCCGGCTGATCCGCTGGCAGCGGCTGGCGATCTTCCTGATCTTCGTCTTCGCCGCGGTCGCCACGCCCAGCCAGGACCCGATCAGCATGTGCATGCTGGCGATCCCGATGTCGCTGCTCTTCGAGCTCGCCGTGCTCCTCGCCTGGCTGCACGACCGGCGCAAGGCCCGCCGCGAGGCCGCCGGGTCGTTCGCCGACCTGCCGGACGACGTCACCTCCCCGCTCGACCTCACCGTGCAGCCGATCGACGACCCGACTCCCGTCGACGACGTCCGCCGCTGACCGTCCCACCGCGGATACCGTCTGCGACAGGCTGCGACTCGGACCACCAGCGGGAACTGGTGCCGCCCGATCCGGGTGACCGCGTCCGCCAGCCGGCCGATCAAGGCGGCGTGGTGGTGTAGGCGTGGCCGGTCGGGCTGGTCCATTCGAGCTCGGCATCTGGGCCGGCGCGGACGGTCCACGAGGTCTGGTGCTTGAGCCGGTGGTGGTGCCGACAGAGCGCGGCGAGGTTGTCGGCGGTGGTCGGGCCGGCAGGCCAAGGCGTGGTGTGGTCGAGGTCGCAGCGGCGCGCCGGGTGGCGGCAGCCCGGAAAGCGGCACGTACGGTCCCGGGTCCGGACCAGGTGCGCGAGCGCTGCCGAGGGGCTGTAGGCGGTCCGGCCGACATCCTGGACCGCCCCGGTGACAGCGGAGACGGTGACCTTGCGCCAGGGGCCGCCGGCCGCGGCCAGACGGCGCCCCATCGAGGCCGGCACGGGCCCGTAGCCCGCCAGCTCGGCAGGCAACGAGCCGAGACCCAGGGCGGTCTCGGCGGGGATCGTGACGTGGACGGTAGCGCCGACGACCGCCCTACCGGCGGCGGCGGGTGAGGAGGCCCCGGCAAGTCCGGCGGTCCCGGGCGAGAGGACGGCCATCACCAGCGCGTCCGCCCGGCGGGCGTCCCGGCCACGGGTGTCGTCCGCACCCGGGCGGCGGGCCATCTCGTCGACCCGCTGGTACACCGCGACGGCGGCGTCGGCAGGCAGCAGCGCCCACAGCTCCGCCATGCCGTCGCGGGCCGGCTGGAGGGTGACCTGCCGGCCGGCCACCGCGCGCTCGTGTCGAGTCTCCGCAGCCGCGGGATCCGCGGCCAGGACGGCCCGGGACAGAGCCGCCCGCACCTGCCCGACGGTCTGCCGGCCGGCACGGGGCAGAATGTGCTGCTCCACCGCTGCGGCCAGCGGCGCATCGAGCACGGTGACCGCGTCCACCACGGCACGGGCCTTCGGCAGGTCGATCTCCCCGTCAGCCAGCGCCGCTCTGGTCGCGGACAGTCGGCCCAGCTCGACCGCGACGTGCAGGCGCGCGCCGGCGGCCGGCCGGGACAGCCGCAGCGCCGCCGCCAGCTCGTCGACGGCGAACTCGCTGATCTGCGGCACCAGCGGGTCCCCGGCGCCGACCGGCCGACCCGGGGCGTCGGGCCAGGACCGTGGCCTCCGCCGCGCCAGCTCCGCCACGACTGCCAGCTGGCCGGCTGCGGCCCAGGCCGCCACCCGCTCCCAGGCCCGGATGAGCTCGACCAGCTCACCGTCATCCACGTCCGCCGGGCAAGGCAGGTCCGCGGCCGACCGCAGCAGGACATCGAACATGCGTTCGATCCTAGGGTGACCGCCGGGATCGCGTTCGCGCCGTCCACAGCCCGGCCGGTGATCATCCGCGGTACGGTGCAGGGGTGGCGGTGAGGGTGGCGCTGCTGGCCAACCCGACGGCCGGCCGGGGGCGCGGGGCGCGGCTGGTCGGGCCGGTGCGCGATGCGCTCACCGCAGCCGGGCTGGACGTGCTGATGCTGGCGGGGGAGTCCGGGCCGGAGTCGGTCGGGCTGGCCGGCGACGCCGCCGCGGACGGCATCGGCGGGGTGGTCGCGGTCGGCGGCGACGGGCTGGTGCACTGCGCGCTGCAGGGGCTGGCCGGCACCGGGGTGCCGCTCGGCATCGTGCCGGCCGGCGCCGGCAACGACCTGGCCGGCGCGCTGGGCCTGCCGGGCGACCCGGCGGCCGCGGTGGACGTCATCGCCCGCGGCCGGACCCGGACGATCGACCTGGGACGGACCGACCGGGGCACCTGGTGGGCGGGCGTGCTCAACGCCGGCTTCGACTCGGAGGTCGCCGCCCGGGCGGAGCGCAGCCGGATCCACGGCCGCCTGCGCTACGACGTCGCCACCTGGCTGGAGATGGCCCGGCTGCGGCCGATCAGGATGCGGATCACCCTCGACGGGGAGCTGATCGAGCAGGACGTCACCCTGGTCGCGGTCGGCAACAGCCCCCGGTACGGCGGCGGCATGCACATCGCCCCGGCCGCGCTCCTCGACGACGGCCTGCTGCACGTCACGATCGCGGCCGCGATGAGCCGCCGGCACCTGGCCGGCCTGAAGCCGTTGGTACGCGCCGGCTTGCACGTCCGCGACTCGCTGGTCGCGGTCCGCACCGCCCGGGAGGTCCGGCTGGACGCTCCCGGCGTCCCCGGGTACGCGGACGGCGAGCCGATCGGGCCGCTGCCGGTGACCGCCACCTGCGTGCCCGCCGCGCTGCGGGTCTTCGTCCCGTAGCCGGTCCGTACGCTGGAACGGTGAGAGGGCTGCGCGAGGACCGTGAGGCCGTGAGCAGTCCGGCCGAGCGGTACGCCGCGGCCCGCCGGCGGTCCGCCCGCCCGAAGCTGGCCGAGTTCACCGCCGGCTACCCGTTCGAGCTGGACCCGTTCCAGGCCGAGGCGTGCGAGGCGCTCGAGGACGGGCTCGGCGTGCTGGTCTGCGCGCCCACCGGCGCGGGGAAGACGGTGGTCGGCGAGTTCGCCGTACACCTCGCGCTGGCCGAGGGCCGCAAGTGCTTCTACACCACCCCGATCAAGGCCCTGTCCAACCAGAAGTTCAACGACCTGGTCGACCGGCACGGCGCGCCGAACGTCGGCCTGCTCACCGGCGACAACGCGGTCAACGGCGGCGCGCCGGTGGTGGTGATGACCACCGAGGTGCTGCGCAACATGCTCTATGCCGGCTCATCGGCGCTGGACGGCCTCGGCTACGTGGTGATGGACGAGGTGCACTATCTCGCCGACCGGTTCCGTGGCGCGGTGTGGGAGGAGGTGATCATCCACCTGCCGGCCTCGGTGCGGCTGGTCAGCCTGTCCGCGACGGTGAGCAACGCGGAGGAGTTCGCGGACTGGCTGGTCACCGTCCGCGGCGACGTCCGGGTGATCGTGGACGAGCACCGGCCGGTGCCGCTGTGGCAGCACATGCTGGTCGGCGGCCGGCTCTTCGACCTGTTCTGCGACGCTCGCGGAGCAGGACGGGCCGGCGCGGGTCGGGGCAGCCAGGCGCGGGAGGTGGACCCGGAGCTGGTCCGGTTCGTCCGGGAGCGGGAGCGCTACCTGGAGCCGGGCTGGAGACAGAGTCGCGGCGGCCGGTCCCGCGGCTGGCGGCCGCCGTCCCGGGTGGACGTGGTCGAGCGGCTGGACCGGGAGGGCCTGCTTCCGGCGATCACCTTCATCTTCAGCCGCGCCGGCTGCGACGCCGCGGTGCAGCAGTGCGTGCAGGCCGGCCTCCGGCTGAACGCGCCGGCCGAGGCGGCCGAGGTGCGCGCGGTCGCGGAGGAGCGGACGGCCGTGCTGCCGGCGGACGACCTCGACGTGCTCGGCTACTGGGAGTGGCTGGACGGGCTGCAGCGCGGGGTGGCCGCGCACCACGCCGGGCTCATCCCGACCTTCAAGGAGACCGTCGAGGAGCTGTTCGCCCGCGGGCTGGTCAAGGCGGTCTTCGCCACCGAGACGCTGGCGCTCGGCATCAACATGCCGGCCCGGTCGGTGGTGCTGGAGCGGCTGGTCAAGTTCAACGGGGAGACCCACGCGGACGTGACGCCGGGGGAGTACACGCAGCTCACCGGGCGGGCCGGCCGGCGCGGCATCGACGTCGAGGGGCACGCGGTGGTGCTCTGGGCGCCCGGCCTGGACCCGGAGCAGGTCGCCGGCCTCGCCTCCACCCGGACGTACCCGCTGCGCTCGTCCTTCCGGCCCTCGTACAACATGGCGGTCAACCTGGCCGCCCAGCTCACCCCGGCGCAGGCGCGGGAGCTGCTGGAGCGCTCGTTCGCCCAGTTCCAGGCGGACCGGGCGGTGGTCGGGCTGGCCCGGCAGGTGGACCGCAACCTCGAGGCGCTGGCCGGGTACGCGGAGGCGATGCGCTGCCACCTCGGCGACTTCGCCTCGTACGCACAGCTGCGGGCTCGGCTGAAGGAGCGCGAGTCCGCGCTGGCCCGGGAGGGCGCCGCGCAGCGCCGGGCGGCGGCCGAGCGGTCGCTGGAGCGGCTGCGGGTCGGCGACGTGATCCGGGTGCCGAGCGGGAAGCGGTCCGGGATGGCGGTGGTGGTCGACCCGGGCGTGCATCCGGCGCGGGAGACCCGGCCGCTGGTGGTGACCGAGGACCGCTGGGCCGGCCGGCTGTCGCCGGTGGACTTCCCCACCCCGGTCGAGCCGCTGGCCCGGGTCAAGGTGCCCAAGCACTTCGACCACCGGTCCCCGCAGGCCCGCCGCGACCTCGCCTCCACCCTGCGCAACGCCCGGCCGGGCGACGCCGGACCGCGCCGCCGGGGCCGCTCCCTGGCCGGCGACGACGCGGAGATGGCGCGGCTGCGCCGGGAGATCCGGCAGCACCCCTGCCACGGCTGCGCGGACCGGGAGGAGCACGCCCGCTGGGCGGAGCGGCACGCCCGGCTGCTGCGGGACACCGAGACGCTGCGCAGCCGGGTGGAGAACCGGACCCACTCGATCGCCCGCACCTTCGACCGGGTCCGCGCGCTGCTCACCCGCCGCGGCTACCTCGCCTCCAAGGCGGGCGGGGCGGCGGGCGGGGTGACCCCGGCCGGGCGGCAGCTGGCCCGGATCTGGTCGGAGTCGGACCTGCTCGTCGCGGAGTGCCTGCGGGCCGGGGTGTGGGAGCCGCTGTCCGCGGCCGAGCTGGCCGCCGCGGTGTCCGCGCTGGTGTACGAGTCGCGGCGGGAGAGCGAGGCGCCGGCCCGGCTGCCGGAGGGGCCGGTCCGGGACGCGCTGGCGGTCACCCACCGGCTGTGGGCGCAGCTGGAGGCGGACGAGCAGGAGCACCAGCTCGAGCTGACCCGGGAACCGGATCTCGGCTTCGCGTGGCCGGCGTACCGGTGGGCCCGCGGCGAGTCGCTGGACCGGGTGCTGGCCACCTCCGCGACGGCCGGGCAGGAGCTGTCCGCCGGCGACTTCGTCCGCTGGGCCAAGCAGCTGCTCGACCTGCTCGACCAGCTCGCCGCGGTGGCGGAGCCCGGGTCGCGGCTGGCGCGCACGGCGCGCGAGGCGGTCGCCGCGGTACGCCGCGGGGTGGTCGCCTACTCCGGCACCGTCTGAGCCGGGCGACCGCGGGACGCACCGGGTCGGGTCCCGGGCGGGCCGGACGCAGCATGCCCGCGCCCGAGGGGGACCGCGTAGGGTCTGGGGCGTGTCTCGCCGCTGGACGAGCGGCATGTGCGGGTGGAGGAGACGACGATGGGGCCAGGGCAGCCGCCCGAGCAGGATCCGCAGCGCGGCCAGCCGCCGTACGGGCAGCAGCCGGCCGGCTACGAGGGCGGGCAGTTCGGGCCGGAGGACGTCGAGGAGTCGACCCAGCGATCGCCGTACCCGTCGGAGCAGCCGCCGTATCCGCCGGAGCGGTCGTCGTACCCGTCGGAGCAGCCGTCGTACCCGTCCGAGCAGCCGTCGTACCCGTCCGAGCAGCCGCCGTCCCCGTCGGAGCAGCCGCCGTATCCGCCGGAGCGGTCGTCGTACCCGTCCGAGCAGCCGTCGTACCCGTCGGAGCAGCCGCCGTCCCCGTCCGAGCAGGCGCCGTACGGGCAGCAGCCCGAGCATTGGGGTGGCTCGGCCCCCCAGCAGCCGTCGTACGGGCAGCAGGGTTACTCCAGCGGCCAGCAGCCCGAGCAACCCACCCGGCAGTACGAGCAGGGCGGCTACGGCCAGCAGGCCGGCTATGGCCAGCAGCCGCCGTACGGGCAGGGGCCGGGCGGCTACGACTCCGGCCAGCAGCAGCCGTGGGGCGGCCAGCAGTCCTACGACTCGCAGCCGACCCAGCAGTTCGGCGCCCCGCCGTCGTACGGGCAGCCCGGGCCGGGCGGCTACGACTCGGGGCAGCAGTCGGGGCAGCAGTACGGGCAGCAGTACTACGGCGGCCGGACCGGCTACGAGTCCGGCCAGCAGGCGGCGCCGGGCTACGGGCCGGACAGCGGCTACGGCCAGCCGGCCGGCTACGGGCCGGGCGGCGGCTACGGCCAGCAGGGGTACGCCGAGCCGTACCAGCCGCAGGCCACCCAGCAGTTCCCGTCCTACCCCACCGGCCAGCAGTACGGACCGGGGCAGTACGGGCAGACCCAGCAGTTCCAGCCGTACCCGCCCGCCTACCCGGGCTCGACCGCGGCGCCGGTGAAGAGGGGCGGCCGGGGCCCGCTGTACGCCGTGCTCGGCGTGGTGGCGGTGCTGCTGATCCTCGGCGGCGTTTTCGGCTTCCTCGCAGTGCGGCCGAAGGTCTTCGACGCGAGCGCGCTGAACCGGACGATCAGCGGGCAGTACAAGGACAAGTTCGGCGACGCCACGGTCAGGGTCAGCTGCCCGGAAGGACAGAAGGTGGCCAAGGGCGCCACCTTCACCTGCGACATCCAGGGTCGCTCGGAGAAGATCGAGGTGACGGTCGCCTCCGACGACGGCGACTACACCTGGAAGCCGACCGGGTCCTGACGCTGCCGGAACCGACCGTCGCCGGCCGGACGGTCGTGCCGTGGCCGGTCGCTCACCGGTCGCGTGCAGGGTCTACCGGACCGACTCCAACGCCGCCAGCAGCCGGTTCAGCGGCGAGTCGAGGTTCCACCGCTCGCCGAGCTCGACCAGGCCGGCCGGGTCGGCCGGCTCGGTGGGCAGCCGGTCGTCCAGCTCGGGCAGTGGCACGTCGGTGCGCACCCGGGCCACCGCCGGCGCGGCGGTGAGGTAGCCGCGGGCGGCGGCCAGCTTGGTCCGCGTCCCGGCCGGGAAGCCGGCATCGCTGCCGCCGTCCAGTGCCGCGACCAGCCCGTCCAGCGAGCCGAAGCGGCTGACCAGCGCGGCCGCCGACTTCTCCCCGATGCCGGGTACGCCGGGCAGCCCGTCGCTCGGGTCGCCGCGCAGCACCGCGAAGTCGGCGTAGCCACGGCCGGGCACCCCGTACCTGGCGGCCACCTCGGCCTCGCCCATCACCTCCAGCTTGCGCACCCCGCGCCCGATGTAGAGCACGTGCACCGGCGGGTCGTCCCGGACCACCTGGAGCAGGTCCCGGTCGCCGCTGACCACCTCGACCGGGCCGGTCTGCGCAGCGGCCATCGTGCCGATCACGTCGTCGGCCTCGAAACCCTCGGCGCCGGCGGTGGCGATGCCGAGCTTGGCCAGCACGTCGAGCAGGATCGGCACCTGCGGCACCAGCCCGTCCGGCACCGTCTCGCCGCCCCTCGGGCTGACCCGGTGCGCCTTGTACGACGGGACCGCCTCGACCCGGAACCGCGGCCGCCAGTCCAGGTCCAGGCACGCGGTCAGCCGGTCCGGCCGCCGCTCCCGGACCAGGAACGCGACCATGTCGAGGAAGCCACGCACCGCGTTCACCGGGGTCCCGTCCGGGGCGGTGACCGACTCCGGCACCCCGTGGAACGCGCGGAAGTAGAGGCTGGCGGAGTCCAGGAGCATCAGCACGGCGCCCACCCTGGCACACCGACCCGCCGTCCCGAGCGCCGATCTTGCCCGTGTCAACGTCGCCGACGTCCCCGAGGCGTCGAGTCAACCAAGATCGGCGGGGTGGGTAGGCTCGGGGAGTGGACTTCGCCGGCCGGCTGGACCGGGCCCGCAAGGCGACCGGGGCGGCCGGGCTGGACGCGCTGCTGGTCACGCCGGGGCCGGACCTGCGCTACCTGACCGGCTACGCGGCGGTCGGCCTGGAGCGGCTGACCTGCCTGGTGCTGCCGGCGGACGGCGACCCGGCGCTGGTGGTGCCGCGGCTGGAGCGGCCGGCCGCGCTCGCCTCCCCGGTCGGCGGGCTGGACCTCGAGGTGCTCGACTGGGCGGAGACCGACGACCCGTTCGAGCTGGCCGCCCGCCGGCTCCCGGCCGGGGCGGCGCGGGTCGCGGTCGACGACCAGATGCACGCGGCGAAGGTCTTCGCGTTCCGCCGGGCGCTGCCGGCGGCCGAGCAGAGCCTGGCCGGCGCGGTGATCGCGCCGCTGCGGATGCGCAAGGCCCCGGACGAGGTGGCGGCGCTGCGCCGGGCCGGCGAGGCGATCGACCGGGTGCACGCTCGGGTCGGGGAGTGGCTGCGGCCGGGGCGGACCGAGCGGGAGGTGGGCCGGGACATCGCCCGGGCGATCCTGGCCGAGGGGCACGCCGGCGACGAGTGGGTGGTGGTCGGCTCCGGACCCAACGGCGCCAGCCCGCACCACGAGGTGTCCGACCGGGTGATCGACGTCGGCGACCCGGTGGTGGTCGACATCGGTGGTACCACGGCCGAGGGCTACTGCTCGGACAGCACCCGCACCTACCTGGCCGGCGGCGAGCCGGAGCCGGAGCTCGCGGCCTACCACGAGGTGGTGGTGGCGGCCCAGGAGGCCGCGGTGCGGGCGGCGCGCCCCGGGGTCACCGCCGAGGCCGTCGACCGGGCGGCCCGCGAGGTGATCACCGAGGCCGGCTACGGTGACGCCTTCGTGCACCGCACCGGGCACGGCATCGGGCTGGAGACGCACGAGGACCCGTACCTGGTGGCGGGTAACACGCTGCCGCTGGAGCCGGGAATGGCGTTCAGCGTCGAGCCGGGCGTCTACCTGGCGGGCCGGCACGGCGTCCGGATAGAGGACATCGTGGTGGTCACAGCGGGTGGGGCCGATCGGCTCAACCACCGACCGCGCACGCTGACCGTCCTGTAGCCGTTCAGGTACATCCTGCTGCGCCTTCGGGCTGTTACCTGTCTGAAATACGCCAGTTGCCACATGCTCTGGACTGTTTGCGGGGGTGACATCACGAACTTTGCCGTTCTATTCTCCGGATGCACTGCACAGCCGCTTACAGCAAGTCACCATCGTCGCGGCCCGCTCGGTGTACGTCCGCAGTCGAAGGAGCGGTGGTTCCCGCATGACCCGACTCGCCCGGTGATCATCCTCGTCAGGCGCGCACCGGCGGTCCACACAGTCTCGACATCACCGGCCAGTGCCGTGCACGGGAAGGAAGGGCAGTCATGCGTCATTTCGCCGGCGACTCCGCGGAGTCGTACGCAGTCGGGGTCGTCGACGTGGCCCGTTGGGAGCAGTTCGGGCTGGGCGGCACGTTGCCGTTCCAGGCGATGTGGTACTCGGTGCCGCCGCGGTCGAGCAGCCCGACCGACTGCCACCCGGAGCTGGAGCTGTCGGTCGTGGTGGGCGGGACGGCCTCGGTCGAGGCCGGCGGCCGGGTCACCGAGGTGGGTCAGGGGGACTGCTTCCTGCTCGACAGCGCCGAGCCGCACGTGATCCACAACCGGTCGGCGGACCAGCCGCTGCGGGTCTTCACCACCTTCTGGATGCCCCGGGACGGGGCGGCCGGGGACGGGGCGGCCGGGGACGGGGCGGCCGTCCCGAGGGAGGCGGGGTGACTGTCTCGACCGGGACAACCGGCGGGGTGACGGTCATCGTCATCCCGCAGCCCACGGTCAACGGGCCGCTGCACATCGGCCACCTGTCCGGCCCCTACCTGGCCGCCGACGTCGCCTCCCGGGCGGCGCGGGCCCGCGGCGAGCGGGTGCTCACCCTGGCCGGCGTCGACGTGCACCCCAACTACGTGCTGACCAAGGCGGAGAGCCTGGACGCCGACGTGGACGAGCTGATCGCCACGTACAAGGGGCAGATCCTGACCGCCTTCGAGCGGGCCCGGATCGGCTGCGACGTCTTCCTCGACCCGCAGGAGCCGGCATACCAGCAGGCCATCGCCGGCATGCTCGGGGAGCTGGTGGACAGCGGCACGATCCCGGTGCGGGAGCTGACCCTGCACCAGTGCGCGGACTGCGGCCGCACGCTGCACCACTCGTACGTGGTGGGCAAGTGCCCGGTCTGCGGCACCGGTGCGAACGGCACCTCCTGCGAGGGCTGCGGCGGCTTCACCTCCGCGCAGATCCTGCTCGACCCGAGCTGCGCCCGGTGCGGCGGGCCGCCGCGGCCGATGGTGCTCGATGTGCCGGTGCTCCGGCTGGAGGACTACCGGGACCGGCTGACCACCGAGTGGCTGCAGGCGGAGTGGCCGGCCCGGGTCCGCTCGGTGCTCCAGCAGTACCGCAGCGCGCCACTGCCCGACGTGCCGCTGGCGTACCCGACCAACTGGGGGATCGAGTGCGGCGGCGCGCTGGCCGGGATGCGGGTCGACTTCCCCACCGAGCTCGGGCTGAGCTACCTGTACGGCCCGGCGCAGGCGCTGCGGCCGGAGGCGGCCACCCTCGCCGAGCGGGTAGACGCGTGGTCGGAAGTGGACGGCGTCTGGCACTTCAACGGGATGGACAACACCTTCTACTTCACCGTGCTCTACCCGGCGATCCTGGCCGCCGCCGGGCTGCCCACCGCCCGGGCGGCCGGCGCGGTGGTCAACGAGCTCTACCTGCTGGAGGGGCAGAAGTTCTCCACCAGCCGCAACCACGCGCTGTGGGCGCACGAGTTCCTCGCCACCGAGGACCCCGAGCTGGTCCGGCTGTACCTGTGCTGGGACCGGCCGGACCGGTACGAGAGCGACTTCACCGAGGCGTCGTACCGGGCCTTCTGCGAGTGGGTGAAGCCGCTGCTGGACCGCGGGCCACTGGCCGCGGCACCGGTCGTGCCACCGGACGTGCCCGCGCAGACGCTGCCGCCGGCCCTCGCCGCCGCGGAGGTGGAGCGGGCGGAGCGGGCCCTGCACCTGACCGGCTTCGACGCGGCGCTGGCGGTGCGCGGCCTGCTGGCCGCGCTGAGCACGGGGACCGGCACGGACTCGGTGGCGTTGGCGGCGCTGACCGGTCGAGGCCAACGGTCGCCCGCCGAGAGCCGGTAGCACCCGGTGCGCGCCTGCATCGTCGGAGGCGGCCTGGCCGGGAGCCTGCTGGCCTGGCGGCTGGCCCGCGCGAGCGGGCCGGCAGCGGGCTGGGACGTCGAGCTGGCGCCGGGGGACCGTGGGCCCGCCGACGCCACCGCGGCCTCCGGCGGCGCGGTCCGCGCGTACGAGCAGGACCCGGCGCAGCGCCGGCTGGCCACGCAGAGCCTGGTCGAGCTGCTCGCCAGCCGGACGCTGCGGCGGTGGGCGGACTTCCGCGAGGGTGAGGCGGTCTGCCTGTCCGGGGAGCCCGACGGGCTGCCCGGCGCGGTCGCGGAGATCGACGCGCTGCTGCCCGGCTCCGCCGAGCTGGTCGACGGCGCCGAGCTGGCGCGGGCCGGCTGGGCCGGGCTGCCGGACGGCGCGGTCGCGGTGCGGGAGCGGCGGGCCGGCTACCTTTCGCCGGGCCGGCTGCGGGACGCGCTGCTCGCCGACTGCGCCGGCCCGGCCGTGGCCCGCCGCCGGGTGTCCGTCCGGGACGGTCGGGTGCGGACGGTTGTGCTGCGGGACGACGGGCGGGTGCGCTGCGGCACGGAGGACTACGACCTGGTGGTGCTCGCGGCCGGCGCGTGGACGCCGGCCCTGCTGGCCGCCGCCGGGCTGCCCGCGGACGGCTACCGGACCAAGGCGATCCAGTACGTGGTGCACCGGGCCGGCCACTGGCGGCCGCCGCAGTTCGTGGACGGGGTGACCGGCCTGTTCGGCCGGCCGACCGCGGACGGCGGCCTGCTGCTCGGGCTGCCGACGGAGCACTGGGACGTCGAGCCCGGTCCCCCGGCGCCGGACCCGGCCCTGCCGGGCGCCGCCGCGGAGCTGGTCCGGGCCCGGTTCCCGGCGCTGCGGCTCGGCCCCGCCGGCCGGCCGGTGGCCGGCACCGACTGCTATGCCGGGTCTCCCGGCCTGAGCCTGCGCCGGGTGGTGGACACCCACCCCCTGTTCACCTTCACCGGCGGCGCGGGCGGGTCAGCGAAGACGGCGCTCGCCGCCAGCTCCCGGGCCGTGATCGAGCTGGCGCGTGTCTGCCCACCGGCTGACGGCGCTGAGGCACGCCCCACCACTCCCGGTCCACCGGCCGGGGCCCCCACCGCAGGACGGACAGAAGGTCGACCATGACGGACGCACCCCAGTTCCACACGATCGGCATCGGCGCGGGGCCGGCGAACCTCAGCCTGGCCGCGCTCTTCGAGGACGCGACCACGGAACGGATCGCCCTGTTCGACCGGCAGCCCGGCCCGGCCTGGCACAACCGGCTGCTGCACTCCGGGGTCCGGATGCAGACGTCATGGCTGAAGGACCTGGTCTCGCTCGTCGCCCCGCGGCACGAGCTGACCTTCCTCAACTACCTGGTCACCACCGGCCGCATGTACGCGCTGATGAACTCGCAGTTCGACGTCATCCCGCGGCTGGAGTACGTCCGGTACCTGGCCTGGGCGGCGAGCAAGCTGCCGAACGTCCATTACGGGGTGACCGTGGACCGGATCTCCTTCGGCGACGGCGGCTTCACCGTGCAGTCCGAGGGCCGGCCGGTCGGCCGGTCCGAGCACCTGGTGATCGGGCTCGGCAGCGTGCCGGTGATCCCGCCGGGGCTGTCCGGGCTGCCGCCGGAGCGGGCGTTCATCGCCGACGACCTGGCCGACCGGCTGGACGCCATGAGCGCCGATCGCGGCGCCCCGGTGGCGGTGGTCGGCGGCGGCCAGACCGGCCTGGAGGCGACGCTGAAGCTGCTGGGCCGCGGCTTCACCGACATCCGGTGGCTGGGCCGGCGGCTGTGGTTCGACACCATCGACGACTCGCCGTGCGCGAACGACGTCTACCGGCCCGCGCACGTGGAGGCCCTGCAACGGCTGTCGCCGCCGACCCGCCGCAGCGTGGTCGCGCGGCTCATCCCGACCGGCGACGCGCTCACCCCGGGCGCGCTGCGCGCGCTCTACCAGGCCAACTACGACGCGATGCTGGAGCTCGGGCACTTCCCGGTCACGCTCTGCCCGGGCCGGGACGTGCGCTTCGCGGAGCTCGACGGCGGCGAGGTGGTGCTGCACTCCCAGGCGCTGGAGCGGGCCGAGGAGCACCGCGCGCGGTACGTGGTGATCGCCACCGGCCGCCGCAACGTGGACATCCCGTTCGACCCGGAGCTGGCCGAGCGGGTGGAGGTCGACGAGGACGGCGAGCTGCTGGTCGACTCGGACTACTCGGTCCGGTGGAAGGGCATGAACGGGCACCGGATCTTCGCGCTGAGCCGGGACCGCCACAACCACGGCCTCACCGACGTCAACCTCACGCTGCTGCCGGTCCGGGCCGCCATCGTGCTCAACTCGCTGTTCGGCCGGGAGCTGTTCCAGATCCGCGACGAGCTGTGCGCCGTGGACTGGGGATGAGCGCCCCCGGGCGGCCGGCACCAGCCGGCGGGCCGGTGCAGTACGGCGGCCGGCGGTTCCGGCCGGTGGGCGAGCCGGCCGGCGCGGACGCGTCCGCAGTGGGCCGCTACCACCAGGACGGCGACCTGGTCTGGGCGGAGTTCTCCGGCGCGGCGGTCCGCGCCGGTCGCCTGGTCGGGACCCGCGGCCCGGACGGCGCCCTGGACGCGGCGTACTGCTTCCTCACCGCGTCGGGGGAGCCGGTCGCCGGCGCCTGCCGCACCACGCCGGAGGTGCTCGCCGACGGCCGGCTGCGGCTGACCGAGCACTGGCGCCGGCTGGACGGCTCGACCGGTGTCTCCCGCATCGAGGAGGTCGGGTCGTGCGACTGCTGATCGTCGGGACCGGGGGGCGGGCGTACCGGGAGTACCTGCTCGCCGCCATCGGCGCCCGGTACGACGTGCACCTGCTGCTCGGCGAGGAGCCCACCTGGGAGCGCGAGCACGTGGCCGGCTGGACCGTGCTGGACATGACCGACACGCTCGGTGCCGATGCGATGGTCGCCGCCGCCCGCGAGCTGGACCCCGGGCCGGACGGCGTGCTCAGCTGGGACGAGGCGCGGGTGCTGCAGGTGGCCAAGATCGCCGAGGCGCTGGGCCTGCCCGGCGGCGACCCGCAGGCGGTGCTGCGCTGCCGGGACAAGCTGCGCACCCGCCAGGCGCTGGACGCCGCCGGAGTCCCGCAGCCGCGCTGGGCGCTCGCCGGCAGCGTCGCCGACGCGCTCGCCGCGGCCGAGCGGATCGGCTACCCGGTGGTGCTCAAGCCGCGGGCGATGGCGGCCAGCCTCGGCGTGGTGCGGGTGGACGGCCCGGACGAGCTGTCCGGGTACTTCGGCTTCGCCCGGGACACCACCGTGCCCGGCGCCTGGCGGTACGACGCCGTTCTGGTGGAGGAGTTCCTGACCGGGCCGGAGATCAGCGTGGACTGCGCGGTGCACCGGGGCCGGACCCACCCGCTGTGCGTGGCCCGCAAGGAGGTCGGCTACCCGCCGTACTTCGAGGAGGTCGGGCACGTCGTGGACGCGGCCGACCCGCTGCTGACCGACGCCGAGCTGCTCGGGGTGGTGCAGGACACGCACACAGCGCTCGGCTACCCCGCCGGGGTCACCCACACCGAGCTGAAGCTCACCCCGGCCGGGCCGAAGCTGGTCGAGGTGAACGCCCGGCTCGGCGGCGACCTGATCCCGTACCTGGGGTTGCGGGCGAGCGGGGTGGATCCGGGGCCGGCCGCCGCGGCCGTCGCCTGTGGACGGCCGCCGGTGCTGGCCGCGGACCGCAAGCTGGTCGCCGCGGTACGGTTCTTCTACGTCGACCGGGACGACACGGTGATCGACTCGGTCGGCTTCGACCCGGCCGGGCTGCCGCCGGAGGTGGACCGGGCGGTGCCGCTGGCCGAGGCCGGCGACGTGGTGTCGCCGCCGCCGAAGGGGACGCTGTGGGGCCGGGTCGCGTTCGCCACCGCGGTCGCCGGCAGCGCGGAGGAGTGCCGGGCGGCCCTGGACGCCGCCGCCTCGGCCCTGACGGTGCGCGTCCGGGGGGTCTGATGCGGTACGCGGTGGTGGTCGACCCGCTCGGCACCGGCGCGGAGTACCCGGCCGCGTTCGCGGCCGAGGGCGTCGAGGTCGTCGCGGTGATGTCCCGGCCGGAGCCGATCGCGCTGTACGCGGCCTCCTGGCACCCGGAGAACTTCCGGCACATCCACGTGTGGGACGAGGATCCGGCGAGCCTGCCGGAGCTCGCCGGCACGCTGCGGGCGTACGACCCGCTGTGCCTGATCGCCGGCTCGGAGACCGGCGTGGAGCTGGCCGAGGCGCTGGTGCAGCGGGTGGTGCCGGGTACCGGGCACGTGCCGGAGCTGGCCGCGGCCCGGCGGGACAAGTGGGCGATGGCGCAGGCCACCCGGCGGGCCGGGATCCCGCACCTGCGGCAGCTGTGCAGCCGCGACCCGGAGGAGATCGCCGACTGGCTGGCCCGGACCGGGCTGGCCGGCGAGCCGGTGGTGGTCAAGCCGCCGAAGAGCGCGGCCACCGACAACGTGCACCTGGTGCCGGCCGGCGGCGACTGGCGGTCGGTGTTCGCGCAGATCCACGGGTTCGTCAACGAGTTCGGCATCCGCAACGACGGGGTGCTGGTGCAGGAGTTCGCGCCGGGCACCGAGTACCTGATCGACAGCTACTCGGTCGGCGGCGAGCACGGGCTGGTGGACGTCTGCCGGTACTCCAAGGTCCAGCGCGGGGACCGGATCGGGGTCTACGACCTCGTCGACTTCCTGCCACCGGACCACCCGGACGTGCCGGAGCTGTGGGCGTACGCGCGGCGGGTGCTGGACGCGGTGGGGATCCGCAACGGCTGCTGCCACACCGAGGTGATCGCCACCCCGGGCGGGCCGCGGCTGCTCGAGGTGGGCGCCCGCCCGGCCGGCGGCGGGCATCAGATGATCACCAAGCTGGCCACCGGCAGCAACCACATCGAGCGCACCGTCGCGCATCGGGTGCGCGGTGTCTTCGACCGCTCGTACGAGCTGGTCCGCTACGTGTGCAGCGTGGTGATCTCCTCGCCGCGGGCCGGTATCTGGCGCAACGCGGAGCTCTTCGACGGGGTGGACGCGCTGCCCACCTTCCACGTCAAGCACTTCTACTACGGCACCGGGGACGAGGTGCCGGCGCCGGCGGGCCTGTCCAGCATGCTCGGCTGGGTCGTGCTCGCGTCCACGGACCACGAGGCCATGCAGGCCGACTACCGCCGCATCCGGGAGCTGGAGCGGCAGGTGCACGTCACCCCCGACCACGCGGCCGCGCTGTCGGGCGCGCCGGCAGGTTAGCGCTGTTCCGCCCGCACTCCCCGGCCCCGACCCGGCCGGTGACCGCTCTATCCGAGAGGAACGCCATGTCCCTGCTCAACTCGCGGGTCTCCCGCAGAACCGCCCTGGTGGCCGGTGGCGGCGGTGCCCTGGTGGCCGCGGTCGCGGCCGCCGCCGGCAGCTCCCCCGCCGCGGCCAACGACGACGACGAGGTCCCGGTCGTACCGGTCGTGCTCACCGACGCCGGCTTCTCGATGCGCTCCACGGTCCGGGCCGGCCTGGTGACCTTCAAGGTCAGCACGCCGGAGCAGACGTACCACGCGCTGCAGGGCTTCCGGCTGGAGAACGGCGGCACCGTCACGGACATCGTCGAGGCGCTGCGCGGCGGCGTCGGCGACGACGCGGCGGCGGCCGCGGCCGGGCACCGTACGCTGCTGGCGAAGGCCACGCTGGTCGGCGGTGCGGTCGGCCCGCAGAACGGGCCGATCTACGTCAGCATCGTGCTGGACCCGGGCACGTACTACTTCCTCGACCTCAACGACTACTTCCTGGAGGGATTGGCGAACCCGCGGGTGCACGAGCTGCGGGCGGTGGGGGAGCGCGGTCGCATCCGGCTGCCCGCCTTCGACGAGACGATCAGCGCGGTGATGATGGAGCACGAGGGCGGCCACGAAGGGTTCGGCTTCGCGGTGCCGGCCGAGCTGCCGCGCCAGGGCACGTACCTGATGTTCAACGCCACCGACGAGATCCACGACATCGCGTGGCGGCAGGCGAGACCCGGCATCACCGACGCGTACCTGGACACGTTCTACGACGCGGTGCTCAACGGCACCCCGCGGCCCGCGTCGCCGTGGCTGGAGGGGAACACGCACGGGCTGCAGGGCGTCTCGCCCGCCCGGTGGGCGGTCGTCTCGATCGGGCTGCCCGCCGGCAACTACGCGACGGTCTGCTACGTGCCCAGCGACGAGACCGGCATCCCGCACACGTACACGGGCATGCACCGGATGGTGCAGATGGTCTGACCGGGGCCCGGGGGGCGGCGGCGCCCGGCCGCCGCCCCGCTACCCTTGCGGGCCGCGGGCGCAGTCACGTAGGGGGAGGACCTGGATGCCGGCGTCGCAGGACCATGTGACCGCCTCGACCCCGATGGGCGCGACCCTGGTCGGCGACGGCGCCACCTTCCGGGTCTGGGCGCCGGGCGCCGACCGGGTCGCGGTCGTCCTGGACGGAGCCGGGGCCGGCGCACGCGCCGACCCGCCGCCGGAGCAGGACCTGCTGAAGGACCCGGCCACCGGACACTGGACCGGTTACCTGCCGGGCGTGGCGGACGGCACGCTGTACCGGTACCTCGTCGCCGGCCCCGGCGGGTCCGGACTGAAGCGGGACCCGTGGGCGCGCGAGCTGGAGCTGCAGGGCTACCCGGACTGCGACTGCATCGTCCGGTCCCCGGGGTCGTACCCGTGGCACGACGCGGGCTTCCGGCCGCCGGCCTTCGACGAGCTGGTCGTCTACCAGCTGCACGTGGGCCGCTACTACGCCCGGGACGCCCACGGCCGGGACCGCCGGCCGTACCGGGTGGCGAGGTTCCTCGACGTCCTCGGCCGGGTCGAGTACCTGGCGGACCTCGGGGTCACCGCGGTCCAGCCGCTGCCGTTCGTCGAGTTCCAGGGGGAGTGGAGCCTCGGCTACAACGGCACCGACCTGTTCTCCCCGGAGATGGACTACTGCGTGCCGCCGCCGGAGCTGCCGCCGTACCTGGACAAGGTCAACGCGCTGCTGGCCGCGAAGGGCGCCGCGCCGCTGCGGGCGGAGCAGCTGGCCGGGCAGGTGAACCAGCTCAAGGCGTTCGTCGACGTCTGTCACCTGTACGGGCTGGCGGTGATCCCGGACGTCGTCTACAACCACGCCGGCGGCGGCTTCGACCCGCAGAGCATCGACTACTTCGACTTCCCGGCGAACCCGGACCGGTCGAACAGCCTCTACTTCTCCGGCGACGAGTGGGCCGGCGGGCGGGTCTTCGCGTTCCGCCGCCCGCAGGTCGCGTCGTTCCTCATCGAGAACGCGAAGTTCTTCCTCTCCGAGTACCACGTGGACGGTTTCCGGTTCGACGAGGTCACCGTCATCGACTCCTTCGGCGGCTGGTTCTTCGCCCAGGCGCTCACCGGGACGCTGCGGTATCTGCATCCGCGGGCGGCGCTGATCGCGGAGTACTGGGGGGCGCAGCGGTGGCGGGCGGTGGCTCCGCCCCCGGACGGGATGGGCTTCGACCTCGGGTACGCCGACGGGCTGCGGGACGCCGTGCGCTCGGTGCTGGCGCAGGCCGCCGGCGGCGGGTCCGCGACCGTCGACATCGGACGGTTGCGGGACGGGCTGGTCCGGCCGTGGAACGTGCCGGCGGCCTGGCAGGCGTACAACTGCCTGGAGAACCACGACCTGGTGCTGGACGCGCCCGGCCACGGCACCCCGCGGATTGCCCGGCTGGCCGGCGGGAACGACGCGCGGTCCTGGTACGCGCGCAGCCGCAGCCGGGTGGCGACCGGCCTGCTGCTCACCGCGCCGGGCGTGCCGATGCTGTTCATGGGTGAGGAGTTCCTCGAGGACAAGCCGTGGTCGGACGACCCGGGCCGGGCCGACACGCTGATCTGGTGGGACGGGCTGGACGGGCAGGACCGGCACATGGCCGACTTCCAGCGCTTCACCCGGGATCTGGTCTGGCTGCGCCGGCGGCAGCCGGCGCTGCGCGCCGGCCCGGTGGTGGTGCTGCCGCCGGACCCGGCGAACCGGGTGCTCGCCTTCCACCGCTGGGTGCCCGGCGTCGGGCGGGACGTGCTCGTGGTGGCGAGCCTGTCCGAGGCCACCCTCACCGGCTACTCCCTCGGCTTCCCGGCCGCGGGCCGGTGGCACGAGGTGCACAACAGCGACTACTACGACCTCTGCCCGAACCCGTGGGTGCAGGGCAACGCCGGCGGCGTGACCGCGGGCGGGCCGCCGATGCACGGCATGCCGACCTCCGCCCGGCTCACCATCCCGGCGAACACCCTGCTGGTCTTCGCCCGCGACCCCGGCGACTGAGCATGACGGCGACCGGCCGGGCCCCGGTCAGGGGGTGAGGATGGCGGCGGCGGTGCGGTGGGCGTCGTGGACCGGTCGCGAGTGGACGTTCGGCGAGGGGACCAGGTTGTTGTAGAAGGTGGCGCCCTCGCAGAGCGGGCCGAGCACCCAGAGGTGGGGGTGGGCCCGGCCGGCGGTGTCGATCGGGTGCTGGTCGCGGTCGACGTCGATGCCGCGGACCCAGCGGCTGTCCGCGCGGTGCGGGCGGATCGCGCCGCGGCGGTGCAGGGCGGCCAGCAGCGGGCTGGCCGAGGTGTCCACTGTGGGCAGGTCGACGTACGCGGCGATGACCCAGTCGACGTCGGTCGCGTACGGCTCCGCGAGCCGGGTGGAGGACATCGTCCACATGCGACCGCCCCAGCTGACCGCCGGGTCCGGGCCGAAGGGGGCGCGGGCGAGGCCGGCGTCGAGCAGCGCGAGCAGCTCGGCGTGCCGTTCCCACTGCGGGCCGACCACGGCCCGGTTGAGCGCCGGGACGGTCCGGCGGTGGAAGGCGTCCAGCGAGGCGGCGGTCAGCCCGCCGAAGTCGACGGCGTACCGGAAGGTGTCCCGCAGCGCGCGCAGCACGTCCAGGCCGGCCTTCAGCGGGCTGCCGGCGAAGCCGAGCAGGCCCTCGGCGAGGTCGGCGCGCAGCACCTCGGCGAGCCACTTCTGGTAGGCCTCCGGGCCGTCCAGCGGCATCCCGCCGGTGCCGTCGAAGGCCTCCGCCGCGTCGAAACGGTCCCGCTCGGCGTCCAGCCGGTCCAGGGTGGCGGCCACGTCGGCGGCCAGGTCCGCCTCCAGCGCCTCGGTGGTCCCGTCCAGCCGGGCCTGGCAGCGCCGGTAGGCGACCCGGATCTCGGTCAGCACCAGCGGCAGCACATCCGCGTCGAAGTCGAGCGGGCCGCCGCGGGCCCGCCGGACCGCGTCGATCGTGGCGGTGCTGAAGACCAGCGGCCGGTACGTCTCGCCGAACTCGACGGTCCTGGGCCGGGCCCGGCAGGGCAGCCCGGTACGGGACAGGAACAGCAGCGCCGGTTCCCGGCCGCTGGGCAGGTAGCGCAGCCCTCCGTGGGCGGAGTCGGCGCCGGCGTCCGCGACGAACCGCCCGCCCCGGCCGACGGTCAGGCAGGACATCACGTCCATCGCGGACAGGCCGAAGCCGGCGACCGCGGCGACCTGGCCGGGCTCGATGCCCGCCACCCGCTCGGGCAGTGGATACGGACCGGTGGTGCGGGCGCCGTCCGGGGTGAGGTCGACGGCGTTCGGGGTGTAGCCGGTGGTGAGGACGGTGTGGTCGGCCCGCAGCCGGCCGCCGGTGGACAGCGCGACCTCCAGCCGGTCCGGGTCCAGGTCCACCACCTCGGCCCGGTGCAGCCGGATGTCCACATGGGACGGTGCGCGGCGCTGCACCTCGCCCAGCACCCAGGCGAGGTAGTCGCCGAGCACCCGGCGGGGCAGGAAGTCGGTGGGGTGGACCGGCCGCCCTTCGCAGCCCTCCGGAACGACGGTGAAGCCGTCCGCGGCCAGCCGGAGCCCGCGCTCGGTGACCCACTCGTGCAGGCTCGGGCCGGGTGCGTCCACCTCGTCGCCGACGGTGGCGGCGTCTGGGAACATCGAGACCTGCGAGCAGGTGGTGTTCAGCAGCAGGTAGTCCGGCTGGGTGCGGTCGTGCACTCCGGCGCCGTCGCAGGTCGGGTCGACGACGTCGACCCGCACCGGGCCGGCGGCCGGGCCGCGGCGCTTGGCGAGCGTGACGACCCGCTCCAGCACGCCGAGTCCCCGGGACCCGAGCCCGACGATCGCCACCGTGGTCATGCGCGGTCCCCGGCGGCCAGCGGTACGAGGTCGGGGACGAGCAGCCGGAGGCCGGCGTCGGCGGCGCGGGCCGCGCCGGCACCGTCGCCGGCCGGATCGGCCGCGAGCACGTACCCGAGCCGATCCTGGAACGACCCGCGCACCAGCACCTCCTGACCGTCCGGGGCGGTGACGCCCACCTCGACCACGCCCGGCACGCCGCGGGCCTGCGAGACCCCGCCGACCCCGGCCAGCCGGCCGGCCGAGGTCGCGACCAGGAAGCGGATCGAGGCCGCCCCCGCCCGGGTCGGCAGCGGCTCGGGCCGGGCGCCGGCGACCCGGGCGACCAGCAGCGCGATCAGGTCGATCCCGGTCGCCTCCTGGACCATCCGCGGGATCATCCCGCCGGCCAGCCGCGGGTTCACCTCGACCACCCGCGGGCCGCCGGCGGTCAGCCGCAGCTCGACGTGTGCGGCGCCCCAGCCGAGCCCGAGCGCACGCAGCGCGGCGACCGCGGCCTCGCCGAGCGACGCGGCCACCGCGGGGTCGACCGGCGCGGGGAAGTCGTGGCCGGTCTCCACGAAGGACGGTTCCGGGCCGAGGTGCTTGCGGGTCACCCCGACCACCCGGTCGTCGAAGGTCTCCACCGAGAACTCGGCGCCGGCCAGGTAAGCCTCGACCAGCACGGTGTGCTGCGGCGGCAGGCCGGTACCGACCGCCTTCCCAGCGCCGGCCAGGATCGCCTCGGCCGCGGCGGCGGCCGAGGCGCGGGTCGCGCACCGGCGTACCCCGATCGAGCCGGAGCCGGCGACCGGCTTGACCACCACCGGGAAGCCGACCGCCGCGGCGGCGTCCGCCGCCTGCCCCGGGGAGCGGGCGGCCGCGAAGGCCGGGCCGGGCAGTCCGGCGGCGGCCAGCCGGGCCCGCTGGGACGCCTTGTCCCGGCAGGCCCGGATCGCGTCCGGGTCCGGGTGCGGCAGCCCGAGCCGGCCGGCGACCTCGCTCGCGGTGCCGATGTGGTACTCCGAGCTGCTGGTCACGCCCGCCACCGGACCCGGCAGCTCGGCGCAGGCGGCCAGCACGGCGGCGACCGAGCCGGTGTGCACCACCCGGGCGTCGATGCCGTCCGCGCGCACGTACGGGTAGCGGTCCGGGTCGCGGGCGAGCAGCACCGGGCGCAGGCCGGCGCGTACGGCGGCCCGGCAGAACAGCCGGCCCGACCCGGTCGTGTTGCTCTCCACCAGCACGAAGGGTGCGGTCATGCCAGCCCCCGGACCGCGGCGGCCAGCTCGGCGTCGGCGGTCGCGACCGAGGCGCGCCACTCCCGCAGCCACCCGCAGGTCGCCGCCCAGCGCTGCACCGCGGCGGCGTGCGGCGCGGCGAAGGCGCCCGGCCCGCCGCCGTACGCCTGCGCGGCGACGAGCTCGCCGAGGTCGAGGTCGCCGGCCTCGCCGACGCCGGTGCCGGCCAGCCAGCCCGGCGGCCCGAAGTCGGCGAGCCGGGTGGAGCCCGCCTCGACCGCGCGGCGGACCGCGTCGCCGACCTGCTCGTGCGCGGTGCGGAACGGCACCCCGCGGCGGACCAGCCGGTTGGCCACCGAGGTCGCGGCGGTGAACCCGTCCCGGGCCCGCGCCGCCATCCGTGCCGGGTCCGGGCGGGCGCCAGCGGCCAGCACCTGTGCCAGCAGGACCGCCTGCGCGGCCGCCTCCAGGCCGGGCCCGATGCTGGCCATCGCCTCGGTGCCGACCTCGATCGAGTTCGTGAACGGGGTGGCCGACATCGCGCTCGCCGCGGCCGCCCACGCGCCCAGCGCCTGCGCCGGCTTGGCCCGGACGTGCTCCAGCAGGAACGCGTTGCGTTTCTGCGGCATCGCCGAGCTGCCGCCGACCAGCCGGTCCGGGAACCGCACGAAGCCGAACTCGGCGGTGCTCCACAGCTGCAGGTCCGCGGCCAGCCGGCTGAGCGTCACGGCGAGCCCGGCCGCGGCGGCCAGCAGCCGCAGCGGCACGTCCCGGCTCGCGACCGCGTCCAGCGCGTGCGCGGTGGTCGAGCCGAAGCCGAGCAGCCGGGCCGTCCGCGCCGGGTCGATCGGCAGGTCGGTCCCGGCGACCGCGCCGGCGCCGAGCGGGCAGACCGCCAGCCCGGCCGCCGCACCGCGCAGCGCCTCGATGTCGCGGCCGACCGCGAGCGCGACACCGAGCAGGTACCACCCGTACGTCACCGGCATCGCGGCCTGGTAGTGGGTGTACACCGGCATCACCACCGACGCGTACGCCCGCGCCCGGCCGAGCAGCACCGCCTGCAGCCGCGCCGCGTCGGCGGCGAAGTCGAGCACCCACTCCCGCAGCCGCAGCGCGGTCACGGTGGCCTTGAGGTCGTTGCGGGACCGGCCGGTGTGCAGCACCCCGCCGACGTCCGCGCCCAGCCGCTCGATCAGGTAACCCTCGTACATGAGGTAGAGCCCGCGCGGCGCCGGCCGGCCGAGCAGCGGCGCCCAGTCCAGCGCGGCCAGCTCGTCGATGCAGCGCAGCAGCGCGCCGGCCGCCGCCGCCGGCACCAGCGACCGCTCGGACAGCATGACCAGGTGCGCCCGGTCCACCCGGGTCAGCAGGCGCAGCTCGGCCGCCAGCCCGGTCGGGGTCAGCTCGCCGTAGACGACTCTGAGGGTGCGCGGGCCGAGCTGGCCGGTCAGCCGCCCGGTCACGGTCCCTGCACCACGGCCGGTACCGCGTCGACCACCTCGGCGAGCGCCCGCCGCGCCCACGGGTACGCCGTCCACGGGCCGCCGGGCCGGGCCGGCGCGTCCACCAGGACCGGCTCGGCCGGCACCGCGGCGGCCAGTTGCCCGGCCGCGGCCAGCCAGCCGTCGTCGTAGACCGTGTCGAGGTAGCGATAGCCCTCGTCCGGCAGCATCACCACGGTCAGTGCGGCCGGGTTGGCGGCCGCCCACCAGCGCGCCACCAGGTAGGCCGCGCCGCTGGTCGGGCCCATGAACAGGGCGTGCCGGCGGTGCAGCTGCCGGGTGGCCGCGTACGCGATCGGTGCCGAGCACCAGTGCACGTCGTCGAAGACCCGGTGGTCCATGTTCGCCGGCATCATGCTCATGCCCAGCCCGCGCAGCTCCCGGTGCCCGTCCGGGTGACCGAAGAGCACGCTGCCGTGGGTGTCCACCCCGACCGCCCGGCACTCCGGCAGCACCGTACGCAGGTACGTGCTCGTGCCGCACATCGAGCCGCCCGAGCCGACCGGCCCGACCAGGCAGTCCACCTGGCCCAGGCTCTCCAGCAGCAGCTCGGCCACCGCCGCGTACGACCGGGGGTTGTCCGGGTTGGCGTACTGCTCCGGGCAGAAGCTGGCCGGCAGCCCGGCCCGGATCTCGGCCAGCCGGTCCAGCCGGGCGGCCTGGAAGCCGCCGGGGCGGCGACCGGCGGCCGCCGGCACCCGCTCGACCACCGCACCGAGGTCGGTCAGCCGGCGGTGCAGCCGCTCGTCGATGACCGGGTCGCTGACCAGCACCAGCTCCCGCTCCATCAGCGCGGCCTGCATGGCCAGCGCCAGCCCGAAGGTGCCGGAGGTGGTCTCGGTGATCACCGTGCCCGGCTCCAGCAGCCCGTCCCGCAGCGCGCGGCGGAGGATGAACCGGGCCGGTACCAGCTTCATCAGCGTGAAGCAGGCGGCGTAGAGGTTCGGCGCGAGCCGGACCAGCCGGGGCAGCTGCTGCGCCTCGGTCGCCTCCTCGTAGCCGGTCCGCACCCCGGTCACGACGCACGCCCCCCTCGAGCCGCCGGCTCGGCGGTCGGCGGCCGGCCGGCCGGCCCGGCGACCGCCGACGGGGCACGGCGGGGCGTCATGCGGGCGTCCGCAGGCCGGTCCCGCCGACCGCCGGA
>JBJMII010000147.1:0-15339 GCA_045806925.1 Mycobacteriales bacterium
CAGCTCCGCCCGGTGAAGCACGGCCGGCCCGGCATGCAGATCGCGGTCGGCGGCTGCCTCGCACAGAAGGACCGCGGCGAGATCACCCGCCGCGCGCCCTGGGTGGACGTCGTCTTCGGCACCCACAACATCGGCTCGCTGCCGGTCCTGCTCGAGCGGGCCCGGGTGGAGCAGGAGGCGCAGGTCGAGATCCGGGAGTCGCTGGAGACCTTCCCGTCCGTGCTGCCGTCCCGGCGCGACTCGGCGTACTCGGCCTGGGTCTCGATCTCGGTCGGCTGCGACAACACCTGCACCTTCTGCATCGTCCCGTCGTTGCGCGGGCGCGAGCGGGACCGGCCGCCCGGCGACGTGCTGGCCGAGGTCCGTGCGCTGGTCGGGCAGGGCGTGCTCGAGGTGACGCTGCTGGGCCAGAACGTCAACTCCTACGGGCGGGAGTTCGGCGACCGGTACGCGTTCGGCGCGCTGCTGCGCGCGGTCGGTGCGGTGGACGGGCTGGAACGGGTGCGCTTCACCTCGCCACACCCGCGGGACTTCACCGACGACGTGATCGCCGCGATGGCGGAGACGCCCGCGGTGTGCCACTCGCTGCACATGCCGCTGCAGTCCGGGTCGGACGCGGTGCTGCGGGCGATGCGCCGGTCCTACCGCCGGGAGCGTTACCTGGGCATCCTGTCCCGGGTCCGGCGCGCGATGCCGGACGCGGCGATCACCACCGACGTGATCGTCGGGTTCCCCGGCGAGACCGAGGCGGACTTCGCCGACACGCTGTCCCTGGTCGCCGAGGCGTGCTTCGCCGGCGCGTTCACCTTCCAGTACTCGCCGCGGCCCGGGACGCCGGCCGCCGCGATGGGCGGCCAGGTCCCGCGGGAGGTCGTGCAGGAGCGGTACGAGCGGCTGGTCGCGCTGCAGGACTCGGTGTCGCTGGCGGCCAACCGCGCGCTGGTCGGCTCCACCGTGCAGGTGCTGGTCGCGGAAGGTGAGGGGCGCAAGGACGCGGCGACCGGTCGGCGGTCCGGGCGGGCGCGGGACGGCCGGCTGGTGCATTTCGGCTGCGACGCCGGGTCAGTGCGGCCAGGTGACGTGGTGACCGCCGAGGTGACCTACGGCGCTCCGCACCACCTCGTCGCCGACGGCCCCCTGCTGTCGCACCGGCGGACCGCGGCCGGCGACGCGTACGAGGCCGGCCGGCGCCCGGCCACCCCGGGCGTCCTGCTGGGGATGCCGGTCGTCCGCGGCTGACGATCCTGTCGGTGCCGCTGGCTAGGGTGCCGGCATGCCGACACCGAAGGACGACCGCACCGACCCGCCCGCGGCCGGCGACGAGCGCGCGCTGCTCGACGGCTACCTCGACTACCACCGGCAGACGCTGCTGTGGAAGTGCGCGGGGCTGACGGCCGACCAGCTGCGGGAGCGCCCGATCCCGCCGTCCCAGCTCTCGCTGCACGGTTTGGTCCGCCATCTGGCCGATGTCGAGCGCAGCTGGTTCCGGGAGCGCTTCGCCGGACAGGACGTGCCCGACCTCTTCTACCTCGAGGACAACCCCGACGCCGACTTCCTGGACACCGCCGATGCGGATCCCGAGGCCGACCTCGCGCTCTACCGGGGGGAGGTGGCCGCGGTGCGGGCGACCGTCCGCGACCGCGGGCTGGACGAGACCTTCACCAGCCCGAAGGGCCAGACCTACTCGCTGCGCTGGCTCTACCTGCACATGATCGAGGAGTACGCGCGGCACAACGGGCACGCCGACCTGATCCGCGAGCGGATCGACGGCGCCACCGGCGAGTGACGCTGCTGACCGTCGGGCACGGCACCGCGTCGCAGGAGGTGCTGACCGCATTGCTGGGCGGCGCGGGCGTCGAGCTGGTCGTCGACGTCCGGACGGCGCCGGGCAGCCGGCGGCACCCGCACGTGGCGCGGGCGGAGCTGGAGCGGTGGCTTCCGGCGGCCGGGATCGGTTACCGGTGGTCGCCGGACCTCGGCGGGTTCCGGAAGCCACCGGCGGACTCGCCGGACCTGGCCTGGCGGGAGCCGATGTTCCGCGGGTACGCGGCGTGGATGCGGCAGGAGCCGTTCCGGGCCGCGCTGGGCCAGGTGCTCGAGTCGGCGGCGGCGCGACGGACCGTGGTGATGTGCAGCGAGGCGGTGTGGTGGCGATGCCACCGGCGGCTGCTGGCGGACACGGCGGTGCTGCTGCATGGGGTGCCGGTGCGGCACCTGATGCACGACGGCCGGCTGGTGCCGCACTCGCCGTCCCCCGGTGTCCGGGTGCGGCAGGACGGGCTGCTGGTGTACGACGCGGGCGCGCTGCCCGGGTGAGGGGAGGCCCGGCTCAGCGGCCGACGATCTTGACGTTGAAGTGGTTGTGCCCGGTGGCCATCCGGACCGCCACCCAGAAGAGCACGTAGAACTCCAGGCCCCGGGCAGCTTGCAGGCCGCCCAGGTCCACCACCGAGGCGGCCGGCCAGCCGAGGTCACCGAGCAGCGCGATGACGGTGTCCTTGGCGGCCGCATCGTCACCGGCCACGAAGACGTCGTGCTCGCCAGCCACCAGCTCCGGGTGCGCCATCAGGTCGCCGTTCATGGTGTTCAGCGTCTTGACCACCCGGGCGTCCGGGTGTGCGCGCTGGATCTGCTCGGCGAGGCTGTCACCCTGCGGCACCGACAGGGTCGGCGGCATCCCGCGGGAGCCGTCGAGGGCGTTGGCGACGTCGGCGATGACCTTGCCTCCGAGGTCGCCGGCCGCGGCGAGGGCGGCCAGCGAGGCGGAGCCGGCGGTGGCGTTGACCACCACCTCGGCGCCGGCCGCCGCGGCTGCGAAGTCCGCGGCGTGCGCCCGGTCGCCCGCGCCGGCGGCCCACTGCGTCGCCTTCGGGTTGCCGGGGTCCCTGGACCCCATGGTCACCTCGTGCCCGGCCTCGACCAGCCGGGTCGCGAGCGCCTGTCCCACCGGGCCGGTGCCGAGCACGCCGATTCGCACGGCCGGTAGTAGACGGACTCCCGACCGCCCGGTCAACACCACTTCGCCCTGGGCTGACGGGCTGGACCGCGGTTCAGCGGCACCGCGGCCCGGCATCGCGCGGGCTCAGCGGCAGTCGGCGGTGATCTCCGGCGGGACGCCGACACGGGCGACTCGGTGGTCCGGACGATCCCCCGCCCGCCCTCCCCGCACCCGACCGCAGCCACTGCGACCGGCGCCGTCAGCACCACCCGACCCGCCCGGGTCACCGGCCGAGCCCCGGTCGCAGCTCGGCGAGTCGCGTCCTGATCAGTTCCCTCAACAGCTCGGTGGGGCGCTCACCCAACCCGATACGGTCGACGCGGTCCAGCCAGGGCTCGGCCCGGTCGGCGATCTGGTCCACCACCCGGGCGACGGCCCGCTCGGGCAGGCCGAGCCGCGCACCGGACTCGACGAGATGGCGGCGGTCGAAGCGGTTCGCCCGGCCGTAGAGGTCCAGGGCCATCGGATCCCGCCAGCCCAGGTAGGGCTGGGTGGAGACGAGGTCGTACGCCGGGCTGACCTCCCAGGTGCCGGACGGCGCCATCCGGGCGGAGAAGTTCTTCCCATGCAGATCCCCGTTCCCGATCAGGTAACTGAAGGTCAGCAGCTCGAAGACCCGGCGCAGCGCCACCGGTCCGGCGCCGAGACCCGTCTCCACCACATCGGCGAGCGTCCGGGCCACCGTCTCGGTGTTCAGCCGGTACTTGGCCGCCGGATATGCGCTGAGGAGCTGGCACGCGTCCTCCTGAGCGAGGCGGCTGAAGCCGCCACCCTGCTCGGGCGTCCGGTCGAACCGGGCGACGAGCAGGCCGGTGCTGCCGGTCCGGTCGACGACCAGCCGGTGCTCCGGCACGACGAGACCGCAGTCCGCTGCCATGGTCAGGAAGAAGTGTTCATTCTCGACCAGCCTCGGGTAGCCGCGGTCGGGATTCAGCTTGAGGATCGCGGGGCCGGCAGTGGTGTTGATCGGCGCCGAGACCATCGCCGCGGAGACCTTGGCCTGGACGCCGGGGAGCGCGATGCGCTCGAAGTCCACCGGATCCGGCGTGACCGCGCGGGAGAAGACGTCGGCGAGATCGAGCGTGGGTATCCGGTCCTCGACGACGGTTGTCGCTGGATGGCCGGGCCGGTCACCGGCGGGCACCACCCGGACGTCACCGATGGCGTCCGCTCCGACGGCGATCAGCAACGTGAGGTGATCGTCCTCGCTCGTCCGCGTCCCGGCGACGACGGCGCGCAGCCGGATCCCCTCGGGCAGCAGCCCGGCGAAGAAGGGCGGCACCGCGCCGCCCGCCGTCCGCAGCACGTCGCTCGTCTTCGGCAACGTCCAAGCGACCGGGGGCGCGGCGGTGTCGGTCAGGTAGTCCGGCTGGTAGGAGAAGTGGACCTCCGCGCCGTGGCGCCACAGGCGGGCAGCAAGTCGCTCGCCCTTGTAGACGTCGGCGGCGTCGACCCGGCGAAGGTCCTCCAGCGGCACCTCCGCCGCCAGGTCAGTCATGGTCAGCGGCCGGCGGCTCGGTCTCGGTGGGCAGCAGTACCGCATCGGAGAGGCGCTGCGCCTGGCGTACCGGGACGGCGACGAGCGCCCAGCCGACGGCGCGCAGGATCCGGTGCACGGAGTCGACGCGGACCGCGACGCGGCCGGCCTCGAGCGCCTGCACCGTGCTGAACGAGACGGCGGCGAGGTCGGCCAGATCCCGCTGGGTGAGCCCCAGCTCGCGGCGGCGGCGGGCGACTTCTCGACCGAAGTCCCCCCATGGCCCGGGCTGCCGGGGGCCGCGCTGCCGCGGGCTCGATGTCACCCGTACCTCCTGGAGTCAAAACCGGCTTCCACCGGCTTTGGGCGCGTCCATGACCGCGAGCCGATCGGGGCGGCGCCTAAACCTTGGCAAGCAAGCTTAGAGCCGGTGAGACCCGCCAGCAGGCAGTGACGCGAACGTTAAGCCGGTTTCGGCATGTTTAGCGAGTGCCAGCGTATCCGGTGGCGGGAGCATGCTCGGCGCCATCGGACACCCCTGCCCGTACGACTCCGGCTGGCTGTCGGCGGAGCTGGCTGCGCCCGCGCCGCCAGCGCCCCCGTACGATCCGACGAAGGCGGCGCCGCCGGCACCGGCACCGTGCAGGCTCAGCGGCGCACCGACCGCTCGGCCTCCGCCAGCCACTCCCGCCGTGCCGCCACCGCGGCTTCCGCCTCGGCCACCCGCCCGGGGTCGCCGCTGGCCCGCGCCTTCGCCAGCTGCGCCTCCGCCTTCGCCACCGTGTCCCGCAGCTGGTCGAGCAGCGGGTTGCTGCTCGACGCGCCGCGCCGCCACTCGGTGTCGACGGCGTCCCGGACCCGCTGCTCCGCCGCCCGCATCCGGGCGTCCAGTGTCCGCATCGCGTCCCGCGGCACGTGCCCGACCGCGTCGTACCGCTCCTGGATCTCCCGCAGCCGCGCCTGCGCGGCCTTGAGGTCGGAGCCGGGGTCGAGCGCCTCGGCCTCGGCGATCAGGGCCTCCTTGGTGCGCTGGTTGGCCAGCTGCTCGGCGTCCCGCTCGCTGAAGGTCTCGGCCCGCCGCGCGAAGAACCGGTCCTGCGCGGCCCGGAAGCGGGTCCACAGCTGCTCCTCGGCCTCCTTCGAGGCGCGGCCGGCCGCCTTCCACTCCGACATCAGGCTCTTCAGCCGGCCGGCGGTCGGTCCCCACTCGGTCGAGTCGGCCAGCGACTCGGCCTCGGCGACCAGCTGCTCCTTGCGCGCCCGAGCCGCGCCGCGCTGCTCGTCCAGCGACGCGAAATGGCTGCCGCGCCGCCGGGTGAACGCGTCCCGGGCCGCCGCGAAGCGCTTCCACAGCTGCTCGTCGGCCTTGCGGTCGACCCCGCGGATCGCCTTCCACTCCTCCACGATGGCCCGGAACCGGTCGCCGGTCGCCTTCCACTGCGAACTCTGCGCGAGCTCCTCGGCCTCCAGAACGAGCTTCTCCTTGGCCGCGAAGGCGGCTGCCCGGGCGGCCGCCTTGGCCGCCCCGGCCTGCTCGATCTTGCCCTGCGCGGCCTCGGCGAGCGCCTCGAGCCGGACGTCCAGCGCGGCCAGGTCACCGACCACCGCGACCGTGTCCAGCGAGCCCCGCAGCGCCGCGGCGTGCGTCAAGGTGGCCTTGGGGTCGCCGGCGCCGGACTGCAGCCGGCTCTCCAGCAGGGACACCTCGGTGGCCAGGTCCTCGTACCGGCGGGCGTAGTGGGCGAGGCCCTCCTCCGCGGTCCCCGCATACCACGAGCCGATCGCCCGCTCGCCCGCAGCGGTGCGGACGTACACCGTGCCGTCGGTGTCGACCCGCCCCCACTCGTTGCTGGCAGTCATCGTCTCGCTCCTCCTCGCGCGTCCGCGCTGCGTGCATCCTCTCAGCCCGGCGGCACCGGCCGGCACCCCCTCGGGCCGCGCCTGCGTCCTACTCTCCCGGAGTGCTCGCCGCCATCGCGTTCTGCCCGCAGCCGCCGCTGCTGGTGCCGCGGCTGGCGGCCGGCGCCGCCCCCGAGCTGGACGGGCTCCGCGCCGCCTGCCGGACCGCCCGGGACCGGCTGCTCGCCGCCGCGGACCGGGTCGTCGTGCTCGGGCCGGGACCCTCGACGGTCCGGTACGCGCCGGGCTCCAGCGGGACGCTCGCCGGGTACGGGGTGCCGGTGGCGGCCGCGCTCGGTGGCATCGGCCGGCCGCCGTGGACGCTGCCGCCCTCGCTGACCCTCGGCGCGTGGCTGCTGGACTCCGCGCCGGCGTCGGGCGTCGCGGTCGCGCCGGACGCCGATCCGGCCGGGGTCGCCGCCGTCCTGGCCGGCGACGACCGGCTCGGGCTGCTCGTCATGGGCGACGGCTCGGCCCGGCGGTCCGAGCAGGCGCCCGGGTACGTCGACGCCCGGGCCGCCGGCTTCGACGCCGGAGTCGCGGTGGCGCTGCGGGCCGGTGACGCGGCCGCGCTGCGGGACCTCGACGCCGTGCTCGGCGCGGAGCTGCTGGCCGCCGGCGTGCCGGTCTGGCGGGTCGCCGGCCACGTCGCCGCCGGCTCGGCCATCGACGCGGAGCTGCTGCACGAGGCGGCCCCGTACGGCGTCGGCTACTTCGTCGCGACCTGGACCGCCCGGTGAGGCGCCTGGTCGCGGTGGTCGGCCCGACCGCCACCGGCAAGTCCGGGCTCGCTGTCGCGCTGGCCGAGCGGCTCGGCGGCGAGGTCGTCAACGCCGACTCGATGCAGCTCTACCGCGGCATGGACATCGGCACCGCGAAACCCGGCCCGGCCGAGCGGCGCCGCGTCCCGCACCACCTGCTCGACGTGTGGGACGTGACCGAGCGGGCGAGCGTCGCGGAGTACCAGCGGCTCGCCCGCGCCGCGATCGACACCGTGCTGGACCGCGGGCGGGTGCCGCTGCTGGTCGGCGGGTCCGGGCTCTACGTCCGCGCGGTGCTCGACGACCTCGACTTCCCCGGCACCGACCCGGAGCTGCGGGCCCGGCTGGAGGCCGAGCTGGCCGCCGCCGGTCCCGCCACGCTCCACGCGCGACTGTCGCAAGTGGACCCGGAGGCGGCGCGCGGGATCCTGCCGTCGAACGGGCGGCGGCTGGTCCGGGCGCTGGAGGTGGTCGAGCTGACCGGACGGCCGTTCGCGGCGACCCTGCCCACGCCGGCGGCCGGCTACGGCGCGGTGCAGGTGGGCCTGGACCGGTCCGACCTGGACGGTCGGGTCCGGTCCCGGGTGGACCGGATGTGGGCGGCCGGCTTCGTCGGCGAGGTGCGGAGGCTGGCCGCCCGCGGGCTGCGGGACGGTCCGACCGCGAGCCGCGCGCTCGGCTACCGGCAGGTGCTCGCCTCGCTCGACGGCCGCTACGACGAGGCGACGGCCCACGCGGAGACCGTACGGGCGACCCGCCGGTTCGCCCGCCGGCAGCGGTCCTGGTTCCGCCGGGACCCGCGGGTCGAGTGGCTGGACGCCGCCCGGCCGGACCTCGTCGACGCCGCGACCGGTCTGCTCCGCCGTACCCTGTCCCGGTGAGCCTGCTCCGCTTCGTCAAGGGCCACGGCACCGAGAACGACTTCGTGCTGCTGCCCGACGCCGACCTGCCGCTGACCCCGGACCTCGTCCGCGCGCTCTGCGACCGGCGGGCCGGGATCGGCGGTGACGGCGTGCTGCGGGTCGAGGAGCGGGCGGACGGCTGGTTCATGGACTACCGCAACGCGGACGGCCAGGTGGCGGAGATGTGCGGAAACGGCCTGCGTGTCTTCGCGCGGCACCTGGTCGACGCCGGCCTCGCCGATCCGGGCACGCTGCCGATCCTGACCCGGGCCGGCGTGCGGACGGTGCAGGTGCCGGCGACCGGTGACGTGACCGTCGAGATGGGCGTGCCGGCCGCGCTGGAGGCGTCGCCCTCGGTGGACGGGCTGCCCGGCACCGCGGTCAGCATGGGCAACCCGCACGTCGTGGTCGAGCTGGCCGACCTCGACCGGCTCGCCGGGCTGGACCTGAGCAGGCCGCCGGTCGTACGGCCGCCGCTGCCCGACGGGCAGAACGTGGAGTACGTCGTGCGCCGTGGCCCGCGGGCGCTCGCGCTGCGGGTGCACGAACGCGGGGTGGGGGAGACGCGGTCCTGCGGGACCGGCGTCTGCGCGGCGGTGGTCGCGGCGGTGGCGTGGTCCGGCGGCAACGGGCTGGACGACCGCTGGACGGTCGACGTGCCCGGTGGCCGGCTGTCGGTGACCTGGCTGTCCGCCGGCCCGGTGCTGATGTCCGGCCCGGCGGTGCTGGTCGCGCGCGGCGAGGTGGACACCGACGCGCTCTGAGGCGCTGCTCGGTCAGCCCGGGCTGAGCTTCCAGCTCTGGTCGCCGTAGCCGGCCTCGGTGGCCGCGTCCCGGCACTCGACCTGCTCGATGGGCGCGCCCTCGTCCCGGGACTGCCCGGCGACGTCCAGGCACTTGCCGCTGTGCTCGGCCACGATCTGCACGTATCCGTCCGAGCCGGGCAGCCCGCGCAGCGCGAAGACCTGGTTGTCGCCGCCGTGGCAGGTCCACTGCACCACCGCGACGCCGTCCGCCGCTGAGCCGCCGAAGACGTCGGCGCACCGGCCGGTGCCGGCGTCGACCAGCGAGAAGGCCTGGGCCCGGCCAGCGGCGGTGACCAGCAGGAATCCGGTCGCCAGGTCGGTGCCGCAGGTTCGTTGCACCAGCTGCGCGCCGTCGTCGGTCCGCCCGACCGGCGCGGCCAGGCAGAAGCCGGAGTGCCTGGCGGCGAACTGCCCGCCGGCCGGCGGCGCCGGGCTGCCGCTCGGGCTGGGGCTCGGGTCGGGGCTGGCGCCGGCTGCCCGGGTGCTCGCCGGGATGCTCCCGGGGGCGGCCGCGGTGGCCGCGGCGGCTCGGGACGGGTGGTGCGCCGTCAGCCGGAAGATGATCACCAGCGCGACGATCATCAGCAGCACCGCTGCGACCACCGCTGCGACGGCGAGCATCGCGGTCCGCTCGTCGCCGCGCAGCGCGTTGAGCCGGGCGCCGAGCCGGCGGGCGGTGCCGACCAGGCGCTGGACCCCGGTGGTCGGGGCCGGCTGGTGCGGCATCGCCGGGGGCGGAGCGGGTCGCGGTTCCGCCTCACCGCCGAGGCCGGTCAGCAGGACCCGGGTGAAGGTGCCGGTCGAGTCATCCACGCCGGCGTGCGGCGGGACCGGCGGCGGGTACGCCGGGGCGCCGAGCGACGGGTCGTACGCCGGCCCGGCCGGGCCGTACCCCGGCCCGGTCGGCGGGACCGGCGGGCCGGGTGCCGGACCGCCGAGCGACGGGTCGTACGCGGTCCCGGCCGGCGGGACGGCCGGGCCGTACGCGGGCCCGGTCGGCGGGACCGGCGGGCCGTACCCGGCCGGCGCCCCCGGGTGCAACGGAGGCGGCGACCCAGCCGGTGGACCTGCAGCCTCCGGTATCGGCTCCGCGTACCGCGCGGCAGACCCGGCCGGCCTGGGCGGGCCCGGTGCCGCCGGCGGGGAGCCCGGCTGCCCTTCCTGCGCGCCGGACCCGGCCGGCGCCCGCGCCCGGTCCTGTGCTCCTGCCGGGTGCGCCGCGGCTGGCGCCCGCTGCGTGTCCGGGGCGGGGTCGGGGTGGCGGCCGGACCGCTCGGCCAGCACGTACGTCGCCGGGGTGACCGACCACTGACCGGTCAGCGGCGGGTCGACCGGCATCCGCTCGACGCGCCGGGTGGTGGGCTGGTCGAGGTCGCCGGGTGCGCCCCTCTGGGCGAGGTCGCTCCCTACCGTTTCCGGTGCCCGGTGCCGTGCCACGGCGAACCATGGTGCCGCATGCCCCTCCCGGGGCCCAAGGCCGGCGGGTCAGGTCGTCGCCGGGGCCGCCTCCGGATCGTACGACGTCGGCAGCTCCCGCATCGTCCGCAGCGGCGACAGGAACGCGGGCAGGAAGGCGAGTGACATCCCGATGACGCCGACCCACATCGTCGGCCGCACCCCGATGGTCTGGCCGAGCACCCCGCCCAGGAACCCGCCGAGCGGCAGCGTGCCCCAGACCAGGAAGCGGATGGTCGCGTTCATCCGGCCCAGCAGCCGCTCCGGGCACAGTCGCTGCCGGAAGGACACCTGCGTGATGTTGTAGACGACCACGCTGACGCTGACCACGGCCCAGCAGCCGGCCACCGCCCACAGCGTCCACCCACGCTGCACCAGCGGCGCGACCAGTGCGAACGGCGCCATGACCAGGATCGACAGCCAGATGGTCCGGCCCTGGCCGAGCCAGCGCGCCACCCGGTCGGCGACGAGGGCGCCGACGAGTCCGCCGATGCTGCCGATCGTGAAGAAGACGCCGATGGTGCCGGCCGACAGGTTCAGTTGGGCGCTGTCGGCCAGCACGATGATGAGGACCGTGTTGAGGACCGCGGAGAAGAGGTTGGACGTCCCGGTCGTCGCGGTGATGGCGCGCAGCAGCGGGTGGCGCAGGACGAAGCTCAGCCCTTCCCGGATCTCCCGGCCCAGGTGCCGGTCGGGTGCCCGCTCGGGCCGCTCCTCCCGCATCGAGATCGCGCCGATCCAGATCGCCGACCACAAGTAGGACGCCGCGTCGACGAGCAGCGCGTACGGCGCGGTCAGCCACTGGACCAGCGCCCCACCCACGCTCGGGCCGGCGATCTGGGACACCGCGCGGCTCGCCTCCAGCTTGGCGTTGCCCTCCACCAGGTGGTCGCGCCCCACCAGGGTCGGCAGGTACGACTGGTACGCCACGTCGAAGAAGACCGTCAGCACGCCGGCGAGCAGCGACACCACGTACAGCTGGGGGAGCGTGAGCACGTCGTAGTACCAGGCCAGCGGCAGCGAGCCGAGCAGCACCGCGCGACCGAGGTCGCCGACGATCAGCACGTTGCGCCGGCGCAGCCGGTCCACCCAGGCACCCGCGGGCAGCCCGACCAGCAGGAAGGCGAGCGTCTCGCACGTGCTGAGCAGCCCCACCTGGAACGGCGTCGCGTCCAGCACCTTGATCGCCAGCAGCGGCAGCGCGATCAGGCTGACCATCGTGCCGATCTGGCTGATCGAGTCGCCGGTCCAGAGCCGGAGGAAGTCCCGGTGGTGCCAGAGCGACGGGCGTGGCGCGGTCATGGCGGAAGGGTGGGTGAAGTGATTGGCAACTGTCAATCACTTATGCTCGTCGGGTGGGAACCGAGCGGCGAGCCGCGACCCCCGAGGAGGCGCGGGCCATCGCGTCGCCGCTCCGCCTGCGCATCCTCCGACTCTGCCTCGACGCCCCGCTGACCAACAAGCAGCTCGCCGAAGCGCTCGGCCGCGACCCGGCCAGCGTTCTCTACCACGTCCGCCGCCTTGTCCGGACCGGCTTCCTGGCGCCCGGTGTTGAGCGGCGCGGGACGCGCGGTGCCCGCGAGGTGCCGTACCGGGCGACCGGGAAGTCCTGGCAGCTCGAAGTCGTTGACGACACGCAGGGCCGGGTCAACACGGCCGCGGCGGTCGAGGCCTTCATCGACGACGCCCGCCGGGTCGGCACCGAGAACGTCGAGGCCGCCCGCCTCGGACTCAGGCTGACCCCGGAGGAGCACGAGGAGCTGAAGAGGCGCCTCGGCGAGCTCCTCGACGACTTCGCCCGCCGGAGGTCCCAGGGCGACCCGTGGTCGCTCTTCGTCGGCGTCCACCGGGACGACCGTCCGGTCCTGCCCGAGTAATCCGGCTGCCGCCGGGCACAGTCCGTGACACCATCGGAGGACGATGACCACCCCACTTCCGCACCTCGCCGACCTCGACCGGGCCGCGCCCGGCACGCCCGGGCCCGACCAGGCCCACGAGTCGTACGACCTGGAGGACCGCCAGGCGCTGCGCCGCGTCCCCGGGCTGGCGACCGAGCTCACCGACGTCACCGAGGTCGAATACCGGCAGCTCAGGCTGGAGCGCGTGGTCCTTGTCGGCGTCTGGACCGCCGGCACCGTGGCCGACGCGGAGAACTCGCTGGCCGAGCTCGCCCGACTCGCCGAGACCGCCGGCTCCCATGTGCTCGAGGCGCTGATGCAGCGCCGCGACCGGCCGGACCCGGCGACCTACCTCGGCTCCGGTAAGGCCAAGGAGCTGCGTGACCTCGTGGTGGCCAGCGGCGCCGACACCGTGGTCTGCGACGGCGAGCTGACCCCGGGCCAGCTGCGCAAGCTCGAGGAGATCGTCAAGGTCAAGGTCATCGACCGGACCGCGCTGATCCTCGACATCTTCGCCCAGCACGCCCGCAGCCGGGAGGGCAAGGCGCAGGTCGAGCTGGCTCAGCTGCAGTACATGCTGCCCCGGCTGCGTGGCTGGGGTGAGTCGATGTCCCGGCAGGCGGGCGGCCGGGTCGCCGGTGGCGGCGGGATCGGCACCCGCGGTCCCGGCGAGACCAAGATCGAGACCGACCGGCGCCGGATCAACGCCCGGATCGCCAAGCTCCGCCGCCAGCTCGGCGGGCTCGGCGCCACCCGGAGCACCCAGCGGCAGGAGCGGGTGCGCCAGGAGGTGCCGTCGGTGGTGCTCGCGGGCTACACCAATGCGGGCAAGTCCTCGCTGCTCAACCGGCTGACCGGCGCCGGTGTGCTGGTCGAGGACGCGCTCTTCGCCACGCTCGACCCGACCGTCCGGCGGTCCCAGACGCCGGAGGGCCGGGACTACACGCTCGCCGACACCGTCGGCTTCGTCCGGCACCTGCCGCACCAGCTGGTCGAAGCCTTCCGCTCCACGCTGGAGGAGGTCGCCGACTCCGACCTGATCCTGCACGTGGTGGACGGTTCGGACGCCGACCCGGAGGGTCAGATCGCCGCGGTCCGCGAGGTACTCGGCGAGATCGACGCGCTGCACGTGCCGGAGCTGCTGGTCGTCAACAAGTGCGACGCGGCGGACCCGGAGACGCTGGCCCGGCTGCGCCGGGTGCTCCCGGACGCGATCGTCGTCTCCGCGCGGACCGGGCACGGCCTCGACCAGCTCGCCGCCGCCATCGAGGCACGGCTCCCGCGGCTCTCGGTCGCGGTGCACGTGCTGGTCCCGTACGAGCGGGGGGACCTCGTCTCCCGGGTGCACAGCGCCGGCGAGGTGCTGACCGAGGAGCACACCGGAGACGGCACGCTGCTCGCGGCGCGGGTCTCCGGGGACCTGGCCGGACAGCTGGCCGCCTACGCGGTGCCGAGCGGCTGACAGGTGGCTCGCCGCCCGATGGGGGATCCGGGCAAGGCGTCGCCGATGCTGCTCGCGGGGGCGCTCGCGGTCTTCGCCGTGGTCACCGTCGACATGCTGCTCGGCGGCCCGCTGACCGCGCTCGACGGTGTGCTGTCCCGATGGGTGCGCTCCACCCGGCTGCCGGGCCGCGGCTGGGACCGGCCGTGGCAACGCGAGCTGGACCAGCTGGTGAACTTCGGCGACCGCAAGGCCGCCACGATCATCCTGGTCGTGGCGCTGGCGGTCGTCTGCTGGCAGGCGCGGACGCTGGTGCCCTTCCTGCGGCTCGCCGTCCTCGGCGCGCTGACCATCGGCACCGTCTGGGTGCTCAAGGTCGCGATCGCGAGGCCAGCGCCCACCGGGGTGGGCATCGCGGACGCGCTGCGCTCGTACCCGTCCGGGCACACGGCGACCGCGGTGGTCCTCTGGGGGTTGCTGGCGGCCGTGGTCGCCGACTACCGGCCGAGGAGCGTGTCCGCCCCGGTCGCCGAGGTGCTGAGCTGGCTCGGTCCGCTGCTCACGATGACCGGCCTGCTGTTGCGGGACCGTCACTGGCTCTCCGATCTGATCGCGGGGGCTGCTGTCGGGGTGGTGCTGGTGCAGGTCGAGCGGCTGGCGTTGCGACACTGGCGCGGTGCGCGACGGGGGAGCAGGCCGGTCGAGCGCCGCCCCGCCAGCCCGGACCCGGGTAGCCCGGGCGGTGCGGGTCCTGCTCGCGACGTCCCTGCTCCTGACCGCGCCGACGCCCGGCTCCGCGGCGGCTGAGCAGACGCCCGCCCGGACGCTCTGCACGATCCGGGACTCCCGGATCACCGAGTCCAGCGGGCTCGCTGCCGCCGGGGACTCGCTCTTCACGGTGAACGACGGCGGCTCCCGGCTGCGCGTCTTCGTGCTGGACCGGTCCTGCCGGGTGCGACACACGGTCGAGGCCCCGCTCGACCCGCACGACGTCGAGGACCTGTCGCGGACCTCCGACGGGACCCTGTGGCTCGCCGACATCGGCGACAACACGCTGACCCGGTCGACCGTGGCACTGGAGCGACTGCGGCCGGACGGCACCGCGACGCTCTTCCGCCTGGCCTATCCGGACGGCCCGCACGACGCCGAGGCCCTGCTCCTCGACCGTTCGGGCCGCCCCTACGTCGTCACCAAGGAGCCGCTGAGCAGCGGCGTCTACCGGCCCGACGGACCCCTGTCCGCCCAGCGGCCGACCGCGCTGCGGAAGGTCCGGACGTTGTCCTTCGGTCCGACCGGCACCGCCGGCGGGCCGGTGGGCACGGCCTCCCAGGTCCTCGTCACCGGGGGAGCGGTCTCCGCCGACGGCCGGCTGCTGGTGCTGCGCACCTATACCGACGCCTACGTGTGGCCCGCTCCGGACGGTGACCTGGAGGCCGCCCTGCGCTCCGGCAGCCCGCGCCGGATTGCGCTGCCGGCGACCCGGCAGGGAGAGGCCATCGCCGTCTCACCCGATGGGCGGTCGCTGCTCACCAGCACCGAGGGCGTGCCCGGTGCGGTGCACGAGATCCCGCTCGGGGACGCCGCCGCCGTCGCCTCGCCGCCGGCGAGGTCCGGCGCCTCGGCCGCCGCACCCGAGGACCGGTCCCGGTCGGACCGGCTCAGCTCACTGGCGGATCCGGCCCTCGCCGCGATCGCCCTCGCC
>JBJMII010000148.1:0-10100 GCA_045806925.1 Mycobacteriales bacterium
GCCTCGGCGTGCACGCCGGCCGCGTCGGTGACCTCGCCCGCACCCTCGACCCGGGCCTGGTCGGCGGCGGCGTGCTGGTCGTCGGCTGCATCCTGCTGCTGCCGAACGCGGCGCTGTGGGCGGTGGCGTACGCGGCCGGGCCGGGCTTCGCCGTCGGCGTCGGCACCGGGATCTCGCCGTTCGCCGCCGTGCTCGGGCCGGTGCCGGCGTTCCCGCTGCTGGCCGCGCTGCCGCAGGACGGCTCGCCGCCGCCGGCGGTCCGCGCGGTGCTGCTGCTGCCGGTGCTGGCGGGGGTGGCGGCCGGAGTGGTGCTGGTCCGGTCGCTGCCGCCGGAGCCGGCGACGACGGACGGTGCCCGGCACCGGATGCTGCCGGCCGCCGGCTGGGGCCTGGTGGCCGGTCTCGCCGCCGCCGTCGCGCTCACCCTGCTCGCCGCGGTGGCCGGCGGCCGGCTCGGGGACGGCTACCTGGCCGCGGTCGGCCCGTCCCCGTGGCAGGTGGCGCTCGCGCTCGCGCTGGAGGTCGGCGCCCCGGCGGCGATCACGGCCGCGGTGCTGCCGCCCGGGGAGCCGACGCCGTCCGAGCCGGACCGGGACGAGCGGACCGGGACGAGCGGACCGAGTGACCGCGCGCCGATCAGGCCTCGGGGCGCTGGTAGTCGAAGAACGCCCGCTTCTTGATCAGCGTGGCGACCTCGCTCGGGACCTGGGACTCCCAGACGTCGTCGCCGGCCGCGATCCGCTTGAGCACGTCTCGGCTCAGGATCGGCAGGTAGTCCGGCTTGTAGTTGTCCAGGCCGACGAAGCTGCCCCGCCCGTTGAGATAGTCGTAGAGCGGCTGCAGCTCAGGCTCGACCCGGACGGTGTCGACGGTCACCACCTCGCCGTCGCGGAGCATCGGGTAGACGTAGAGCTTCAGCCCGTTCTTGAACATCCGGCCGAAGCTCTCCAGGATGCCGCCGGGCATGTGCGCGTAGTTGCTCTCCTTGAACACCTCGACCAGGCTGGGCACCCCCATCACCATCCCGATCCGGCCGTCGGTGCGGTCGAACAGGTACTGCGCCAGCCGGTGGTACTCGACGTAGTCGCTGATCAGCGTGGTCAGCCCGCACGCCGACAGCAGGTCGGCCCGGGCGAGGAAGTCGCGCCGGTTCACCGTTCCGCCGGTGGCGGTCGCCATCAGGTTCGCCATGGTCAGCTCGGTGAGAAGCAGGATCTCCCGGCCGGCCACCGCGGCGTCGTCCTCGAGCTTGGCCAGCGCCGACCGGAGCATGTCGATGTTGACCACCGTCGGGGGCCGGAAGCTCCCCCGCTCCACCAGGACCGCCCGCTTGCGCAGCGCCTCGCTGGGTTGCAGCACGTCACCGTCGGGGCCGAACATCGCTACCCCGGACAGCCCCAGCTGGACCAGCTTGAGAGCCATCAGCCGGTTGTCCACGGACCGGAACTCGATCCCTCTGAACTGGATCATGTCGATCTCGATCCGGCCGACCGTCAGCCGGTCCAGCAAGCTCTCGATCATGACCTCGGGCTCGTGGTGGTGGAAGAACGCGCCGTAGAGCAGGTTGACTCCGACGATCCCCAACGCCTCCTGCTGCAGCGACGCCTCGGCGTCGAGCATGCGTACGTGCAGCACGATCTGGCTCGGCTCGTCGCGGACGTGCGACTGGAACTTCACCCCGATCCAGCCGTGGCACTCGTTGCCGCCGCGGTAGCTCCGGGCCACCACGGTGTCGGCGAACGCGAAGAACGCGTTCGCGTCACCACGGGTGTCGTCCAGGCGCTCCAGGTTCAGCTGGAACTCGTGGTCGAGCATGGCCTGCAGCCGGCTGCTGGACACGTACCGGCCCGACCTGCCGTATACCGCGTCGCTGACGGCCATGTCGTACGCGGAGATGGTCTTGGCGACCGTGCCGGCCGCCCCGCCGGCCCGGAAGAACCAGCGCGCGACCTCCTGACCGGCGCCGATCTCCGCGATCGTGCCGTACCACCTCGGGTCGAGGTTGATCCGCAGCGCCTTCTGCAGTGTGTCGGCAGCAATCTCCACGGTGACCACTCCCGTCCTGCTTTCGCCAGCTCCGGTCTTGCCGGACTGCTGGGGGGATTCTGACCTGTCGGCGGTCCCGTCGCACCCCCGTGAGCCGGGGCGGGACGAGCGCCGTCCGGGTCCGGCCTCCGCCCCGCACCTGTGGACAGCCGGCCCGGGACTCGCGCCGCAGACCCTAGGCTTCGCTGCGTGCCCGCCCGCCTGGTCGTCCTCGCCTCCGGCGAGGGCAGCACGTTGCAAGCCGTCCTGGACGCGGCGGCCGACGACAGCCTCGGCGGCGATGTCGTGGCGGTCGGCAGCGACCGGCCCGGCTGCCGGGCACTGGAGCGGGCCGCGGCGGCGGGGGTGCCGACCTTCGTGCGGGCACTGGCCGACTTCCCGGACCGGGACGCGTGGAATGCGGATCTGACCGAGGCCATCGCCGGGTGGGAGCCGGATCTCGTCGTGCTCGCCGGCTTCATGCGGGTGCTGGCGCCGGCGGTGGTCCGGCGGTTCCGGATCGTCAACACGCACCCCTCGCTGCTGCCGGACTTCCCGGGTGCGTACGCGGTCCGGGACGCGCTCGCAGCCGGCGTGCCGACCTCCGGGGTGACCATCCACCGCGTCGACGAGGGCGTGGACACCGGGCCGGTGCTCGCCCAGGAGGCGGTCGAGGTCCGGCCCGACGACGACGAGGACAGCCTCCGGGCCCGCATCCAGGCGGTGGAGAAGCCGCTGTACGTCGAGACCATCCGCCGCCTGCTGAAGGAGCCCCGCACCGTGACCGAGTTTCCGGCGCCCTCGGCGACCTCCGCTTCCACCACCCGGATCCCGGTGCGGCGCGCGCTGGTCAGCCTGTCCGACAAGACCGGCCTGGCGGAGCTCGCCCGCGGCCTGCACCGGGCCGGCGTCGAGCTGGTCTCGACCGGCTCGACGGCCGCCCGGATCGCCGAGGCCGGGGTGCCGGTCACCCCGGTCGAGGACGTGACCGGATTCCCCGAGGCGCTCGGCGGCCGGGTCAAGACGTTGCACCCGGGCGTGCACGCCGGCCTGCTCGCAGACCCGCGGGACCCGGAGCACACGGAGACCCTGCGGCGGCTGGGGATCGAGCCGTTCCAGCTGCTGGTGGTGAATCTCTACCCGTTCGGGCAGGCGCTGGCGGCCGGGACCCGCGGCGACGAGCTGGTCGAGCAGATCGACATCGGCGGCCCGGCGATGATCCGGGCGGCGGCGAAGAACCATGCGGGCGTGGCCGTGGTGGTCGACCCGCAGCGGTACGGCGAGGTGCTGGCCGCCGTCGGCGCCGGCGGGTTCGACGACGGCGAGCGGCGCCGGCTGGCGGCCGCCGCCTTCGCGCACACGGCGGCGTACGACACGGCGATCGCCACCTGGATGGGCCAGGATCTGGCCTCGGAGCAGGACTGGTGGCCGCGGTACGCGGGCCTTGCGCTGGAGCGCGCCGCTGTCCTGCGGTACGGGGAGAACCCGCACCAACGGGCCGCGCTCTACCGGGATCCGGCCGCGGTCGGCGGGCTGGCCAGCGCCCGCCAGCTGCACGGCAAGGAGATGTCGTTCAACAACTACCTGGACGCGGACGCGGCCTACCGGACGGTGGCCGACTTCACCGACCCGGCCGTGGCGATCGTCAAGCACACCAACCCGTGCGGGATCGCGGTCGGCGCCCCGGACGCCGACGACCCGGTCGCGGACGCGCACCGCAAGGCGCATGCCTGCGACCCGGTGTCGGCGTACGGCGGGGTGATCGCGGTCAACCGGCCGGTGAGCCGGGCGCTGGCCGAGCAGGTCGCCGAGGTCTTCACCGAGGTGATGGTCGCCCCTGGCTACCTGGACAGCAGCCTCGACGTGCTGACCGCGAAGAAGTCGTTGCGGCTGCTGGTGGTCGCCGCCCCCCGGCCGTCCGGGGTGGAGTTCCGGGAGATCAGCGGCGGGGTGCTGGCCCAGACCGCGGACCGGCTGGACGCTCCCGGCGACGACGCGGCCGCCTGGCGGCTGGTCGCCGGCGAGCCGGTGGACGAGACGACGCTCGGCGACCTGATCTTCGCCTGGCGGGCGGTCCGCTCGGTGAAGTCCAACGCGATCCTGCTCGCCCGCGACCGGGCGACGGTCGGCGTCGGGATGGGCCAGGTCAACCGGGTGGACTCGGCCCGGCTCGCGGTGGCCAGGGCCGGTGAGCGGGCAGCCGGGTCGGTGGCGGCGAGCGACGCGTTCTTCCCGTTCGCGGACGGGCTGGAGGTGCTGCTCGACGCGGGCGTCCGCGCGGTGGTGCAGCCGGGCGGCTCGGTGCGGGACGTGGAGGTGATCGCGGCGGCGGAGGCGGCCGGGGTGGTGCTCTATCTCACCGGCACCCGGCACTTTGCGCACTGAGCGGCACCGGCGACACGGGGTCCGGGTGCAGAGGGTCCGGATGTTCACTGCCCTCGACGCCGGCAGGGCGGCTGACTGCCGGCCGGCCGGCGGCTGTGGCGGGGTCCGGACGGCTGCGACACTGGCCGCATGGCGGCGGTGATCCTGGACGGCAAGGCAACCGCGGCGACCATCCGCGGCGAGCTCAAGGCGCGCATCGAGGCGCTGCGCGACCGGGGGCGCGAGCCTGGCCTGGGCACCGTGCTGGTCGGCGACGACCCGGCCAGCCACTCGTACGTCCGCGGCAAGCACCGCGACTGCGCCGAGGTGGGCATCCGCAGCATCGGCGTGGAGCTGCCGGCGACCGCGACCCAGGCCGAGGTCGAGGCGGTGGTGGACGAGCTCAACGCCGACCCGGCCTGCACGGCGTACCTGGTGCAGCTGCCGCTCCCGGCCGGCCTCGAGCCCAACCCGGTGCTGGCCCGGATCGACCCGGCGAAGGACGCGGACGGGCTGCACCCGACCAACCTCGGCTGGCTCGCACTCGGCCGGCCGGCGCCGCTGCCCTGCACCCCGCGCGGCTGCGTCGAGCTGCTCCGCCGGTACGACGTGCCGATCGCCGGCGCGCGCGTGGTGGTGGTGGGCCGGGGGATCACCGCGGCCCGGGCGCTGCCTCTGCTGCTCACCCGCAAGTCCGAGAACGCGACAGTGACGATCTGCCACACCGGCACCCGCGACCTGCCGGGAATGCTCCGGCAGGCGGACATCGTCATCGCCGCCGCCGGCTCGCCCGGGCTGGTCCGCCCGGAGCACGTCCGGCCGGGCGCGGCGGTCCTCGACGTCGGCATCACCCGGACCGAGGCCGGCCTGGTCGGCGATGTGGACCCGGCCGTCCGCGAGGTCGCCGGCCGGCTGGCGCCGGTGCCGGGCGGGATCGGGCCGATGACCCGGGCGATGCTGCTGACCAACGTGGTGGAGGCCGCCGAGGCAGCGGGCTCTCCCGGCCCGGCTCGGCGCGTACCGCGAGCGGCGCCACGGCAGGGCTGAACCGCCGGCGGTCCGGCCCTGACCGAAGGTCAGCTCAGGCCAGGTGTCCGGGCTGGGTGGCCGAGCTCAGAACTCGTTGCGGATCGAGCCGTTGTGCTGTCCGAGTGCCGGGACGTCCCGCATCAGCGGTTCGCGGCCGTACACCGTGACCGGGGGGATCAAGGCGTCTACCGGCCCGCCCGGGGAGCCGACCTGCCGCCACCGGCGGCGGGCCCGCAGGTCGGGGTGTTCGAAGAACTGGTCGGCGGTACGCATCCTGGCGCAGGCGATGCCGGCGGCGTCGAGCAGGTCCACGACGGCGTCGGCGGTCATGGTCGCGAAGCTGTCTTCGAGGATCCCGGTGATCTGGTCGTCGTGCACCAGCCGGTCGGGGTTGTGGGCGAAGCGCGCGTCGTCGGCGAGGTCGGAGCGGTGCAGGATGTCGCGGCACAGCACCGCCCATTCGCGGTCGTTCTGCACGCCGAGGTAGACGCTGGCGCCGTCGCCCGTGCGGTAGGGGCCGTAGGGTGCGATCGACGCGTGCCGGGTCCCGGAACGGCGTGCCGGCTGCTGTCCGTAGACCGTGTGATAGACCGGTTGGGTCATCCATTCGCCGAGCGCGTCCAGCAGCGCCACCTCCAGCGTGCTGCCGGTGCCGGTGCGCTCCCGCTCGTAAAGGGCGGTGAGGATGCCCGCGTAGGCATACATGCCGGCGGCGATGTCGGCCACCGAGATGCCCACCTTCGCCGGCTCCGCGGCGGTTCCGGTGACGTCGAGCAGCCCGGTCTCGCACTGGACCAGCAGGTCGTACGCCTTCCTGGTGCGGTACGGGCCGTCGGTGCCGTAGCCGGAGACGGAACAGTGGATGAGCTCGGGCCGCCGCCCGCGCAGGGTGGCGGCGGAAAGTCCCAGGCGGTCGGCCGCGCCCGGGGCCAGGTTCTGCACGAACACGTCGGCGACCTCGAGGAGGCGGTCGAGCAGCGCCCGCCCGTCGGTGTCCTTGAGGTCGAGCTCGATGCTCTCCTTGCCGCGGTTGAGCCAGACGAAGTAGCTGGACTGGCCGTGCACGCTGCGGTCGTAACCGCGGGCGAAGTCCCCCAGGCCCGGGCGTTCCACCTTGACCACCCGGGCGCCGAGGTCGGCGAGCTGGCGGGTGGCGAACGGCGCCGCCACCGCCTGTTCGAGGGCGACGACGGTCGTTCCTTCCAGCGGGTACACCGGTGCGCCTTTCATTGCTGGCCAAGGTGCGGCTGATGGCTGTGCAGGGGTGGGACCTCGGCGGGGTCATGTCGGTGTCCGGTGGCGTTTGATGAGTTCGCGGGTGATGACATTCCGCTGGATCTCGTTGGTGCCCTCCCCGACGATCATCAGGGGGGCGTCGCGGAAGTAGCGTTCCACGTCGAACTCGGTGGAATAGCCGTACCCGCCGTGGATGCGGACCGCGTTCAGGGCGATGGTCATCGCGGTCTCGGAGGCGAACAGCTTGGCCATGCCGGCCTCCAGGTCGGCGCGCTGGCCCGACTCGCAGCGGCGGGCGGCGTACATGACCAGCTGGCGGGCGGCGGTGAGGGTGGTGGCCATGTCGGCCAGGTAGTTGCTGATGGACTGGTGTTCCCAGATGGGCTTGCCGAAGCTGGTGCGCTCCTGGGCGTAGCGCAGCGAGTCTTCCAGTGCGGCACGGCCGACGCCCAACGCGCGACTCGCGACCTGGATCCGGCCGATTTCCAGGCCGCGCATCATCTGTGCGAAGCCGCTGCCTTCCTGGCCGCCGAGCAGGGCGCCGCCGGGGACCCGGAAGTCGTCGAAGGAGATTTCGCAGCTTTCCACTCCCTTGTACCCGAGCTTGGGCAGGTCACGGGAGACGTGGAAGCCGGGGCCGTGCTCGACCAGCAGGACGCTGATGCCGCGGTGCGGCGGGCGGGCGTCCGGGTCGGTGCGGCAGAGCAGCGCCACCAGCTGCGAGCGGCGGGCGTTGGTGATCCAGGTCTTCGACCCGTTGACGACGTAGGTGTCACCGTCGCGGCGCGCGGTGGTCCGCATCGCCTGCAGGTCCGAGCCGCCACCCGGTTCAGTCAGGGCCATGGTGGCGCGGATCTCGCCGGTGGCCATCCTGGGCAGGTACCGGTCCTGCTGCTCGCGGGTGCCGAAGTCGCGCAGCAGCTTGGCCACCACGGTGTGGCCGCCCATGGCGCCGGCCAGGCTCATCCAGCCGCGGGCCAGTTCCTCCGTGACGGCGGCGTAGCAGGGCACCGACACGCTCGCCTCACCCCACGGTCGCGGGACGGCCAGGCCGAAGATGCCCATCTGCTTCATCCGCTCGATGAGCTTCTCCGGGTAGGTGTTGGCGTGCTCCAGCTCGCGGGCGACGGGTTTGACCTCGCGATCGACGAAGTCCTTGACGAGGGTGACGACGGCCGTCTCGTCCGGGTCGAGCTCGCCCATGCTGCGGTCCTTCAGTCGTGCGTCAGGACGGTGCGTCCGGTGGCGGCGTACGGGTGAGAACGGGATGAGGGTATCCGTCCCTGTTGCTGTGGCTGCTGGGCCTTTTCGCGGCGCTTGTGGATGGCGGGGGTACTCGCCGTCGGCTCCGGCGAGGCTCGATCCCGCGCCACCCGAGCACGCGCCGGGGAGAGCGGCCCGGCGGTCCGGGGCTACTCTCCTGGTCGTGACCGGGGCGACTGGGACCACCGGGGCGCGGACCGACCTGCAGCCGACGCTCGACCCCGTGCGGCTCGCCGTCGCCCGCTACCCGGCCGGCTGGTGGCCGCCGGTGGCGGACGGGCCGTTCCTGGCCGCTGTCTCGGACCCGGGCGAGACGACCGTGGTGCTGCCGGAGGACATGCTGGACACGCTGCCGGTGCCGCTGGCGGTCGAGCGCGGCTGGCAGCGGATCACCTTCCCCGGTCCGCTGCCCTGGGAGCTGATCGGCTTCCTGGCCGACATCGCCGGCCGGCTGGCCGAGGCTCGCATCCCGTTCACCTCGGTCTCCGGCTTCACCACCGACCACGTGCTGGTGCGCAGCGCGCAGGCCGAGGTCGCGTTCGCGGTGCTGCGCGGCGAGCCGGTGCCGCCGCAGCGCGCCGACGTCATCAACCCATGAGGCACCCGGCGCCCGCCCGCCCGCCGCGCCGCAACGGCTCCAACGGCACCGGCGGCTTCGGAGAGCTCCGTACGGTGGACCTGCGCAACCTCCCGATCGTGCTGGTGCTCGCGCTCGGGGTGACCGGCATCGCGTACGCGGCCGCCGTCCCGCGGCACTGGCTGCGCGGCGTGCTGCTGCTCGCGGTGGCCTGCGGCCTGGCCGGGGCCTTCCGGCTGCTGCTGCCGGCCCGCCAGGCGGGCCTGCTCGTGGTCCGCAGCCGGCTGGTCGACGTGCTCTGCTACGGCGGGCTCGCGGTCGCCATCGTGGTCCTCGGGTTGGCCCTGCCCGCCTGAAGCCGGGTCCGGAAGGTCCTCCGCGACCGCGGTGCCGGAGCACGCAGAGCTGTCCCGACGTGCTCGTATAGCCTCCGGCCATGACCACCCACCGCGTCACACTCATCCCCGGTGACGGCACCGGACCCGAGCTGACCGAGGCGACCCGCCGGGTGCTGGAGGCGGCTGCCGCGACCAGCGGCTCCGCGTTCGACTGGGACGTCCAGCACGCCGGGGTCGACGTCATGGAGTCGGCCGGCACGCCGCTGCCACCGCAGACCCTCGAGTCCATCAAGCAGGCCAAGGTCGCGATCAAGGGCCCGATCACCACCCCGATCGGCACCGGCTTCCGCTCGGTCAACGTCGCGCTGCGCGGCGAGCTGGAGCTCTACGCGTGCCTGCGCCCATGCAAGACGTACCCGGGGGTCCGGACCCGGTTCGACGCGGTCGACGTCGTCATCGTCCGGGAGAACACGGAGGACCTCTACGCGGGGATCGAGTACGAGCACGACACGGACGAGGCCGACCGTGCCATCGAGTTCCTCAACGGCCTGCAGAAGAAGCAGATCCGGCCGCACTCCGGCATCTCGATCAAGCCGATCAGCGAGGAGGGCTCCGCCCGGATCATCCGCTACGCCTTCCAGTACGCGAAGGACCACGGCCGCAAGCGGGTGCACTGCATCCAGAAGTCCAACATCATGAAGTTCACCGACGGCCTGTTCCTGTCGACGTTCCGCCAGGTGGCCAAGGAGTTCCCGGACATCGACGCGTGGGAGAACCTGGTCGACGCGACCTGCATGGGCCTGGTGCAGCGCCCGGAGGAGTGGGACGTGCTGGTGCTGCCCAACCTCTACGGCGACATCCTGTCCGACCTCACCGCCGGCATGATCGGCGGTCTCGGGGTGGCGCCGGGGGCGAACATCGGCACCGACACCGCGGTCTTCGAGGCGACCCACGGCTCGGCCCCGAAGTACAAGGGGCAGAACAAGGTGAACCCGACGGCGATGATCCTGTCCGGCAAGCTGATGCTGGAGCACCTCGGCGAGGCCGACGCGGCCGCCCGGCTCGAGGCGGCGGTGGCCGGGGTCATCGCCGAGGGCAAGTCGGTGACGTACGACATGAAACCCCGCCGGGACGACCCGACGGCGGTCGGCACGAGCCAGTACGCGGACGCCATCATCGAGAAGCTGGAGGCCGGCCGGTGAGCCGCCCGGACGGTGCTGCCGGAGGCGGCCGGTCAGGCGGTGCTGCCGGAGGCGGCCGGTCAGGCA
>JBJMII010000149.1:0-49550 GCA_045806925.1 Mycobacteriales bacterium
GAGTACCGGATGCAGCAGGTCGACGTGGAGCGCTCGCAGGAGTTCCGCAAGTGCATCGAGTGCTTCCTGTGCCAGAACACCTGCCACGTGGTGCGCGACCACGAGGAGAACAAGGCGGCCTTCTCCGGTCCCCGCTACCTGATGCGGATCGCCGAGCTGGACATGCACCCGCTGGACGAGCTGGACCGCAAGTACCAGGCGCAGGACGCGCACGGCCTCGGCTACTGCAACATCACCAAGTGCTGCACCGAGGTCTGCCCGGAGCACATCAAGATCACCGACAACGCGCTGATCCCGATGAAGGAGCGCGTCATCGACCGCAAGTACGACCCGCTGGTGTGGCTCGGCAACAGGATCCGCCGGCGCCGCAGCGACGACACCCGCCGGGCGGAGCCGTCGAACCTGCCGGCGGCCCCGCGGGGCGGGGACCCGGACCAGTGAGCGAGCGGCACGCAGCCGGCGGAACGGAGTGGGCATGGCCGTGACGGACACGCGGGCCGCCCGGCGGCGGGGGAGCCGGTTCGCGACGCTGCGGACGGACGCGTGGTGGGTGCCGGTCGCGCGGGACGCGGCCTTCCTCGGCGTGGTGCTGCTCTACTCGCTGTGGGCGTCGCTGCAGACCAGCAACTACGCGGTGGACAACTACATCTCGCCGATCTTCTCGCCGTGCCTGGCGGCCAACTGCGGCGAGCACGCGAACGCCGAGTTGGTCGGCGACTGGTACAGGTTGTCGCCCGCGCTGCTGGTCGCCGCGCTCCCCATCGTCTTCCGGCTGACCTGCTACTACTACCGCAAGGTCTACTACCGGGCGTACTTCCTGTCCCCGCCGGCCTGCGCGGTCGCCGAGCCGCGGGCGCGCTACCAGGGCGAGGCGCGCTTCCCGCTGATCCTCAACAACGTCCACCGCTACTTCTGGGTGGTGGCCCTCCCGATCGTGCTGGTCCTGCTCTACGACGGCTACAACTCGCTGCGCTTCCCGGACGGCTGGGGCCTCGGCGTGGGCAGCCTGCTGATCATCGTCAACGCGGTGCTCTTCGCGGTCTACACGCTCGGCTGCCACTCCTGCCGGCACATCCTCGGCGGCCGGCTGAAGAACTTCTCCCGGCACCCGCTGCGCTACCGGGCCTGGACGCTGGTGAGCAAGCTCAACGCCAAGCACATGCAGGTCGCCCTGCCCAGCCTGGCGATGATCCCGATCACCGACCTCTACATCCGGCTGGTCGCGACCGGGACGATCACCGACTTCCGCTTCTTCTGAGCCCGCTTCCGGCCGGCACCGGTCGCGGCGGCCGCCGGAAGCCGGGCGGCCGACGGGTTCATCCGACAGGCGGTGGTGAGCGCCGGTAAACCGCCCATAGGATCTGTTGGCTCGCTCCGAGCAACGACGCGGCAGGGGGAGATCGAGATGGGACGAAAGACCAGACGCACGGCGCGAACGCTCGTCGTCGGCGCGGGGGCTGCCGTCGCTGTCCTCGGGCTCGTGCCGTCCGCGTCGGCCGACTCGGGCCACTGGATCTACGTGCGCAACAGCGCCGGCACCGCCGTCGGGTCCGCCCGATTCGACGGCTCCTTCATCACGGTCTGCGACCTGCGGGTGGACGGGAACCGGGTCCGGGCGCACCTCTACCGTAACGACGGCCAGATCTTCTACACCGGCTGGGCGCCGAGCCAGGACTGCACTCGCGAGGGCCACCCGACGTCGATCATCCGGTTCCGGGTCTGCGCGGAGAACATCGGCTGCTCCGCCTGGCACGACCGGTACTGACCGGCAGCGGTCCCGCCGGTCGTAGCCGACCGGCGGGACCAGACCGCCGCCGCGGCAGTGCGGCGAACGACCGGTGGAGCCGCCGTTAGGGTCGGGGGATGTTCGAGCTGGCGACCGCGGCGGTGGACGGGGCGCTGGCCGCGGGGGCGCGGTACGCGGACGCCCGCGGCATGGTCCTGCGGTACGAGTCGATGGCGGCGCGCAACGGCGACGTCGAGGACCTGGTCCAGCGCGAGTCGGTCGGGGTCGGCGTGCGGGCGCTGGTCGGGTCCTCGTGGGGCTTCGTCGCGGTGCCGGACCCCACCGACGCCGCGGCGCGCCGGGCCGGCGCCGAGGCGACGGCGGTCGCCGGGGCCTCCGGGCTGGTGGCCGGCCCGGACCTCGACCTGGTCCCGGTGCAGGCCCGGCAGGACCGGTGGGCCAGCCCGTGCGAGGAGGACCCGCTCGGCGTCCCGCTGGGCGAGAAGGGCGACCTGGTCGCCGGCGTCACCGCGACCATGCGGGCGGCCGGCGTCCCGCTCGCCGAGGCGAGCTACCAGGTGTGGGACACGACCAAGTGGTTCGTCTCCAGCGAGGGTGCCCGGCTGGAGCAGCACATCCGGGAGTGCGGCGCCGCGATGAACGCCACCGCCATCGGCACGGACGACACGCAGCGCCGGTCGTACCCCGGCATCCGCGGCCAGTACGGCACCCGCGGCTGGGAGCTGGTCCGCTCGCTCGACCTGCCCGCGCACGCGGAGCGGGTCGCCGCGGAGGCGCAGGCGCTGCTGACCGCGCCGCAGTGCCCGGCCGGCGAGACCGACCTGATCCTCGGCAGCGAGCAGCTGGCGCTGCAGATCCACGAGTCGGTCGGGCACGCGGTCGAGCTGGACCGGATCCTCGGCTGGGAGGCCGCGTTCGCCGGCACCTCCTGGCTGGACCTGGCCCGGCTCGGCTCGCTGCGCTTCGGCTCGGAGCTGATGACGATCACCGCGGACGCGACGCTGCCCGGCGCGCTCGGCTCGTTCGGCTACGACGACGAGGGCACCCCGGCGGCGCCGGTGGACATCGTCCGGGACGGGGTGTAGACCGGGGTGCTGGCCGGCCGCGACTCGGCGTCGGTCGCCGGCGTCCCGTACGCCGGAATGGTCCGGGCCGACGGCTGGGCGCGGCTGCCGATGGTGCGGATGACGAACGTCGGCCTGCTGCCCGGCGGCTCCTCGCTGGCGGAGATGGTCGCCGCCACCGAGGACGGCGTGCTGATGGACACCAACCGGTCCTGGTCCATCGACGACCGCCGGCTGAACTTCCAGTTCGGCTGCGAGATCGGCTGGGAGGTCAAGGGCGGCGAGCGCGGGCGGATGTTGCGCAACCCGACGTACACCGGGATCAGCCCGCGCTTCTGGGGCTCGATGGACATGCTCGGCGGGCCGGACGAGTGGCGCTTCTGGGGCACCCCGAACTGCGGCAAGGGCCAGCCCAGCCAGGTCGGGCACACCGGGCACCCGGCGGTGCCGGCCCGGTTCCGCGGCGTCCGGGTGGGGGTGCGGGCATGAGCTCCTCCTCCCTGACCTTGCACGTGCTGGACCTCGTCGGGCCGGGCGCGGCGGCCGAGGTGCAGGTGACCACCCGATTTCGGGCGCTGACCCGGTTCGCCCGGTCGTTCATCCACCAGAACGTCGTGGACACCGCTTCGCTGGTGCGGGTGCGGGTGGTGCTGGACAGGTCGTGGGCGATCGCCGAGACCGACCGGACCGATCCCGACTCACTCCGGCGGATGGTGGAGTCCGCGCTCGCCGCCGCCCGGCTGCGCAAGCCGGACCCCGCGTTCCCCGGGCTGGCGCCGGCCGCGCCGGTCCCGACCGGGGGAAACTGGGACGACGCGACCGCGGATGCCACCCCGGACCAGCGCGCGGCGGTGGTGCGCGAGTTCGTCGACGCCGCCGGCGGCGAGGAGACGGCCGGCTACGTGGAGAGCTCGCGGACCGAGGCGGCGTACGCGAACTCGCTCGGGCAGTCCGCCGCCGGTCGCGCCACCGCCGTCGCGGCGGACGGGATCGTCCGGATCCACGGCGCCGCCGGGGTCGCCCGCCGGGCCGGGGTGCGGCTGGCCGACCTGTCCGGCGCTGCGCTGGGGGCGACCGCGCTGGCCAAGGCGCGGGCCGGGGCGGACCCGGTCGACCTGCCGCCGGGCGACTACGAGGTGGTGCTGGAGCCGTCCTGCGTCGCGGACGTGCTCGGCTTCCTCACCACCCACGGCCTCAACGGCCGGCCGGTGTCCGAGGGCCGGTCGTTCGCCCGGGTCGGGGAGGCGCAGTTCGACCCCGCGGTCTCGGTGTGGGACGACTGCCTGGACGAGTGGTCCACCTCGCTGCCGTGGGACGCGGAGGGCACCCCGCGCCGCCGGGTCGACCTGGTGACCGCCGGGACCACCACGGCGGTCGCGCACGACCGGCGTACGGCGGCGGCGCTCGGGACGTCCTCGACCGGGCACGCGGTGGAGGGCGGCGAGCGGTGGGGACCGGAGCCGCCGCAGCTGCGGCTCGGCGCCGGCCCGGGCGGGGACGGCACCGCGCTCGCCGCCGGGATGGGACGCGGGCTGCTGGTCAGCGACTTCTGGTACACCCGGGTGCTGGACCCGCGGACCGTGGTGGTGACCGGACTGACCCGCAACGGGGTGTGGCTGGTCGAGGGCGGCGAGGTCAGCCGGGCGGTGGGCACGCTGCGGTTCACCCAGTCCTACCCGGACGCGCTCGGCCCGGGCGCGGTGCTCGCGGTGGGCTCGGACCCGGCGCCGGTGCCGGAGCGGGCACCGGCGAGCCTCACCGTCGCCCCGAGCCTCCGGCTGGCGCGCTGGCACGTCACCGGCGGCGCGACCGGCTGACGGCGGCGGGGCCAGGGGCGGCGGCGGTGAGGGCGGCGACGGCGGGGAGGTCGCCGGGCAGCCAGTCGAGGCTGTCGAGCTCCGGGTATGGCACCCAGCGGAGCTCCGCGTGCTCGTGCGGGGTGGGCTCGCCGGCGGTGACGCGGCCGGTCCACACCCGCAGCGTCCAGCCGCCGTCGAGCGGCGCGTCCGGACCGAGCCGGTCGGCCACCGCGACGGTGACGCCGAGCTCCTCCCGGCACTCCCGTACCAGCGCGTCCACTTCGGACTCCCCCGGCTCCACCTTGCCGCCGGGGAACTCCCAGCCCGGCGGCCGGCGCCGCCGCGCCACCAGCACCCGGCCGGTCCCGTCCAGCAGCGCCGCCCCCACCACCACCCGCACGGCCGGCAGCCTCCCATGGTGGAATGGCGCGGTGGCTGAGGTGCTGGACGCGGCGGGCGTCGCCGAGGGGATCGCCGGGCTGGACGAGGGCTGGTCGGGCGACCCGACCGGCATCCGGCGGGAGGTGCGGCTGCCGAGCTTCCCGGCCGCGATCAGCGTGGTGGACCGGGTCGCCGAAGTGGCCGAGGAGCTCGACCACCACCCGGACATCGACATCCGGTGGCGGACGCTGACCTTCGCCTGCGCGACCCACTCCGCCGGGGGGGTGACCGCCAGGGACTTCGGCCTGGCCGCTCGGATCGACGAGATCGTCCGCTCCGCGACCGGCTGAGGCTGCTGCCGGCGCTGACGCCGCCGAGGCCGCCGCCGCTGAGGCTGCTGAGGCCGCCGAGGCGGCGCCGGCCGGGCGGTCAGCGGGCGCGGAGGGCTTCCAGCGCGGGCAGCGCGGCCGCCAGCGCGGCCCGGTCCGCGGCGGACAGGCTGGCGAGCCGGCTGACCAGCAGGGAGGTCCGCTCCCGGCGGATCTCCTCGAGCAGCGCCCGGCCGGCCGGGGACAGCCCGACCAGCGAGCCGCGGCCGTCCTCCGGGTCGACGTCCCGGGCCACCAGCCCGGCCTCGGCGAGCACGCCGACCAGGCGGGTCATCGTGGGCGCGGCCACCCGCTCCCGGGCGGCCAGCTCGCCGATCCGCAGCCGGCCGGCCGCCTCGACGGTGACCAGCGCGGACAGCTGCGCCGGGGAGAGCTGGCCGGGATCGCTCTGGCGCAGCCAGCGGACCAGCGAGCCGACCGCGATCCGCAGCCGGCCGGCCAGCTCGGCGTCCTCCATGGGGTCAGCGTGGCACGGACGCGGCGTCCAGGGCGGGAGCCGCGACCGGCGCCTGTCCGCCCACCGCAGGATTGCCGCCCGCCGTCGGGTTGCCGCCCACCGCGGCGCCGGCCACCTCCCCCGCGTCGACGTGCAGGTAGCGTTCGCCACGCAGCAGCGACGCGACCGCGGCGGCCAGCGACAGCACCACCGCGGCGACGAAGACGACCACCAGCCCGGAGTGGAACGGTCCGGAGATGAGATGCGGGAAGAACGACCGCCCGGTCAGCTCGGCGGCCCGGTCCGCTGGCAGCGCGCCGACCGCGGACGGCCCGAGCAGCTCCCGCACCGGGTTGTAACCGAGGAACGCGGCGAAGACGCTGCCCACCGGTGGCAGCGACGCGGCCCGCTCGGCGGTCGCGGCCGGCACCCCGGCCGCCTGCAGGCCGGAGCCCAGCGAGCCGGGAAGTGACCGGGCCAGCCCGGCGATGAGCAGCGAGAAGAAGACTCCGATGGACAGCACCATGCCCGCGCTCAGGAACGTGGCGCCCATTCCGGACGCGGCGCCGCGCTGGTCGGCCGGCACGCTGCTCATCACCGCCGCGGAGTTCGGCGCCGAGAAGAGGCCGGAGCCGATCCCGTTCAGCCCCACCAGGACCGCGAAGGCCCAGTACGGGAAGTCGATCGGCAGCAGCAGCAGGCCGGCGAAGGTCGCGGCCACCAGCAGCAGCCCGCTGGTGGACAGCACCCGGGCGCCGTGCCGGTCGGACAGCCGCCCGGACAGTGGGCCGGCGGCGAGGAAGCCCAGGGTCAGCGGCAGCAGGTAGATGCCGGCCCACAGCGGCGTCTGCTCGTACGCGTAGCCGTGCAGCGGCAGCCAGATGCCCTGCAGCCAGATGATGAGCATGAACTGCAGCCCGCCGCGGGCGACCGCGGCCAGCAGGGTGGCCAGGTTGCCGGCGGCGAACGCCCGGATCCGGAACAGCCCGAGCGCGAACATCGGCTCCGCCACCCGCGCCTCGACCGCGACGAAGGCGACCAGCAGGGCGAGCCCGCCTACCAGCCCGGACAGCACCCACGGGCTGGTCCAGCCCTCGGTATGCCCGCCGTACGGCTGGATACCGTACGTGATCGCGGCCAGCAGCGCGGTCAGCCCGACCGCGAAGGTGAGGTTGCCCCACCAGTCGATCCGGGCCCGGCGGCGGGATGCGGTCTCCTGCAGTGACCGGTACGACCAGACCGTGCCGACGACGCCGAGCGGGACGCTGACCAGGAAGACCGCCCGCCAGTCCCATTCGGACAGCAGCCCGCCGGCGACCAGTCCGAGGAACGAGCCGGCCAGCGCGGCCACCTGGTTGATGCCCAGCGCCATCCCCCGCTCGGTGGCGTCGAAGGCATCGGTGAGGATCGCCGCCGAGTTGGCCATCAGCATCGCGCCGCCGACGCCCTGCACCACCCGCCAGCCGATCAGCCACAGCGCGCCGCCGCCGCCGGACAGCGGGTCGAGCGAGAGCAGGACGGAGGCGACGGTGAAGACCGCGAAGCCGAGGTTGTAGATCCGGACCCGGCCGAGCATGTCGCCGAGCCGGCCGAGGGTGACGACCAGCACCGCGGAGACCAGCAGGTAGCCCATCAGCATCCACAGCAGGTAGCTGGTGTTGCCCGGCGCCAGCGGGTCCAGCCCGATGCCGCGGAAGATCGCCGGCAGCGAGATGATCACGATCGACTGGTTCACCGTGGCGAGCAGCATGCCGAGCGTGGTGTTGGACAGCGCGATCCACTTGTACGGCACATGTCCTCCGGTGTGAGAATACTTAGCCAATGCTAAATGATACCGGGACCGCGGCCGGCCCTGCGCCGTGACCGTGGTCGCCCGAACTGCCCGATAGGGTGGACGTCCGTGGCCGAGCCGTGGTGGAAGACCGCCGTCGTCTACCAGGTCTACCCGCGCAGCTTCGCCGACTCCGACGGCGACGGCATCGGCGACCTGGCCGGTGTGCTGAGCCGGCTGGACCACCTCAGCGCGCTCGGTGTCGACGTGATCTGGCTGTCCCCGGTCTACCCGTCGCCCTGGGACGACGGCGGCTACGACATCCGCGACTACCAGGACATCGACCCGACGTTCGGCACGCTCGCCGACTTCGACCGGCTGCTCTGTGAGGTGCACCGGCGCGGCCTGAAGCTGGTGCTGGACCTGGTCGTCAACCACACCTCGGACGAGCACCCATGGTTCGTGGCCTCCCGGTCCGGCCGGGACGACCCGAAACGCGACTGGTACTGGTGGCAGCCGCCCCGGTACGGCCTGGCCGCCGGCCAGCCGGGCGCCGAACCGACCAACTGGCAGTCGTTCTTCTCCGGCTCGGCCTGGCAGCTGGACGAGGCGACCGGCGAGTACTACCTGCACCTGTTCTCCCCCCGGCAGCCCGACCTCAACTGGGAGAACGCCGAGGTCCGGCAGGCGGTCTACGCGATGATGCGGTGGTGGCTGGACCGCGGCGTGGACGGCTTCCGGATGGACGTCATCAACATGATCTCCAAGGACCCGGCGCTGCCGGACGCGCACGCGCTGCCGGGTGAGCCGGCCGGGCAGGGGGCGGAGCACTTCCTCGGCCGGCCGCGGCTGCACGACTTCCTGCAGGAGATGCACCGGGAGGTCTTCGCGCCGTACGGGGACCGGCTGCTCACCGTGGGCGAGATGCCCGGCGTCACCGTCGACGAGGCCAGGCTCTTCACCGACCCGCGGCGGGGCGAGCTGGACATGGTATTCCAGTTCGAGCACGTCGGGCTGGACCAGGGCGCGTCCAAGTGGGACCTGCGGCCGCTGGACCTGCGTGAGCTCAAGGCGAGCATGGCCCGCTGGCAGGCCGGGCTCGCCGACGTCGGCTGGAACAGCCTCTACTGGGACAACCACGACCAGCCCCGGGTGGTCTCCCGGTTCGGCGACGACGGCGAGCACCGGGTCGCCTCGGCCAAGACGCTCGGCACCGTGCTGCACCTTCACCACGGCACGCCGTACGTCTACCAGGGCGAGGAGCTGGGGATGACCAACAGCCCGTTCGCCGCGATCGGCGACTTCAGGGACATCGAGTCGGTCAACCACTACGCCGCCGCCGTCGCCGCCGGCGCCGCCCCGGACGACGTGCTGGTCGCGCTGCGGGCGAAGGGCCGGGACAACGCCCGGACACCCATGCAGTGGGACTCCTCGGCGCACGCCGGCTTCAGCACCGGCGAGCCGTGGCTGCCGGTGAACCCGAACTACCCGGAGATCAACGCCGAGGCCGCCCGCGTGGACCCGGACTCCGTCTTCCACCACTACCGGCGGCTGATCGAGCTGCGGCACACCGAGCCGGTCGTCGCGTACGGCGAGTTCACCATGCTGCTGCCGGACGACGAGCGGGTCTACGCCTTCACCCGGTCGTACCAGGGCGTGCAGCTGCTCGTGCTGGCGAACCTGGCCGGCACACCCTCCACTGTGGACGTACCCGGCTGGGACGGCGCCGAGCTGGTGCTGGGCACGCACGGCACGGGCGGCACCGGAGCGCTCGCCCCCTGGGAGTCCCGTATCCTCCGCCGGACGTCACCGGGCGCGTGAGCGGCGCCGGCCCTGCACCCGGGAGGCGCCTGTTCGTGGTCGTCGGCCTGCCGGGGCGGGCAAGACGACGCGGGCGCGGTCCCTGGCCATCCGGTGGGCGGCCGTGCGGCTGTGCCCGGACGAGTGGATGGTCCGGCTCGGCGTCGACCTGTACGACACCGACTTCCGCGATCGCCTGGCCGCACCGAACGGCGGGACGACGAGCCAGCCAAGCCGCCGACGACCCGACCGGCACCATGGGCGGGGTCAGGGTGGACGGCAGCCGTCCGCTGCCGGTGTGCGCCGGACAGGCGGCGTCCGGGGCAGGGTTGCTCAGTCGGGGCGGTCGTGGAGGTGGTTGCGCCGGGGTCGGCGCTCGGGGTCGATCCATCGGGGTGGGTGGAACTCGGGTCGGCCGTCGGCGGCCAGGCGGACCTGCCAGTCGCCGTGCTCCACCAGGCGGTGGTGGGCGCGCGGGCAGCTACCACCGGCCAGCACCCGCCGGCACACCTCCACCAGCGCCTCGCCGCGGCGCCGCCCGGCCGGCCGGAGGTCCGGGCCGTCGACCGTCGACGGTCGCGGACCGCTGAGCGGGTCCAGCGCGGCGCGCAGCACCGCGGTGCCCTCGGCGTCCAGCCGGCCGCGCAGCCACGACCCGCCATCCCCGTCCGACGCCAGGCTGAGCTCGACCCGCCGCGCCGCCCGCGCCTCGGCCGCCACCAGTCCGGCGGCGTCCACCGCGTCGTCCCGCTCGGGATCGCGGTCCGCGGAAGGAACGACCGGCGACGCGGCGGAACCCAGCAACGGGATGTCGCGGAGGGGCGCCGGGCTGGGAGCGAACCGACGGAGAACAGACGGGCGAGGATCAGGGGAGCAGGTGGACGGGGAAGTGCTTGACGCCGCGCTGGAAGCTCGACCGCAGCAGCTCCGGCTTCCCGGCCGCCTCGATCCACGTCGTCCGGCGGAGCAGCTCGCCGAAAAGCGCTCGCAGCTGGGCACGGGCGAGGTGCGCGCCGAGGCAGAAGTGCGGGCCGTGGCCGAAGACGAGGTGCTCGTTGGGCCGGCGGGCGACGTCGAAGCGGTCCGGGTCGGCGAAGACCGTCTCGTCCCGGTTGGCGGCCGCGAAGGAGACCACCACCTTCTCCCCCGCGCCGATGTCCACTCCGGACAGCGTGACCGGCTCGGTCGCGGTCCGCCGGAACACCATCACCGGCGTCCACCAGCGCAACATCTCCTCCACCGCGGCCGGCAGCAGCGACTCGTCGGCCCGCAGCGTCCGTTGCGCGTCCGGGTGCGCCAGCAGCGCGACCATCCCGCCCGGTATGCCGTTGCGGAGCGTCTCGTTGCCGGCGACGGCGAACAGCCAGAAGAGGTTCTCGAACTCGGCCACCGACACCCGACCGCCGTCGTCGTCCACTTCGGACAGCAGGATCGACATCACGTCGGCGCCCGGTTCGCGCCGCTTGTGGTCGGCCAGCAGGTGCGCGTACGCGTAGAGGTCCGGGATGCCGGCCCTGGTGCGCGGGTCCGGCATCCGTCCGTCCGGGCCGGGTTCCGGCCGCAGCCGGAGCGCCTCCGCGGCCATCGGGGTGCCGCCGGCGTACCGGGCGCTGGCGGCGTAGTCCGGGTCCTGGAAGCCGATGACCCGGTTGGACCAGTCGAAGAGCAGGCCGCGGTCCGCGGCCGGCATGCCCAGCACGTCGGCGAGTGCGAGCAGCGGCAGGTCCGCCGCGGACACGGCGAAGTCGACGATGTCGCCTGTGGACAGCATCGAGTCCACTATGGACCGAGCGTGGTCGGCGATCTGCTCCTCCAGCGCGGCGACGGCGCGCGGGGTGAAGGACCGGTGCAGCAGCCGGCGCAGCCGGGAGTGCTCCGGCGGGTCCATGTTGAGCATCATCCGCCGCACGTACGCCAGGTCCGCCGGCGTCGCCGGGTCCCGCACCTGCGTCCCGCCGAGCCAGGAAGAGAAGCGGCGGGGGTCGCGCAGCACCCGCTCGACGTCGGCGTGCCGCAGCACCAGCCAGTGGCCCGGGCCCTCCGGCAGCCCCGGCTGGGCCGGCTCCGGGACCCGGACCACGCCGCGCTCCCGCCGCAGCCGGGCCAGCAGCTCGTACGGCACGCCCCGCTCGTACGTCCGAGGGTCGCCCAGCAGCTCGAGCCGGGTGGCCGGGCCGGGCCGACCGCCCGCGGTGCGCGCGGCGGCCGGCTCGGCCATCGGACCTCCTCGCCCTCGCTCTGCCCGCAGGTTAGCCCGGGTTGGTCGGGCTGGCGGCGGTGGAGCCGCCTGGGCACCGCCGGTGAGCCAGGGCGCCCGCCGCCCCCAGTGTCCTGTGCCGTGGCCGGGCCTGCCGCCCGGCCACGGCGCGATCCGGACCGACCGCGCCGCCGCCGGGCCGGTCCGGCTGGCCGGCCGCGCCGTGCCTGGACCGGCTTCAGACGTAGCGTCTGGGGATCGGGTTGTAGGCGTTGGCGCCTACCCCGACAGCGATGATCGGCGCCGCGCTGGACCGGAACCAGCGCAGCAGCCACACCATCTCCGCCGGACCGACCGCGACGCATCCGGCGGTCGGACCCGAGCCCTTGACGTGCAGGAAGAAGGCGGAGCCCAGGCCCTGAACCGCGCCCGTGCCGTACGGGTACGCCGCGTTGTAGCCGATGAAGACCGCGTAGTCGTAGCTGCCCGGGTAGTTGCTCAGCCGCTCGATCTGGCCGTAGCTCGCCGGGCAGGTGCCGGGCGCGCACCGGCGGTGCTGGTTGATCACCGTGCCGGTGCTGCCGGTCCAGACGTCGTTGCGGTCCACCGTGAAGTACGACGTGCTGACTCCCGGGTTGGGCTTGATCCCGAAGGGCTGGGTCAGCGAGTACCGCCCGGTGGGCGTGCGGGACAGCCCCTCCCGGGTGGCCCCGACGCCGGCCGAGCCCACCCGGGCGGACGGGAAGTAGGCCATCCGCTTGTACCTGCCGTCCGGCTGCAGCTGCCAGGCCTCGACGGTCGCGTACGTCGACGTGGACGTCGGGACCGAGACGGTGACCACCTGGGCATGCACCACGGTGGCACCCGCGCGGCCGGTCCACAGACCGGTGGCGCCGGCGACGCCGACGACCAGCGCGAGCACCGCGCCCAACCCCACCCATGGTCTGGCTCGGTGAAGCTCGCGCACACTGCCCCCTCGCCGGTCGGCCGCGACTGCCGGGACAAGATAGCGGACCGGGTCTCGCGGTCGGGCCGGCGGAGGTCGGTCGGGCGGAGGTCGGTCGGGCGGAGGTCGGTCGGGCGGAGGTCGGTCGGGCGGAGGTCAGTCGGGCGGAGGTCAGTCGGCGAGGCGGTGCACGACGACGATGCCGCCGTGCGCGGGGCGGTCGAGCCGCTCGTGGTCGGTCTCGACGTACTCGTCGAGCACCGCGAGGATCCGCCGGTCCAGCTCCTGCACGTCCTCGGGCGACAGGTGCAGGGTGAAGCGGGCCTGGGTGGCGACCGACTCCGGCCCCGCCTCGGCCAGCTCCTGCTGGAATGCCTCGATCGGCGACATCCGCACGTCCGGCGGTGCGGAACCCAGCGGGTCGTCCAGCCACCAGGACGTGCTGGTCGACCGGTACGGCTTCTCCAGCGCGCCACTCTGCCCGGTCCGGACGGCGGCGGGTTGGAGCAGGCCTGCCTCCAGCAGCAGGCGCACATGGTAGAAGACCGTCCCCGGCTTGACACCGAGCCGGTCGGCCAGCTGCTTGTTGGTGAGCTCGTGGTGGACGCAGAGCCGCAGGATGCGGGCACGCAGCGGGTGCGCCAGCGCCCTGGCCTCCAGCACCGTCGCCTGCCGCCGCGGCCGCGGGTAGCGCGGCGCCTCCTCCTGCTCGGTCACCCTGCCACGGTAGGCGGCCTATCGACAGCTGTCATATCGATTTGTTTTTCTTGAATCGATCTGCAATCCTCAAATCATGACCGACGTGTCCACCACCGGCCTGGGCGCCGCCTTCTGGCGGCTGTGGACGTCGTCGGCGCTGTCGAACCTGGCCGACGGCATCGTCAAGGTCTCGCTGCCGCTGGTGGCACTCCGTTTCACCAGCTCACCGACGCTCATCGGCGGGCTGGCCTTCGCGGTGACCCTGCCGTGGCTGTTCTTCGCGCTGCCCGCCGGTGCGCTGGCCGACCGGCTGGACCGGCGCCGGCTGATGCTCGGGGCGAACGCCGTCCGGGCGCTGACGCTCGGCGTGCTCGCCGCGGCATTCGCCGCCGGCGTCGGCTCGATCTGGGTGCTCTACGCGGTGGCGCTCTGCCTGGGCACCGCCGAGACGCTGTACGACACCGCGGCGCAGTCGATCCTGCCGCAGGTCGTCCCCCGGGACCGGTTGTCCCGGGCGAACGGACGGCTGATCGGCGCCGAGATCACCGCGAACGAGTTCGTCGGCCCGCCGCTCGGCGGCTTCCTCGTGCTCGCGGGGGCGGTCACTGCCTTCGCCACGCCGGCCGGGCTGTGGGCCGTGGCGATCGGGGCGCTGCTGCTGGTGCCGGGGCCGTACCGGGTGGACCGGGTCGGGCGCAGCACGCTTCGCGCGGACGTGGCCGAGGGGTTGCGCTTCCTGTGGCGGCACCGGCTGCTGCGGACGCTCGCCGGCATGGTGGGCACCTTCAACTTCGCCTCGAACGCGGCCTGGGCGGTGCTCGTGCTCTATGCCGTCGGCCCGAAGTCGGCGGTAGGCCTGTCCGAGCCGGCGTTCGGGGCGCTGCTCGCCACCTCCGCGGCCGGAATGCTCGCCGGCTCGCTGGTCGCCGAGCGGGTCGAGGCGCGGCTCGGCCGGGCCCGCGCGCTGCTGGCCGCCACCATCGGCTGCGCGCTGCTCGTCGCGGGGCCGGCACTGACCAGCAACGCCGTGCTGATCGGCACCGCGTTCTTCGTCTCGGGCACCTGCAGCGCGGTCTGGAACGTGATCACGGTGTCGCTGCGGCAGCGCGTCACGCCGGACCGGCTGCTCGGCCGGCTCAACAGCGGCTACCGGCTGGTGGCCTGGGGCAGCCGACCGCTCGGCGCGCTCGCCGGCGGCCTGCTGGCGCAGGCGCTCGGCGTACGCGCGGTCTTCGTGGTGATGACGGCGCTGACCCTGGCGCTGGTCCCGGTCGTCACGCGGGTGACCGACGCGCGGATGGACGCCGCGGAGCGCGCCGCCTCGGCCTGAGGCGCGACTCCTCCGGAACCGGCAGGCGGGTCCGGGCCGGAATCATCCGGGGATGATGAACCCGCCTCCGGCGGAAGCAGGGATATTCATCCTCGACCGGGATCGGAGGTGCGCCATGACCGAAGACAGCCTGCGGGCGGCTCCCACCGAGCAGAGCCTGCGGGAGGCTCCCGCCGAGCTGAGCCGGCGGGAGCCGCCCGCCAAGGAGAGCGCCAGCCTGCCGTGGAGCGCGGTCGGCATGATGACGATCGTGCTGGTCGCGGGCGCGTTCGTCACCGGCTGGCACTTCGGGCGGCGGTGGGGCCGGATGGTGGGGTGGTGAACGCGGCGGTGCAGGTCAGAGCGCCATTGCGGGCACCGGTCAGAGGTTGAAGCGGAACTCGACGACGTCTCCGTCGCGCATCACGTAGTCCTTGCCCTCGATGCGGACCTTGCCGGCGGCGCGGGCGGCCGGCAGCGAGCCGGCCGCCATCAGGTCGGCGTAGGAGACGACCTCGGCCTTGATGAAGCCGCGCTGGAAGTCGGTGTGGATCACGCCGGCGGCCTCCGGGGCGGTGGCGCCGACCGGGATGGTCCAGGCCCGGGACTCCTTGGGACCGGCGGTCAGGTAGGTCTGCAGGCCGAGGGTGCGGAAGCCGACCCGGACCAGCTGGTCGAGACCCGGCTCGTCCTGGCCGATGGAGGCCAGCAGCTCCGCGGCGTCCGCGGCGGGCAGGTCGATCAGCTCGGACTCGACCTTCGCGTCGAGGAAGACCGCCTCGGCCGGGGCGACCAGCGCCCGCAGCCCGTCCAGTGCGGCCGGGTCCGCCAGCGTCGCCTCGTCGACGTTGAAGACGTACAGGAACGGCTTGGTGGTCAGCAGCGACAGCTCGCGCAGCGGCGCGAGGTCGATGCCGGCGCCGGACAGCGTCCGGCCACTGTCCAAGATGGACCGGGCGGTCCGGGCGGCGGCGAGCACCGGGGCGCGGTCCTTCGCCAGCCGGGCCTCCTTCTCCAGCCGCGGCAGCACCCTGTCGACGGTCTGCAGGTCCGCCAGCACGAGCTCGGTGTTGACCGTCTCGATGTCGTCCTTCGGGGAGACCTGGCCCTCGACGTGCACCACGTCCGGGTCGTGGAAGGCGCGGATCAGCTGGCAGATGGCGCTGGCCTCGCGGATGTTCGCGAGGAACTTGTTGCCCAGGCCCTGGCCCTCGCTCGCCCCGCGCACCAGCCCGGCGATGTCCACGAAGGACACCGTCGCCGGCACCACCTTGGCGCTGGCGAAGAGCGTCGCCAGCTCGTCCAGCCGCGGGTCCGGCACGCCGACCACCCCGACGTTCGGCTCGATGGTGGCGAACGGGTAGTTCGCGGCGGGCACCGAGTTCTTGGTCAGCGCGTTGAACAGCGTCGACTTGCCCACGTTGGGCAGGCCGACGATGCCGATGGTGAGGGCCACGCCCTCCGAGTCTACGGATCGCCACCGCCCGGGACGCACGTGTGGGGCATCGGCCCATGGGCGGCGGCGGGGTGGCGAACTCACACTGGCGTGACCGAACCCGTGGGGTCGCTCGCAAGGAGGCCACCGTGCGCCCGTTCCGCGCTCTCGCCGCCGTCGCCGCCGCGGTCGCCGCCGCCGGCCTGGTCGCGCTCGCACCGGGGAGCCCGGCCGCGGCGGCCGGCTTCGCCCAGGTCACCAGCTTCGGCTCCAATCCCGGCAACCTCTCCATGTACGAGTACGTCCCGCCCGCGCTGCCGGCCAGCCCCGCGGTCGTGGTGGCCATGCACGGCTGCACCCAGACCGCCTCGGCGTACTACCAGAGCTCCGGCTGGCCGAAGTACGCCGACCGGTTCGGCTTCGTGCTCGTCTTCCCGGAGCAGAAGACCGGCAACAACGCGAACCGGTGCTTCAACTGGTTCGAGCCCGGGGACGTCCGGCGCGGGCAGGGCGAGGCGCTGTCGATCAGGCAGATGGTCGACCGGACCGTCACCACGTACCGCGCCGACCCGGGGAAGGTCTACGTCACCGGCCTGTCCGCCGGCGGCGCGATGACCTCGGTCATGCTGGCCGCGTACCCGGACGTCTTCGCCGGGGGCTCGATCGTCGCCGGCCTGCCGTACGGCTGCGCGGCCACCGTGGCCGAGGCGTACACCTGCATGAACCCCGGTGTGGACCGGACGCCGGCGCAGTGGGCGCAGTCGGTCCGGGACGCGGACCCGGGTTACGGCGGGCCGTGGCCGCGGGTCGCGATCTGGCACGGCACCGCGGACACCACCGTCGCCCCGATGAACGCGACCGAGGAGCGCGACCAGTGGGTCGGCGTGCACGGCCTGTCCACCGCCCCGACGTCGACCGGGTCGCTGCCCGGGCCGACCAGCCGGGAGACGTACGGCACCGGGCAGGTCGAGGTCTACCGGGTGCAGGGCATGAACCACGGCACGCCGGTGGACCCGGGCAGCGGCGACACCCAGTGCGGGTCGACCGCGGCGTACTTCCTCGACTTCGTCTGCTCGAGCTACTACACCGCGGCCTTCTGGGGGCTCGCGGGGTCTACGCCGGGACCGACGCCCACGGCGAGCCCGACGACCGCGCCTCCGACCAGCCCGCCGGCGACCTGCCACGAGGGCAGCAACTACCAGCACGTGCAGGCCGGCCGGGCCACCCAGCGGCTCGGCTACACCTACGCGGTCGGGTCCGGGCAGGCGATGGGTCTCTACAACACGTTCGTCCGGCACACGCTGCGGCAGTCGCCGCCCGGCTACTACACGATCGCCGACGCCGGCTGCCCGTGACCGCGCATGACGGGCCGGTGCGGGTCACCATCCGGGTACGTCCCGGGCCGCGACGCGCCGGGCCGCCTGCCGGACCGGGGCCGACCCCGGTGTGACCATGCCCCGGTGGACGCCAGCACGCTGTTGCTCGCCCTGCTGACCGCCGGCGCCGGGCTGGCCACCGGGCTCGCGCTGGGCCGCGGCGGTGGCCTGCGGGCGGCGGCGGAGCGGGACGCGCTGCGGGCCGAGCGCGACGACCTGCGGGCGGACCGCGCCGCCGCCGACGAGCGCGCCCGCCGGGCCGAGGCCGAGGCCGCGGCCGTCGCGGCCGCGCTGGACGCCGAGCGGGCCGGGGAGGCCAGGCTCCGGGACGCCTTCCGGGCGCTGTCCGCGGACGCGCTGGCCCGCAACAACGAGGCCTTCGTGCAGCTCGCCGAGGCGCGCCTCAAGCAGGTGCAGGCCGCGGCCGGCGGCGACCTGGCGCAGCGGCAGCAGGCGATCGAGGGCCTGGTGGCGCCGTTGCGGGAGACGCTCGGGAAGGTCGAGACGCAGATCCGGGAGGTCGAGCGCGGCCGTGCCGGAGCGTATGCGTCGCTGCTGCAGCAGGTGGCGACGATGCGGCAGACCTCCGAGCAGCTGCGCACCGAGACCGCCCAGCTGGTCGCCGCGCTGCGGGCGCCGCAGGTGCGCGGGCGGTGGGGCGAGATGCAGCTGCGCCGGGTGGTGGAGGCGGCCGGGATGGTGGAGCACTGCGACTTCACCGAGCAGGTCACCTCGAGCACCGCTCTCCTCGACGGGGACCGGGTGGCCCGGCCGGACATGGTGGTGCACCTGGCCGGCGGCAAGCAGGTGGTGGTGGACGCGAAGGTCGCCTTCAGCGGCTTCCTGGAGGCCTCCGAGGCGCGCGACGAGGCCACCCGGCAGGCCAGGCTCAAGGCGCACGCCCGGCACCTGCGGGCGCATGTGGACTCGCTGGCGGCGAAGGCGTACTGGGAGCGCTTCGACCCGACGCCGGAGTTCGTGGTCTGCTTCGTGCCGGCGGACGTCTTCCTGGACGCGGCGCTGCAGCAGGAGCCCGCGCTGCTGGAGCACGCCTTCGGCCGCAACGTGGTGATCGCGACACCGTCCACTCTGGTCGCCCTGCTGCGTACCGTCGGCTACGCCTGGCGGCAGGAGGCGCTGGCCCGCAACGCCCGGGAGGTGCACGAGCTGGCCCGGGAGTTCTACACCCGGCTGGCCACCATGGGGTCGCATGTGGACGCCGTCGGGACGGCGCTGAACTCGGCGGTGGCGAAGTACAACAGGGCGGTCAGCTCGCTGGAGAGCCGGGTGCTGGTCAGCGCGCGCAAGCTGCGGGAGCTGCGGGTCACCGATGCCGACCTGCCGGCGCCGCGGCAGGTCGAGTCCGCGGCGCGCTCGGTGGAGAAGGAGGTACTGGTCTCCGGCGACACGATCGTGCCGCTCAGCTCCGGCCGGGTCGCCAAGGGCCTGCCGCCGGCCGGCCAGGGCGACCTGCTCGGCGGTCGGGAGGCGTCCGGCCGCTAGACACCCCGGTGGTCCGGCTCGCCTCGGTTGGCCGGTGCCCGGGTCGACCCGCTGCGGCCGGCCGCGAACAGACCGGCGGGCCCGCGCGTCCGACCGGCAAGGGGTGGCGCGCTCGGCGTACGGTTCGCGCGTGCCGCGCCGACGCCGATCCGGAGAGGAGCGGGACGTGTACGTGGACCAGACGCGGGACCGGGGAGCCGGGAACCGGGCCGGCTACCCGGAGCCGGCGCACGGCGGCCCGACGCTGACCGGCACCGGGGCGGTGCTGCTGATGGCCGGCATCGCCGGGGTGGCCGGCGTCGTCGACATCGTGGCCGGCAGCGCGCTCCGGCTGGTCTTCTCCGCCGGGCTGGTGCTCGGCGCGATGGTCGCCGCGCTGCTGGTGTCCCGGCACGACCTGCTCACCGTGGTCCTCGCGCCGCCCCTGGTCTACCTGGTCGCCTCGCTGGTCGCCGTGCTGCTCGGCCGCGGCGAGGGGGGCGGCGACATCATCGACGCGGCCGCCAGCTGGCTGGTCTACGGCTTCCCGGCGATGGCGGCGGCGACCGGCGCCGCGGCGGTGATCGCGGGGATCAGGGCGAGCCGCCGCACCTGACCAGCTAGCGCTTCGCCGGGCGCAGCTCCCGGGGCAACGCGAAGGCGAGGCGCTCCTCAGCGGTGGTGACCTCCTCGACCTCGCCGTAGCCACGCTCGGCGAGCCACCGCAGCACGTCGGTGACCAGGATCTCCGGCACCGAGGCACCGCTGGACAGGCCGACCGTACGGACGCCGTGCAGCCAGGCCTCGTCGATCGCGCGGGTGTCGTCCACCAGGTGGGCCGCCTGCGCGCCGGCGTCCAGCGCGACCTCGACCATCCGCACCGAGTTGGACGAGTTGGCCGAACCGACCACCAGGAACAGCTCCACCCGCGGGGCGATCGCCTTGACCGCGGCCTGCCGGTTCTGGGTGGCGTAGCAGATGTCGTCGCTGGGCGGCGACTGCAGCGCCGGGAACCGCTCCCCCAGCGCCCGCACGGTCTCCAGCGTCTCGTCCACCGACAGCGTGGTCTGGGACAGCCACACCACCCGCTCCGGGTCCCGGACCTGCACGTCCGCGACGCCGCCCGGGCCGTCGACCAGGTGGACGTGCTCGGGTGCCTCACCGGTGGTGCCGACGACCTCCTCGTGGCCGGAGTGCCCGATCAGCAGGATGTCGTAGTCCTCCCGAGCGAACCGGCGGGCCTCGTTGTGCACCTTGGTCACCAGCGGGCAGGTGGCGTCGATGGTCCGCAGGTTGCGGGCCGCCGCCTCCTCGTGCACCACCGGGGCCACCCCGTGCGCGGAGAAGACGACGGTCGCGCCCTCCGGCACCTCGTCGGTCTCGTCCACGAAGATCGCGCCGCGCTCCTCCAGCGCGCGCACCACATGCACGTTGTGCACGATCTGCTTGCGCACGTAGACGGGGGCGCCGTGCAGCTCCAGCGTACGCTCGACCGCCTCCACCGCCCGGTCCACGCCGGCGCAGTAGCCGCGGGGCTTGGCGAGCAGGACCTTGCCGGGGCCGGTATGCGCCATCCTCTGATGGTACGTCCGGGTGGTCCTGGCGGCTGGCGTGCCCGTGCCCGCCGATGGTGCGGCACGCTGTGAGCATGAGCACGCCGATCCCGCCGCCGCTGCGCGCGGCCGCCGGCCTCGCCGCGGTCGCCATCGACTCCGCGCGCAAGCTCCCCGAGCAGCTCGTCGGCCTGCCGGTGCTGGCGATCAGTGCGGCGTTGCAGGTCTCCCTCAAGGCGCAGCAGCGGTACGCGGAGCTGGTCGCCCGCGGCGACGAGGTGCTCGGCCAGCTGCGCGGGGCGGAGGAGTCGCCCGCGTGGGCGCGCTTCGACGACGAGCCGGCGGCGCGGCCGCCGGCGGCCTTCGATGCGGCGCCCGAGCCGGGGCCGGGGGCGGGGCCAGGGCCAGGGGCGGGGCCGCGGGAGGACGACCTGCTCGTCGAGCTGGCCGCGGACCAGCTGGGCGGCGGTGAGGCGGAGGCGGCCCTGCTCGCGGACGCGGAAGCCGGGCTCGACGGGGAGCCGGCGCTGGAGCCGGACGGGGTGGCGGCGACCGAGGCGGAGGTCGGTGGGCTGGACGTCGCCGATGTCGTGGGCGGCTGGGGCACGCCCGGGGTGGACTGGCCGGCCGGTGGGATGACCCGCCGCGGGCGGGAGCCGGGGTCGGGCACCGAGCCGGGGGTGGACCTGCCGGCGGGGGACGTGGCCGGGCTGGCCGAGGACGCCGACGCGGTCGACGCCGCGCTCGCCGGCGGGGTGACCGCCGCCGCGCTCGCCGGCGGGGACATCGACATCGGTCAGGGCGGTGAGCCGGACGACCCGGGCGCCGGGGACGTACCGGAGGACCCGACGGCCGGCCTGGACGGCTACCTCGCCGTCGACCCGCCGATCCCCTACTACGACGAGATGTCGGTCCCGCAGCTGCGCGGCCGGCTCCGCTCGCTCAGCGAGGCGCAGCTCCAGGAGCTGATCACGTACGAGCGGGCGACCGCGGCCCGGCCGCCGTACCTGACCATGCTGGAGAACCGGCTGGCCGCCCTCCGCTCCCGCTGACCGGCCGTGCTGAACCCGACCGGTCCGGAGTCGCCGTGGCCGGTGCGCACGGTGGCGATGAAGATCGCCGAGTGGGTGGCACGGCTCGGTGAGGTCTGGGTGGAGGGCCAGGTCACCCAGCTGAGCCGGCGCGGCACCGGCACCGCGTTCCTCACCCTGCGCGACCCGGCGGCGGACGTCTCGGTCTCCGTGACCTGCCGTGCCGACGTGCTGGACGGGATCGTGCTCGCCGACGGTGCGCGGGTGGTCATCCGGGCACGGCCGGACTACTACGTGGGCCGGGGCACCTTGTCGCTGCGCGCCACCGAGGTGCGTCCGGTCGGGATCGGCGAGCTGCTGGCCCGGCTCGAGCGGCTCAAGCGGCTGCTGCGCGCGGAGGGGCTCTTTGCCGCCGACCGGAAGCGGCCGGTGCCCTTCCTGCCGCAGCGGGTCGGGCTGGTCACCGGCCGGGCCAGCGCCGCCGAGCGGGACGTGCTGGAGAACGCCAGGCGGCGCTGGCCGGCCGTCCGGTTCCGGGTCGAGCCGGTGCCGGTGCAGGGGCCCACGGCTGTACCGGCGATCGTCGACGCGCTGCACCGGCTCGACCACGACCGGTCGGTGGACGTCATCGTCGTGGCCCGCGGCGGCGGGTCGGTGGAGGACCTGCTGCCGTTCAGCGACGAGGCGCTGCTGCGGGCGGTGGCCACGCTGCGGACGCCGGTGGTCAGCGCGATCGGGCACGAGACCGACTCGCCGCTGCTCGACCTGGTCGCGGACGTGCGCTGCTCGACACCGACCGACGCCGGCAAGCGGGTGGTGCCGGACATGGCCGAGGAGCGGTCCAAAGTGGACGCGCTACGGCAGCGCGGCCGGCGGGTGCTGGCCGGCCGGGTCGACCGCGGGCAGACCGAGCTGGCGGCGCTGCGCCGGTCCGGCCGCCGCTGCGTGACGGCCCGGCTGGCCCGGTCGGTCGACGAGGTGGGCGCCCTGCGGGAGCGGGACCGGCGGTCCATCCGGTCCACAGTGGACAACGCCACGGCCGAGCTGGCGCACTCCCGGGCCCGGTTGGCCGCGCTGAGCCCGGCGGCCACGCTGCGCCGCGGCTACGCCGTCGTGCAGCGGCCCGACGGGTCGGTGCTGCGGGAGCCGGCCGAGGTCGCGCCGGGCGACCCGCTGCGGCTGCGGCTCGCGGGCGGCGAGCTCGACGCGGTCGCCGGCTCGGAGCCGCCGGTCTCGGAGCCGCCGGTCTCGGAGCCGCCGGTCTCGGAGCCGGTCTCGGAGCCGGTCTCGGAGCTGCCGGTCGCCGGTGCCCGTCCGGCTCAGCGGTCCGCCGGCCCGGCGAGCCGGGCCGCGCGTGCCGTCGGGTAGCGCTGCTCGCGCAGGTTCGCGGTGCGGGCCGCGGCGGGTAGCGTCGCCGCCGTGACGGAGGAGCCGCCCGGCTACGAGCGGGCCCGCGAGGAGCTGGCCGAGGTGGTGCGGCGGCTGGAGGCGGGCGGGTTGAGCCTGGAGGAGTCGCTGGCGCTGTGGGAGCGCGGCGAGCGGCTCGCCGACGTCTGCGAGCAGTGGCTGGACGGCGCCCGGCGCCGGCTGGACGCGGCACTCGCCGACGGCGAGGGCGACCCGCCGGCCGGCGGCGGCTGACCGCCGGCCGGCCCGCCGCGGTGGCGCTGTCCGCGACCGGCCTGCCGCGGTGCACCTGGACGGTGGGTGGGTCACGGGTCTTTCGGACAGATTCCGGCAGGCTTTCGCCGTATAGTGGCCGGACGTACTGATGGTGCCGATCCGACGGACCCGCTCGACCGCACGAGCCCGGCGCGAGGAGGAGCGCGATGCCCGAGCTGCGACTGTCCGCCGGGCCGGTCGACTACGTCGACACCGGTGGCGACGGCCCCGTCGCCGTGCTGGTGCACGGGGTCGTGATGGACGGCTCGCTCTGGCGGGAGGTGGTCGAGGACCTCCGCCGGGACCACCGCTGCATCGTGCCGACGCTGCCGCTCGGCTCACACCGGCGCCCGATGCGGCCGGACGCCGACCTGTCGCTGCTCGGCCAGGTGCGGCTGCTCGCCGAGTTCCTCGCCGCGCTGGACCTGTCAGACGTCGTGCTCGTCGGCAACGACTGGGGCGGACCCCATCTGCTCGTGTCCGAAGGCCTCGCCGATCGGGTCGGACGCCTGGTCCTGGTCTCCTGCGAGGCGTTCGACAACTTCCCACCGGGACTCCCGGGGCGGGTGCTCGACCTGACCGCGCGGCTGCCCGGCGGGCTGGCCCTCGCCGCCTGGTCGCTGCGCGTGCCGCCGCTGCGCCGGCTGCCGCTCACGTTCGGTTGGATGGCCAGACGCCCCGTCCCGGCCGACGTCCTGGACAGCTGGATGCAGTCGCTGCGCACCAAGGCGGCGGTACGCCGGGACTTCCGCAAGTACGCGCGGGGCATTCCGCCGAAGCCGGACCTGCGCGCGGCCACCGAGGCGCTGCACAGGTTCGACCGGCCGGCGCTGGTGGTGTGGGCCGCCAGGGACAAGGTGATGCCGCCGGAGCACGGGCGGCGGCTGGCCGAGCTGCTGCCCCGCGGCCGGCTGGTCGAGATCCGGGAGCTACACGCTGGTGCCCCTGGACCAGCCGGGCGCGCTGGCCGGGCTGGTCCGCGACTTCGCGCGGGAAGGCGGCGGGCCGGACTCCGGCGCCGGCACGGTCGGGTCGACGGCCGAGCCGCCGGCCGGCTCGTAGCAGTGCGCCCGGTGCAGCCTGCGTCCCGGACCGGCACGGCGGACCCGGCCGGCACGGCGGACCCGGCCGGCACGGCGGACCCGGCCGGCACGGCGGACCCGGCCGGCACGGCGGACCCGGCCGGCACGGTCACCGTCCTCGCCCTCGGCAGCTACCTGCCGGAGACGGTGGTCGGGCTGGACTTCTTCTACGCGGCCGGCATGCCGCCCGACCCGATGCCGAACAGCCCGCTGCTGCGGCTGCCGCCGCGCCGGCACCACGTGGCACCGGGCGAGCGGGCCGGCACGATGATCGAGCGAGCCGCCCGGCCGATGTTCGACCGGCTCGGCATCCAGCCGGACGGCAACGTCGACGTGCTGCTCACCAACGTGCTGCTGCCCGACGGGATGTTCACCGGCTGCGGCGCGGAGACCGCGGACCTGCTGGGCTGCACGCCGGACTGGATCATCGACATGCACAACGGCGGCTGCGCGTCGTTCCCGTACATGCTCAAGGTCGCCGGCGCGCTGGTGGCCGGCGGCGGGGCCCGGACGGCGCTGCTGGCGACGGTGCAGAACACGGCGGGACAGGTCTACAGCCAGCCGGAGATCCGCAAGCTGCCGCACGCCGCGCTGCCGGGGGACGGCTGCGGGGTCGCCTACCTGCGGGCGGGCGGTGCCGGGCCGGGCGCCACCGTGCTCGGGGTGCAGACCCGGCACACGCCGGGCACCGCGATGGACATCGGCGTGGTGACCGCCGACGGCCGGCGGTACTGGGAGCCCGGCCCGGGCGCGCTGGACGTCAAGGCCGATCCCGAGAAGCAGAAGGAGACGCTCGCGCTCGGCAACCGGCTGGTGCCGGAGCTGGTCGAGGAGCTCTGCGAGCGGCTCGACCTCGCCGTCGCCGACATCGACGTCCTCGTCACCAACCAGCCCAACCGGATCTTCCTGCGCAACTGGCGGCAGGCGCTGGGCCTGCCGCCGGAGCGCCACCTCGACACGTTCGACCGGTTCGGCAACCTCTACGGCGCCGGCGTCGCCGTCACCCTGGAGCACGCCGCGCGGGAGGGCCGGATCGCGGACGGGGCACTGGTCGTGCTGGCCGGGTTCGCGCACGCCGGAGACTTCGCGGCCGCGGCGGCGCTGCGCTGGCGCGGCCAGCCGGCGACGGGCCGGCCGGCGTGACGACCGGCACCGGGCTCGGGACCGGACCGGCCGCCGCACGCTCCGGGCAGGGACCCGTGACCGGGCCGCGGCCGGCCGCCCGGAGCGAGTACCGGCACCGGCCGCGCGGGTGGCTGCGCCACTACGCCGGACTGGCCGGGCCGGCCGGGATGCAGGCGGCCCGCCTCGCCTTCGAGCGCGACGGTGCGCAGCGGCTGCGCCTTCTCGGCACGTCCGCGGTGCGCCGCGGCACCCGCCGGATCGCCTCCCGGCCGTCGATGCGGTCGCTGGTCGCGCTGCCCGGTGCCCGGTTCCGGTGGCGGGACGTGCCGGCCCCGCCGCCGCCCGGCCCGCTCGCCGCGACCGTGCGCCCGCTGGCCATCGCGACCTGCGACATGGACCGGCCGCTGGTGCTGGGCGCCACCCCGCTGCCGCTGCCGCTGCAGCTCGGTCACGAATGCGTCGCCGAGGTGGTCGGCGTCGGTGAGCGGGTGGCGGGGTTCAGACCCGGGGACCGGGTGGTGGTCCCGTTCCAGGTCAGCTGTGGCGGCTGCGTCCCGTGCCGATCGGGGCGCCCGGGCAGCTGCGCCGGCGTCCCGCCGCTGTCCATGTACGGCTTCGGCATGGCCGGCGGCCCGTGGGGAGGCGCGCTCGCCGACCTGCTCGCCGTCCCGTACGCGGACGCCATGCTGGTGCCGCTGCCCCCGGGACTGGAGCCGGCGGCAGCGGCCAGCGTGTGCGACAACGTCGCCGACGGCTACAAGCACGTCGCCGCGCACCTGCCGGCCCTGCTGGCGGCGGACCCCGACGCCGAGGTGCTGGTGGTCGGCGGGGTCGGGCGGCACCCGGTCTACACCGCGAGCGTCCCGCTCTACACCTGCCTCGCCGCCCTCGCGCTCGGCGCCCGCAACGTCCACCTGGTGGACAGCCGGCCGGGCGTGCGGGCGCACGCCGAGCGGATCGGAGTCGGCACGCTGCGGCCGGACCAGGCCCGGCGGCGCCGCCCGGCTCCGCTCGTCGCCGACGTCAGCAGCTCGCCCGCGGGCCTGGCGCTGGCCCTGAACCAGACCGGCCCGGACGGGGTGTGCAGCAGCATCGGCGGCCTGCACCGCTCGGCCCGGCTGCCGATGATGCTCAGCTACGCCCGCAACCTGACGTTCCACATGGGACGGACGCCGTCCCGCCGGCTCATCCCACCGGTGCTCGAGCTGATGGCGTCGGGCCGGCTGCGGCCGGAGACGGTGACCACCCGGGTCGCCCGGCTGGACGACGCGCCGGCGGCGCTGACCGAGCACCTCGCCGAGAGCGCGGTCAAGACGATCTTCATCGCCTGAGCCGGCGCCCGGCCCGGTGCCGGCTCGCCGGTCAGAGCCGCAGCTCGTCCCGCACGTAGTCCTCGAACGGGCGGGCCGGGCGGCCCAACGTGTCCGGGACCCCGGAGCGCACCGGATCACCGGTGCGCTGCGCGTACCCGGTGAGAAGCTCGAGCAGGGCGTCGGCGTACCTGTGCTCGATGCCGGCCGCGACGAGGCCGCCCCGCCAGTCGTCCGGGCTGGCCTCCAGGAACGTCAGCGGCCGGCCGGTCACGGCCTCGACCCGCTCCGCACTCTGCCGGAAGGTCAGTGCCTCCGGCCCGGTCAGCTCCACCGTCCGGTTCCACGGCTGGTCGGCGATCAAGGCCGTCGCCGCCACCTCGGCCACGTCCGCCGGGTGGATGGTGGCGGTGACCGCGTCACCGTACGGGTAGGTGATCAGGCCGCCCCGGATCAGGTCGACCTGCCCGGCCGTGTTGCTGGCGAACCAGTCCGGCCGCAGCACCGTGTGCGGGATGCCGCGCTCGGCCAGCTGGTCCTCGACCAGCCGGTGCCCGCGGGTCATCGCCACCTGCACCCCGGGCGCGGCGTCCATGACGGACAAGGCGACGAGGTGCCGCACGCCGGCCGCCTCAGCGGCCTCCAGTGCGTTGAGCTCCAGCTTGACCTGGTCCCGACTGAACGGGGTGACGAGCAGCACCGCAGCGCAGCCGGCGAACGCCGGACCGAGCGTCTCCGGGAGCGCGAGGTCACCCCGGACCGCCGCGTGGCCGCACTCGGCGACCCGGTTCGCCGCCGCGTCGCTGCGGACCAGGCACCGGACGTCCTCGCGGCCGCGGAGCAGGCCGGCCACCCGCGACCCGATCGTCCCGGTGGCTCCGATGAGCAGGATCATGCGTCTCCTCCGGTGCTGGTCGTGGGTGCCGGCACCGAGACGCCCCCGGACTGCTCCGTCCCGGCCGCCCCGGCTGCCTCGGCCGCACCCGTCGGGCCGGCCGGGTGCCCGGGCGCGGGTCGGAGCAGCCCGTCGAGCAGCCGGAGCAGTCCGGCCGGGTCGGCCAGCGGCGCCACCGCGGCAAGGTGCTGGTCGGCCCGGACCAGCGCCACCACCCCGGTACGCCGGGCGCCGAGATGCCGGTGCAGCGTCCCGGCCGGGTCGCCGAACCCCGGGGCGGCGGTCCCCGGCCCGGGCCAGATCTCGTTCAGGGCCACCAGGTCGGCGTACGGGCGGTCGGCCAGCGCCGTGCCGAGCGCGGCGGCCTTCGCCTCGTCCCCTGCCGCCACGCAGGCCGCCAGCAGGCTCAACGGGTGGCCGGCGAGCAGGTCGAACAGTCGCGTCTCGCCGTCGGCGCCGGTCAGCGCGACATCCGGGAGGCGCCGGCCCACCGCCCGGCCGGCGCGCCGCCACCGTGCCGGCGCCGGACCGGTCAATTCGGGCACCGGCCGGTAGGCCACATCCAGCTGGTTGATCGTCGGGGCCATCCCGCGGTCCAGCAGCCCGGTCTTCGTGGCCACCCGCAGCAGGGCGTCGCGGGCGGCGACCGCCGCGGCGGGCCGTACCGTCGCCATCTGCGTCTGCTGCTCGACGTGGTGGAGCACCCCGACGGAGGCCTGGCGGCGCTCGGTGGCGTACGTGTCCAGCAGCCGGTCGCCGGCCCGGCCGGCCACCACCAGGGCGAGCTTCCACGCCAGGTTGTGCGCGTCCTGGATGCCGCCGTTCATGCCCTGGGCGCCGGTCGGCCCGTAGATGTGTGCCGCGTCGCCGGCCAGCAGGCACCGGCCGGACCGGAACGCGGCGGCGATCCGGGCCTGGATGCGGATCCGGACGATGCCCCAGCCGGAGTCGAGCAGGCGGCGCACGGTGATCCCGGGCAGGCCACGCCGGTCGATGATCTCCTGGACGTCGGCGAGGGTGAGGTCCCGGTCCGCCTCCTCCGGGCTGATCGACGCGGTCACCCGGCAGACCCCGCCCGGCAGCGGGACGATGACGAGCATGCCCTCCGGGGTGAAGAAGTAGTGCCCGGTCCCCGACTCCGGCCCGTTGTCGAGCACCGCGTCGACGTTGGCGAAGATATTGCCGGTGGCGTCGCCCTCGAACCCGATGCCGAGGGCACGCCGCACCACGCTGTGCGAGCCGTCGGCACCGATGACCCACGCCGCCTGCTCGTGCCGCTCCCCTCCCGGCGTGTCCAGCACCACCGAGACCGCGTCGGCACCGTTGCTCAGCCCACCCAGCCGGACCGACCGCTGCACCGCCCCGCCCAGCTCGACCAGCCGGGTCTCCAGCACCTCCTCGGTCGCCGACTGCGGCACGGCGAGCACGAACGGGAACCGGGCGTCGCGGGTCAGCCGGGTGGTGAGCTGGCCGACCGGACGGTGCTTGGAGTAGAACAGCGCGGTCCGGTTGGGCACGCCCCGGGAGACGAGCCTGTCGGCGACCCCCAGCCCGTCGAGCACCTCGAGCGACCGGGCGGAGACGCCGATCGCCCGGGACCGGTCCGTCGACGCCGGCGCGGCATCGACCACCCGGCACGGAGTGCCGGCCTGCCACAGCAGGCAGGCCAGCGTGAGACCGGTCGGGCCGGCCCCCACGACGAGGACCTCGGGCCGTCGGTTCATCGGCTCTCCTCCAACACCCTGTCGGCGGCCGCGGCCGGCGGGGCACCCGTCAGCCATCGGTCGACCGCCCCGGCCACCTGCCCGGCGTGCTCCTCGAGCAGGGAGAAGTGGTCCGCAGCTGGCACGGTCACCGTCGCGTCCGCACCGGGCCATAACGGCCACCGCGGCTGCGGGCCCGCCGGGTCGGCCCCGACGAGCAGGCTCGGCCTGGCCGGCCGGGACGCCGTCCAGCCTTCGAGCAGCCGCAGGTACGCGCCCATGACCAGCAGCCCGTCGTCGTCGACGGTGACGGAGGTGGGGTCGCGGTCGAGGATCTGCCCCATGGCCCAGGCGAAGATCGGCCACTGGTCCCGGGCCGGATCGAAGGTGTCCAGCAGCACGACGCCCGCCACCCGCACGCCGGTCGCGTCGAGGGCGGCCGCCGTGGCGAGCGCGAGCGCGCCACCGATGGAGTAGCCGACCAGCACGAACGGCCGGTCCCCAGCGCGGCCCGCCGCGCTGGCGAGCGCGTCCACCACCCCCGGCCAGGACGCCGGCGCGGACTCCCCGGGCCCGTACCCGGGCAGGGTCAGCGCCCGCACCCGACGACGGCGTGGGAGCGCGGCAGCCAGCCGGACGAACTGGTGCGGTCCGGAGCCGGCGAGGAACGACGGGATGCAGACGAGCTGCGGCTCCTCCCCGCCGTCGGACACCAGCCGCTCCGCAGCCGGCTCCGGTGGCCGGGCGGTGGGGCGGAGCGAGGCCCGCAACCCGGCCGCGTCGCGCAGCAGCGGGACCACGTCGAGCAGCCGGCCGGCGCGGTGCGCCTGCCGGACCAGCGCGGTGATCGAGCCGGCGGCGCCGGCGGGGGCCACCGGCACCGCCCGGCGGGTCGCTGCCGGCACCCGGTCCGCGGACGGACCGGCCGGCGAGTCCGGCCGCCCCCGGTCGTCACCCGCCACCGGCTGCCGGTCCGCGGACGGACCGGCCGGCGAGTCCGGCCGCCCCGCGGTGGCCGGCGGCTCGGCTCCCGAACTGCGGTCGTCCGCCGCGGCGGGAGGAGCGGCGGGAGGAGCGGCGGGGGGAGCGGCGACAGCCCGGGTGCCCGGGTCGGCCCGAGGGCCGATGGGGGTGCGGCCGGCGGCGGTGGGGGTCGCATCCGCCAGCGCCCGGGCCAGGGCGGCCGGCGTCAGCTCGTCCACCAGCAACGCCGCCGGCAGCTCGACGCCGGTGGCGGCGGCCAGTCGCTGCTGGAGCTGGACCGCCGCGACCGAGCCGAGGCCGTGCTCCAGCAGCGTCCGGTCGCCGTCCGCGGCGACCGCCGCCGGCGAGTCGTGCCCCAACACCGCCGCCACCTCGGCTCGGACGAGGTCGAGCAGGTCGTCCGGGCTGCCGAGGGCGGCCGGCACCGGCCCAGCCGCCGGCACCGGCCCAGCCGCCGGCACCGGCCGCGCCGCGGCCGGCCGCCCAGCGACATCCGGCCAGTACCGGCGCCGCTGGAAGGCGTACGTCGGCAGGTCGACCCGCCGCCCCCCGCGGTGGGCGTACACCGCCGCCCAGTCGACCGCCACCCCGCGCACGTGCAGCTCGGCGATCGCCGCGACCACCGTCTCGGCGTCCGGGCGGCGACCGTCCCCGAGCGCGACCAGCGGGACGCGGGAGCGGCCGATCGCCTTCCGCGCCCGGCTCACCAGCGTGCCGTCGAGGCCGAGCTCGAGGATCATCGCCACGTCCGCTCCGGCCAGCTCGCGGACCGCGTCCGGGAACCGGTCGCCCGGTCCCGCCCAGACCTCCGGCTCCCGCAGCTCGGCGACGCCGACCGGCCCGCCGGTGACCGCGGACACCAGCGGCACGGCCGGTGCGTCGACGGCGAGACCGGCCAGGACGGCCGCCAGGTCCGCCGGCGGGGCCTCCCGGGCGCACGCCGCGGCCAGGGCGGCGGCGTCCGGCAACCCGAGCGCGCCGCCGGCGTGCGCGGCCACCACCGCCCCGATCCCCTCCCCGAGCAGGGCGCGCGGTCCCACCCCCCAGGACTCCACCAGCCGGTGCAGCGCGACCCCGACGGCGAACGACGCCAGCCGGCCGGTGACCGGGTGGTCCAGCGCGGCCCCGGCCCCGGTCAAGGCCTCGTACGTCGGGACGGCGGCGTGCGGGTCGAGCGCGGCGCAGGCCGCGGCCAGGGCCGCCGCGAAGACCGGCTCCGCCGCCGCGAGCGGACCGGCCCGGCCGGCGAGCCGGCCGGTCCCGGGCACCAGCAGCGCCAGCCGCAGGTCCCGCCGGGCGGTGCCTTCGACGACCTCGGCCGCCAGCGAACCCTGGCCGAGCCGGGCCACCCCGGCGGTCAGCTCGTCGAGATCGCGACCGACGACGGCGGCGCGGTCGGTGTGGTGCGCGCGGGTCAGCGCCAGTGACCGGCCGATGCTCGCCGGGTCGGCGCCCGGGTGCCGGGCCAGGTGCTCGCGCAGCCGCCGCGCCTGCGCCCGCAGCGCCTCCGGACCGGCGCCGGACAGCGTCCAGACCACGACGGGAGCCGGCTCCGGCGCCGCCGGCCGCCCGCCGTCCGCCGGGTCCGGCGGCGGCTCCTCCAGGATCACGTGCGCGTTGGTGCCGCTGATGCCGAACGAGGACACGCCCGCGCGCCGGGGCCGGTCGCCGGCCGGCCAGGGCACCGGCTCGGTCAGCAGCCGCACGCCGCCGGCGGACCAGTCGACGTGCGGCGTCGGCTCCCCGGCGTGCAGGGTGCGCGGCAGCACCCGGTGGCGCATCGCGAGCACCGTCTTGATCACCCCGGCGACGCCGGCGGCGGCCTGGGTGTGGCCGATGTTCGACTTCACCGAGCCGAGCAGGAGCGGCCGCCGCGGCGGCCGGTCCCGCCCGTACGTCGCCAGCAGCGCACGCGCCTCGACCGGGTCGCCGAGCGGGGTGCCGGTGCCGTGCCCCTCCACCGCGTCGACGTCGGCGGCCCGGAGCCCGGCAGCGGCCAGCGCGGCCCGGATCACCCGCTCCTGGGCCGGTCCGTGCGGCGCGGTCAGCCCGTTGCTGGCGCCGTCGGAGTTGACCGCCGAACCGCGCAGCACGGCGAGCACCGGGTGGTCGAGCCGCCGGGCGTCGGACAGCCGCTCCAGCACCAGCAGGCCGGCGCCCTCGGCCCACCCGGTGCCGTCCGCCGCAGCGGAGTAGGACTTGCACCGCCCGTCCGCGGCGAGCCCGCGCTGCCGGCTGAACTCGACGAACAACGCCGGCGTGCTGATCACCGTGGCACCGCCGGCGAGTGCCAGCGCGCACTCCCCGCGGCGCAGCGCGGCGGCCGCGAGGTGGAGCGAGACCAGGGAGGAGGAGCAGGCCGTGTCGACGGTGACCGCCGGCCCCTCCAGGCCGAGCGTGTAGGCCAGCCGGCCGGAGGCCATGCTGGCCAGGCTGCCGACGCCGCGGTAGCCCTCCAGCTCGGCCGGACCGGCCTGGGCGACCCAGGCGTAGTCCTGGTACATGAGCGAGGCGAAGACCCCGGTGGGGCTGCCGCGCAGCCCGCCCGGGTCGATGCCGGCGCTCTCCAGGGCCTCCCAGGCGACCTCGAGCAGCAGCCGGTGCTGCGGGTCCGTCGCCAGCGCCTCCCGCGGCCCGATCCCGAAGAACCCGGCGTCGAAGTCGGCGGCGCCGGCGAGGAACCCGCCGTACCGGGTGACCGAGGTGCCGAGGTGGTCCGGATCGGGGTGGTAGAGCCGGTCGGTCGGCCAGCCGCGGTCGGTCGGGAACTCCGAGACGGCCTCCGCGCCGGCCTCTACCAGCCGCCACAGGTCGTCCGGGCCGTCGACACCGCCGGGGTAGCGGCAGGCCATCCCGACGATCGCCACCGGCTCGTCCGCTCCCGCCTCGAGGGCCAGGCGGGTTTCGAGCTCGTGCACCCGGGCGCGGGTGCGCTGCAGCTCCAGCGCCACCTGCCGCAGGTAGCGCAGGGTGCGCTCGTCGCCGGCCACCGGGTCATTCATCGGGCAGCTCGCTCAGCCCCAGCTGCACCCGGGCGATCTGCTCGCCGAACTGGATCAGGTCGACGTCGACGAGCACGTCCCCGGCCGCGGTGACCCGGGCGACCGACGCCCGGCACTCGGTCCGGGAGTCCAGCTCGGCGAACTCCTCGAACCGCATCGAGCACCCGGTGACCACCGTGGTCGCGGACAGGCCCTCCACCCGCCGGGCGGTGGCGATCCCGGCCTGCCGGCAGAACTCCAGGATCAGCGACCCGGTGACGTGGTCGTGCGGGTGGTCGAAGTAGGACGGGTGGCCCTGGTCGACGACTAGCCCGTACGAGTGGACATCGGTGTCGTCGGCGACGTCCGGGTCGAGGTCGTAGAGCACGACGTTGCGCGGGTCGGTGCGGCCCACCAGCGGCGGCGGCAGCCGGACCCGGCCGGTGCCGAGCGGGTCGCTGCCGTCCGGCGGCTTGCGGCCGCGTCCCTTGGCGCGCAGCAGCGTGTAGTTGTAGGGGCTGAGCACGGTGATGTCCGCGCCCAGCTCCATCGCCGTCCGCCCGGACAGCACGACCTCACCGGAGAACGTGGCGTCGAGGTGACCGTGCTCCTCGGTCCGGTCCAGCAGCCGGGTGGTGATGTGGCCCTCCGGCGGGTGCACCCGGTCGTCCCGGAACGCCTCCAGGTCGACCGCCCGGAAGTCCACCCGGCGGAGCACGAACTTCCAGCTGGCCGGCACCTCGTAGTAGTGGTGCAGGTCGAGGAAGACCGCCTGCCGGGCGACCTCCAGGGTGACCACCGGGTCGTGGTGGTCGCCCAGCCGGTCACCCCAGGTCCCGTGGGTGCGCGGGAGCTGGACGCCGGCCACGAAGGAGTCCGCGCCGTCCCGCGCCGAGTCACTGATGAAGATCTCGGACAGGGCACGGACGTGTACGAGACCCCGCGCCACCGTGCGGTCGTAGCTGAGCTCCTCGGTCAGGGCGGGGGCTGCGGTCATCCGGACGGTCCCTCCTCAGCCGGCAGCGGGCTTCCCGGCGGTCAGGCCGGCGGCGATGTCGGCCAGCGCGGCGGCCACCAGGTCCGGCCGCTCCAGGTGCGCGTAGTGGTTGGTCGGGATCTCCACGACGGACCCGGTCCGGGTGGCGTGCTTGCGCTGGTTCTCCACCGCGATGTCGTCGTCCTCGGTCAGCACGAAGAAGGTGGAGGGCTTGTCCTTCCAGGCGAAGTGGTGGGGCACCTGGATCGCGGCGACCGCGGACTGCAGGGCGAGCCGCTCCAGCGCCTGCGGCACCAGCGACTGGTCCGGCAGCCGCCGGAGGATCGGCACCTTCGTGCCGCCCTCGCCGGCCGTGCCGTCCTCGTGGATCTCGAACGCCGCCATGTCCTCCGGCTGCATGAACTCGGCCTCGGCCGCGGAGGTGCCGTCCGGCACGAACGCGCTCATGTAGACCAGGTGGCTCACCCGCGGGTGGGCCCCGGCGTCGGTGATGACCATGCCGCCGTACGAGTGGCCGACCAGGATCACCGGGCCCGGCTCGGTGGCGTCGACCGCCTTGCGCACCGCCTCGGAGTCGTCGTAGAGGTCACCGAGCGGGGCCGCCGGGCCGACGCTCGGGTAGTCGACGGCGACGCTGGCGATGCCCTTCCCGGCCAGCAGCTCCGTCACCTTGCTCCACCACCAGGCGGCGTCCGCGATGAACGCGCCGGGCACGAAGATCACCGTTGGTCGCATCGGGCTCTCCTGTCGTCTCGGGCTGGCGGGGAGTGGGTTGCCGGTGGGTGGGTTGCCGGTGGGTGGCATAACGGCCCGTCGGCGGGCCGTCGCCGGGGTGCGGCTGTCATTCCAGCCGCACCCCGAGGTCGCGCTCGATGATCGCCGCGAGCTCTTCGGCGCCTGCGGTCCGGATCCGCTCGGCCGTGTCGGCGTCCGACGGTCCGGCCGGCGGCGCCGCCTCCGGGGGCCGCGCCGCCGCGGTGGGGGGTCGGCCCGGCACCGGGCCGGCCACGGTGAGCTGCTCCAGCAGCAGCCCGGCCAGCGCGCGCGGTGTCGGCTGCTCGAAGGTCACCGTGGCCGGAAGCGGCAGTCCGGTGGCGTCCGAGAGCCGGTTGCGCAGCTCCAGCATCTTCAGTGAGTCGAGGCCGACGTCGCGGAAGGCGAGGTCGGGGTCGATCCGGTCGGTCGGGTCGGCGCCGAGCACCGCGGTCACGTCGGCCCGCACGAGCTCCAGCAGGACCGGCAGGCGGTCCGCCGGCGGGACCCGTTCCAGCCGGTCGCGGAGCGCGGCGCCGCGGGCTCCCCCGGCCGGTCCGGCGACCTGGACAGCCGGCGCCAGGTCCCGCAGGACCGAGGGCAGCCGGCCGGCGCGGGCGGCCGCCCGCAGTGCCTCCGGACCCACCCGCACCGGCACCAGCACGGGCTCCTGCCGGGCCAGCGCGGCGTCCAGCAGCGCAAGGCCGTCCCGGTCGGACAGCGCCTCGCCCAGCCGGGCCGAGTCCGTCCCGGTCAGCCCCGCTGTCATCCCGCTCAGCCGGAGCCACCGGCCCCAGGCGAGCGAGGTCGCGGGCAGCCCTGCGGCCCGGCGACGCGCCGCGACGGCGTCGAGGCAGGCGTTCGCGGCCGCGTACGAGGCCTGGCCCGCGGTGCCGACGATCCCGGCCAGCGAGGAGAACAGTACGAACGCACCGACCGCCGGCGTCCGGGTGCGCTCGTCCAGCAGCAGCGCCGCGCCGGCCTTCGGGGCGAGCACCCGCTCCACCCGGTCGCCGGTCAGGCTCTCCAGCACACCGTCGTCGAGCACTCCCGCCGCGTGCACCACCGCCGACAGCGGCAGGTCGGGCGGGACGCCGGCAAGCAGCGCGTCGAGCTGGGCCGGGTCGCCCACGTCGCAGGCGGCGACGGTCACCCGCGCTCCGCGGGCGGTGAGGTCCGCCCGCAGCCGCTCGGCGCCGTCGGCGGCGCCGCCGCGCCGGCTCACCAGCAGCAGGTCGCGGGCGCCGTGCGCATCGACGAGGTGGCCGGCCACCAGCGCCCCGAGGCCGCCGGTGCCGCCGGTGACGAGGACCGTGCCGGCCGTCCACGGTCCGCCCGCAGCCCCGGCGGCCGGGCTGGCCGCAGCGGCACCGGCCGGAACGGCGCCGCCGGCCGGGGCGCCGGACGCGGCCGCATCGGCCGGACCGCTCGGCCCCGAGGGACCGGTGGGCCGGAGCCGGGGCACGAGCAGGGCACCGTCGCGTACGGCGGCCTGCGGCTGATCCCCGGCGGCGACCGCGGCCGGCACCGGCACCGCGGCGGCTGACCCGCCACCGGCTGCCCCGCCACCGGCTGCCCCGCCACCGGCTGCCGCGCCACCGGCTGACCCGTCGTTCGCTGCCGCATGATCGGCTGCCCCATTGTCGGGGACAGCGTCGGCCGGGACGTCGAGCAGGCCGAAGCGGTCCGGGTGCTCGGTCTGCGCGGTGCGCACCAGCCCCCAGACCGCCGCCGCCGCCGGGTCGGGCACCTCGCCGGGCCGGGTCGCCGCCGCGCACCGGGTGACGACCACCAGCCGGGTGCCGGCCACCGCCGGGTCGCCGAGCCACTCCTGCAGCGCGACGAGCGTGTCCCGCACCGCCGAGCCGACCGCGGCCCGTCGGGCCGCCTCCGCATCCGGCCGCGCCGCGGGGACGACCAGCGCCGCCGCGCCGGGAGGGTTGCCGGCCGCGGCCGCGCGGCGGGCCGCCGCGGCCGAGGGCAGCGGCACCGGCTCCCCGGCCGTCCCGGCGGCCACCCAGCGCAGCTCGAGTAGGGTGGCGCCCGACTCTCCGGCCGTCAGCCGGCCGGGGTCCAGGGGGCGTCCGAGCACCGCGGCGACCGCGACGGCCGCGGCCCCCGCCTCGTTCTCGGCGACCAGCCGCATCCCGGCCTCCCCGGCCGGCGTGACCCGCACCCGCCACACCGGACCCGTACCGGGCCCGGCCCGGACGCCGGTCCAGGCGAACGGCACCGCCGCCGCCCCCGCGCCCGCCAGCGCGCTCACATGCAGGGCGGCGTCCAGCGCCGCCGGGTCGACGACGAAGCCGCCCGCGCCGCCCGCGGACCCGGCGCTGCCGGCGGCCCCGGCGCCGGTACCGTCGCCGGCCGCCACCTCGGCGAACACCTCGCCACCACGCCGCCACGCCGCCCGCAGCCGGCGGAACGCCGGGCCGTAGTCCAACCCCGCCGCGGCCAGGTCGGCGTAGAGCCGGTCGAGGTCGACCGGCACGGCGCCGGGCGGCGGCCAGGGCCCCACCTCTGGGCCCTCGGGACGGGCCGGTCCGGCGCCCTCGGGCCCGGGGACGACGGTCCCGAGCGCGTGCCGCACCCACGGCGACCCGTCCGGGCGGGCCCACACCTGGACCGGTCGGGTCCCGCCCGCACCCGGCCGGTCGACGCGTACCTGCAGCTCGACCGAGCCGGTGGCCGGCAGCACCAGCGGCGCCTCGATCGCCAGCTCGGCCAGCGTGGCACAGCCGGCCTCCGCGCCGGCCCGCAGCGCGAGCTCCACGAACGTCGTCCCGGACAGCAGCGGGGTCCCGGCCACGGCGTGGTCGGCCAGCCAGGGGTGGCTGGCCAGGCTGACCCGGCCGCCGAGCAGGAGCCCGTCGGCACCGGCCACCGAAACGGCGGGGCCGACCAGCGGGTGGCCGGCGCCACCCGGGCGACCGCCGGACCCCGCGGCGGGCGCGGCCCAGTAGCGACGGCGCTGGAAGGCGTAGGTCGGCAGCGGCGCCGGGTCGGCGGTCGCGAGCGCCGGCAGCGCCGCCCAGTCCACCGCGCCGCCGTCGACGTGCAGCGCGCCGAGCGCGGTGAGCAGGGCGGGCACCTCGGGCGCCCCCGCTCGGCCGGCCGAGGCGAGCACGGCGTCCGCGGTGCCCCCGTCCAGGCAGTCCCGGCCGAGCGCGCTGAGTACCCCGTCCGGGCCGACCTCCAGGTAGCGGCGGATCCCGGAGGACTCCAGCCAGCGCATGCCGGCCGCGAACCGTACCGGGCGGCGCGCCTGCGCCACCCAGTGGTCCGGCGAGCGCAGCACGGCGGGCTCGACGGGCTCCCCGCCGATCGTGGAGACGACGGTCAGGTCCGGGTCCGCGCTGGGGATCTCCGCGGCGACCCGGCGGAACTCCGGGAGCATCGGCTCCATCAGCGGGGAGTGGAAGGCGTGGCTGACCCGCAGCGACCGGACCCGCCCGCCGGACTCCCGCCAGTCCCGGGACCAGTCGGCGAGCGCGTCGCCGGCTCCGGAGACCACCACCGAGCGCGGGCCGTTCACCGCGGCCAGGGCCAGCTCCGCCGCACGTCCGGCGAGGCTGGCCAGGACCTCCTCCTCGCAGGCCTGCACCGCCACCATCCCGCCGCCGGCCGGCAGCGCGCCCATCAGCCGGCCCCGGGCGGCGACCAGCCGGGCCGCGCCGGCCAGGTCGAACACGCCGGCCACGTGCGCGGCGGCCAGCTCGCCGATCGAGTGCCCCAGCAGCGCGACCGGTCGTACGCCCAGTGCGGTCACCAGCCGGAAGAGGGCCACCTCGAGGGCGAACAGCGCCGGCTGGGTGAACTCGGTGCGGCTGAGCAGGGCCGCCTCCGGGCTGCCGGGCTCCGCCCACATGACCGGGCGCAACGGGCGGTCCAGGTGCGGGTCGAGGCAGTCGAGCGCGGCCTCCAGCGCCGCGGCGAAGACCGGGTACTCCGCGGCCAGCTCCCGGCCCATCCCGGGCCGCTGGCTGCCCTGCCCGGGGAACAGCACGGCGGCGCCGGGGGCGGCACGCGCGGTGCCTCGCAGCAGCCGACGGCCGCCGGCCCCGGCGAGCCCGGACCGGAGCCCGGCGAGCAGCTCGTCCCGGTCGGCGCCGACCAGGACCGCCCGGTGCGCGAACCGGGGGCGATCGGCCAGCGCCCGGGCGACCTGCCCGGCCGGCAGCCCGGGCCGGGCCGCCAGGTACGCGGCCAGCCGCCGGAGCTGGCCGGACAGGGCCGCACCGGTCTTGCCGGACAGCACCCAGGGCAGCGCCGAAGGGGCGGTCGCCGGCGGTCCGGCTTCCCGCGCCGGCGCCGGCGGCGCCGGCGGCTCCTCCAGCACGACGTGTGCATTCGTGCCGCTGAAACCGAAGCCGGACACTCCGGCGCGCCGCGGGCGGTCGCCGCCCGGCCACGGCGCCGCCTCGGTGAGCAGCGAGACGGCCCCGCTGGACCAGTCCACCTTCGGGGTCGGCGCGTCGACGTGCAGGGTCGGCGGCAGCACGCCGTGCTGCAGCGCGAGCACCATCTTCAGCACGCCGCCGATGCCGGCTGCCGCCTGGCAGTGGCCGATGTTGGACTTCAGCGAGCCGAGCCGCAGCGGCCGGTCGGCCGGCCGGTCCCGGCCGTACAGGGCGAGGATCGCCTGCGCCTCGATCGGGTCGCCCAGCACGGTCGCGGTGCCGTGCCCCTCGACGGCGTCCACGTCCTGTGGCCGCAGCCCGGCCGCCGCCAGCGCGGCGGCGATGACCCGCTCCTGGGAGGGCCCGTTCGGCGCGCTCAGGCCGTTGCTGGCCCCGTCGGAGTTCACCGCGCTGCCGCGGACGACCGCGAACACCCGGTGGCCGAGCTCCCGGGCCCGCGACAGCCGCTCCACCAGGACCAGGCCGGCGCCCTCGGAGAACCCGGTGCCGGCGGCGGCGGCCGCGTACGACCGGCAGCGGCCGTCCGGGGACAGGCCGCGCATCCGGCTGAACTCGGTGAAGACGGTCGGCGCGGCGAGGACCGTGACACCGCCCGCGACCGCCGAGTCGCACTCGCCCTGCCGCACCGCGGCACAGGCCAGGTGCAGCGCGACCAGCGAGGACGAGCAGGCCGTGTCGACGGTCAGCGCCGGGCCCTCCAGCCCGAACACGTACGCCAGCCGGCCGGAGGCGACGCTGCCGGCGGTGCCGGTGGCGAAGTAGCCGGTCATCGCCGCCGGGATCGCCGAGGCCAGCAGGCCGAAGTAGTCGTACGCGGCCACGCCGACGTAGACGCCGGTCCGGCTGCCGCGCAGCGCCGCCGGGTCGATGCCGGCCCGCTCGAACAGCTCCCACCCGAGCTCCAGCAGCAGCCGCTGCTGGGGATCCATCGCCACCGCCTCGGCGTCGCTGATGCCGAAGAACCCCGCGTCGAACTCGCCCGCGTCCGGGAGGAAGCCGCCCTGCCGGCTGGAGGACGTGCCGGGATGGTCCGGGTCCGGGTCGTAGAGCCGGTCGAGGTCCCAGTTGCGGTCGGCCGGGAAGTCGCCGACCGCGTCGGTGCCGGACGCCACCAGCTCCCACAGGTCGTCCGGTCCGCGCACCCCGCCCGGGTAGCGGCAGCTCATCCCGACGATGACCATCGGGTCGTCCTCGGCCCGGGCTGCGGCGGGTGGCGGCCCGGCCGGTGCGGGCTCGGCGGTGCGCTCGCCGGCGGGTCCGCCGAGGCGGCCGGCGAGGTAGCCGGCCAGTGCCCGCGGCGTCGGGTGGTCGAAGCCCAGCGTGAGCGGCAGCGCGAGGCCGGTCGCCGCCTCCAGCCGGGTGCTCAGCTCGACCGCGGCCAGCGAGACGAAGCCCATGTCGACGAACGCGGCGTCCGGGTCCACCAGCTCGGGCGAGTCGTACCCGGCGATGTCGGCGACCTGCGCCCGCACCACCTCCAGCCAGTCGCCGGCACCGCCGGCACTGCCGGCACCGACACCCGCGGCCGGGTCCCGCACCGCCGGCCTCCTACCGTCCCGCCGGCTGCGGCCGCAGCCGGCCCGGCCAGCGGTCCTGCAGGCCGAGCAGCGCCCAGCGGGCCCGTTCGGCCAGGTACGCCAGCGGCTCCGCCGGGTAGCCCCGGCGCTGGTCGCCGACGAACAGCAGGTCGGTGTAGGCCGACCGCCGGTCGAGGATGAGGTCGCGCAGGACCTTGCCGACGGTGTTGCTCGTCGCGACGCCGTTGCCGCAGTAGCCGTGCGCGAAGAACGAGCCGTCGCCGAGCGACCCGACGTGCGGGACCAGGTCGGGAGTCATGTCCACGCAGCCGCCGTACGCGTGCGTGAAGCGCACGTCCCGCCAGGCCGGGAAGTAGCGGGCCAGCGTCCGGCGCAGCAGCGCGGTGGCCGCGCGGTTGTCCATCCGGCCGTCCGCCATGTCGTTGCCGTAGTAGGTCACCGGCGGCCCGCCCCCGACCAGCAGCCGGTTGCCGGCGGTCAGCCGGCCGAACAGGACCAGGTTGCGGGCCTCCACGAACCCTTCCCGGCCGGGCCAGTGCAGCTGCGCGAGCTGCTCCCCGGTGAGCGGCTCGGTGACCGCCGCGTAGCTCCAGAACGGCCTGACCTTCGACCGGAACGGGGCGAACCGGTGCTGGTACGCGTTGGTCGCGTAGAGCAGCCGCGGCGCGCGCACCGTCCCGCCCGGGGTGATCACGGTGTGGCCGGACCCGCTGCTGCGCACCTCGACGGCCGGCGTCCGCTCGTGGATGCGGACGCCCGTCTGCCGCAGCACCCGGGAGAGGCCCCTGGACAGCCGGTGCGGGTTGACCAGCGCCCCGCCGACCAGGAAGCCGGCCAGGACCGCCGGCGAGTCCATGACCTGCCGCACCCGGTCGCGCTCGAGCAGCTCCGGCGGCTTGCCGGCGCCCATCCGCTCGATCAGCGCGATGTCGGCCTCCAGCCGGCGCCGCTGGGCGCCGGTCGTGGCGACCTGCAGGTAGCTGCCCGGCTCGAACTCGGCGTCGATGCCGTTCGACCGGCAGAACCGGCCCAGCTCCACGATGGACCGGCCCACCACCGAGTAGGCCAGCTTGGCCCGCTCGGTGCCGTACGCGTGCACCACCGAGGCCAGGCTGTGCCCGATCGTCGGGGTGACGAAGCCGTCGCCGTGCCCGGAGGCGCCGGAGCCGGCGTAGCCGGCTTCCACGATCTGCACGTCGAGGGTCGGCTCCGCCTTCTTCAGGTAGTAGGCCGTCCACATGCCGGTGTAGCCGGCACCGACGATGGCGACGTCGCAGCGCACGTCACCGGCCAGCGGCGGGCCGGGGTGCACCGGCTCGGTGTCCCGCCAGTAGACGGTGTGCCGCGTCGCGGGCGGCGTCGAGGCCGTCATCCGGCCGCACCGTGCCGTTGGGAGACCTTGGGCCGCTGGGAGACCATGGGCCGCTGGGAGACCATGGGCCGCTGGGAGACCATGGGCCGCTCTAAGACCTCGTGCCGCTCGGGGACCATGGGCCGCTCGAAGACGATCCGCATCAGCCCGAGGTGGCGCCTGTCGAAGGCGTCCGCGGCGGCGGCCAGGTAGCGGTCGTAGTCGGCGACCGCCCGGTCGCCGACCAGCGCCACCGCCGCGTCCCGGCGGGCCAGCAACGCCGAGCGCCAGGCCCGGCAGGTGCGCGCGTAGTCGTCCGGGTCGTTGCGGACCGAGACCACGTCGAACAACCGCTCGCTGGCCTCCAGAATCTCCGACGGCCAGGGCATCTCCGACTCCGGGAAGATGGTGTCGGCCATGAACAGCAGGTCCCGCACGGACTGCCGGGACAGCCGGGTGTTGTTGCCCTTGACGTTGCTCTGCAGGGCCAGCCGGCCGCCCGGCGGCAGCCAGTCCCGGCAGCGGGCGAAGAACTCCCGGTACGCCGCGACCTTGCCGTCCCGCCGCAGGCCGAAGTCGGCGAAGTGCTCGAACGCGCCGATGGAGATGATCGCGTCGTAGGGCTGGTCCGGCCGGTGCTCGGTCCAGTTCTGCACCAGCACGTCCAGCCGCTCGTCCGGCTGCCGGGCGAGGTGGTCGGCCTGAGCCTGGCTGAGCGTCAGCCCGACCGCCTGCCGGACGCCGTGCCGGTCGACCAGGCGGCGCAGCAGCCCGCCCCAGCCGCAGCCGACGTCCAGCACCCGGGCCGCGCCGGCCGCCCGCGCGCCGGTGGCCAGGTGGTCCAGCTTGCGCAGCTGGGCGGCCTGCAGGGTGTCGTCCGGGCCGTCCCAGAGCGCGCAGGAGTAGACCAGGCCGGGGTCCAGCCAGAGCGCGTAGAACTCGTTGCCGAGGTCGTAGTGCCGCCGGATGGCCGCCGCGGAGGCGCCCTGGTAGGTGCTGGTCACGAGGGCTCCGTCCCGGCCGCGGCGGGGACCATCCGGCTGAGCCGCTCCATCCTGGTGGCCAGCGTCATCCGGCCCTCCAGCCGGAACGCCGGCGGCTGCCGGCCGTCGACGTCGGTGAACCCGTACCGGGCGGCCAGGTCGCCGACCGCCAGCCGCCGGCCGGACAGCCCGGCCAGGTCGGGGTCGGCGAGCAGGCACGCCACCGCGCGCCCGACGTACTGCGGGGAATGCACCACCTGGGCCGGCCCGGACCCGATCGCCGTCCACGCGGCCTCCACCCGCTCGGTCCGCACGAAGCCCGGGTGCAGCGCGACCGCGGCGATGCCGTGCTTGCGCGCCTCGTGCGCGAGACCGACCACCATCCGGTCGGACGCCGCCTTGCTCACGTCGTACGCAGTCTGGCCGAGGAAGACCTCGCCGTCGGTGAAGGAGATGTTCACGATCAGCCCGTGCCCGGCCGGCAGCATCAGCGGCACGGCGAGCTGGCTGGCCACGAACTGCGCGCGCAGCGACCCGGCGAACAGGTCCCAGCGCCACCGCGGCTGCTGCCAGAACGGGGCGTCGAAGCGCACCTCGTGGCTGCGCTCGTAGCCGGACCAGGCGTTGTTCACCAGCAGGTCGAGCCGTCCGGACACCTCGCCGATCCGCCCGAACAGCGCCTCCACCTGGGCGTCGTCGGTGTGGTCGCAGCGCACCGCGATGCCCCTGCCGCCGGCCGCCGTGACCTCGCCGGCCGTGTCGTCGACGGTGCCGGGCAGGCCCTCCGTGGCCGCGCCGCCGCGGCCGCTGCGGCCGGTCACCCACACCGTGGCCCCGGCCTCGCCGAGGGCCGCCGCGACGCCCCGGCCGACGCCCCGGCTGGCCCCGGTGACCAGCGCGACCGCCCCGCTCAGGTCCGGGGGCACCCAGCCGGCCGGCAGGCCGCCCGTCGGTTCCGTGTCGCCGGTCATCTGGCCTGCACCACCTGCCGGGTGCCGTCCCGCTCCGCCGACCAGAACTCGAGGCTGCGCCGGTACGCCTCGGCGTCCGAGGCCGGCAGCACCCCGAAGCGCTCCCGCAGCAGCGGCAGCGAGGACGGCAGCACGCCGCCGCAGCCCCGGGTCACCTCGCTGACGTCGACGAGCACCTTGAGGAAGGCCCGCGAGCGCGGCGGGACCGCCTCCAGCGGCACCGGGAAGGGCTCGTCCGGGTTCACCACCGGGACCGGCCGGATCTGCCGGCCGCGGGTCCGGGCATGCTCGGTGATGATCTCCAGCGCCTGCTCCATCGTCATCGCGTCCGCGCCGTAGGTCACCCAGTACGGCCCGCCGGTGTCCCCGGTCTCGACCGCCCGGGCCACGGCGACCGCGAGCAGGTCCAGCGGCGCGACGTCGATCAGGTTGCCCGGGTGCACCGGCAGGTACGGCGCCTTCCCGCGGGCGATCCAGTCCGACATCTGCTGCACGATCTGCGGCTGGCTGCTCGCGCCGGTCCTGGAGTCCCCGACCAGGTTGGTCGGCCGGAAGACGGAGTGCGGCACCCCGCTGTCGGCCAGCACCCGCTCCGCCGCGAGCTTCGAGGTGATGTACGGCGTGACCACGTTGGCCGGGTTCAGCCGGCCCGCCTCGCCCCGCTCGATCACGTGCACGAAGCAGGTGCTCTGCAGGTGCACCGGCACCCCGGCGGCCACCGCCAGCTCGGCCACCCGGCGGGTGCCCTCGACGTTGACCGCGGTGTACCGCTGGTACGGCTGGCCCCACCGGGTCAGCGCCGCCGAGTGCACGATCGAGTCGATCTCGGCGGCCAGCTGCCGCCAGCGCCGCTCGCCGAGCCCCAGCCACGGCTGCGCGAGGTCGCTGTGCAGCACCTCGTCCACGCCGGGCACGCTCGCGTCGGAGTGCACCAGGCCGATCACCCGGCAGTCGCGCAGCTCCGCCGCCACCGCCCGGCCCACCACCCCCGAGGCGCCGGTGACGAGGACCGTCCGCGGCCGCACGCCCTAGACCCCGGCCAGGTCGACGGTCTGCACCGGCTGGAACCCGCCGGTGTCCAGCATCAGCCGGCAGCGGTAGCGCTGGATCTTGCCGCTCGGCGTCTTCGGCACCGCTCCCTTGGCCAGGAACACGCACCGGTCCAGCGCGACCGCCGCCTTGCTCATCGCCAGCGACGCGGCCTGCCTGGCCAGCTCCCCGGGATCCGCGCGGGCACTGGTCACCTCGACGAGCAGGGTCAGCCGCTGCCGGCCGCCGTGGTGGGTGTCGACCAGCGCCGAGCAGCCCCGCCGCACCCCGTCGAGGTCGTCCACCGCGGACTCGATCTCGCGGGCGTAGACCTTCCGGCCACCGATGGAGAGCACGTCGTCGATCCGGCCGACCGGGTAGAGGTAGCCGTCCCGGACGAAGCCGATGTCGCCGGTGTGCAGCTCGCCGCCGACGAAGCGGTGCGCGGTCCGCGCCTCGTCGCCGTAGTAGCCGGAGGCGAGGCTGGGCGAGGACACCTGGATCTCGGCGACCGCGTCGCCGGTCAGCCCGCCCAGCCGCACCCCCGGGCAGGACGGCCCGCTGCTGACCAGCCGGGTCGCGGCCGGGTCGGCCCCGTCCACCTCGCGCACCTCGCCGTCGGCCAGCGCGGCGCCGTCCACGGCCAGGAAGCGGGGGGCCTCGGAACGGGGCGTGCAGGTCACCGCGAGGGTGGCCTCCGCCATCCCGTACGCCGGCATCAGCGTGCTCGGGCGCACCCCGTACGGTCCGAGGGCGTCCACGGTCTGCCGCATCGTGTCCCACTCGACCCGCTCGGCCCCGACGATGATCGTGTGCAGCGCGAGCTGCCCGGGCAGGCCCCGGGAGCGGGCCATCCGGGCGGCCAGGGACAGCGCGGTGTTGGTGCAGACGGTCACCTCCGCGCCGGTCTGCACCAGGTCGCGCAGCCAGCTGCCCGGCGACATGCTGAACCGCTCCGGCGAGGAGACGAACAGGTCCATGCCGACGGTCCACGGCGCCAGCAGGCAGCCGAAGAAGCCCATGTCGTGCGAGAACGGCAGCCAGCTGAGCACCGAGTCGGCCGGCTCGAGCGGCACCATCTCGGTGATGATGGCCATCTGCGCCGCGATCGCCCGGGGCGTCAGCATGCTGCCCTTGGGCACCGAGGTGCTGCCGGAGGAGTACTGCACGAAGGCGAGCTCGTCGTCGCCGGGCGGCGCCGGCTCGACCCGGCCGCTGCCCGCGACCGACTGCCAGGACCGGGCTCCGAGCGACTCGCGCAGGTCCACCGGCAGCAGCCCGAGCACGGCCTCGTCCAGGAACAGCGCCTCCGGTCGCAGCTGGTCGCACAGCTTCCGGAGCTGGGCGGCGTACTCGGCCGCCGACATCCCCCGGGCCGGCAGCGGCAGCGATGCCACGCAGCCGCCGGCGAGCCAGGTGGCGAGCACGCCGCGTACGACGTCCGGCGTGTTGGTGAGGATCGTCGCCGTCCGGGTACCGGCCCCGACGCCGGCCGCCCGCAGGCCGGCGGTCATCCGCTCCGCCTGCCGGGCGACCTCCGGCCACGGCGTGCAGGCGTAGCGGCTGCCGTCCCAATGGTGCAGCGCCGTCCGCGCCCGGCCGGGCGTCAGCAGGTCCCACAGACCCACGCTCCGCTCCCTCCTGACTGCGGTCGTCCTGCCGGCCCTGCCGCGGCCTACTCCACGTCGGTGACGCCGACGGCGGCGAGCTGGTCCGCGTCCTGCTCGGCGAGCGGGCGCTGCGGGGCGTGCGCCGGCGCCTGCCGACCGCCGCCGGCCCGGGCCATGCCCTCGGCCTTGAGCGCCATCCGCTCCGGGTCGATCCGCATCACGTTCCGGGCCAGGCCCAGCCTCTCCAGCGTGCCGATGACGATCGCGCTGGGATCCAGCTCGTACCAGCGCATCCCGTGCCGGAACGAGCGCGGGAACGCGTGGTGGTTGTTGTGCCACGCCTCGCCGAAGGACGGCAGCGCCAGCCAGAAGACGTTGCGGGACTCGTCGGCGGTGGCGAACCGCCGCGAGCCGAAGTAGTGGCCCACCGAGTTCACCGCGTACGTGGCGTGGTTGTTGACGAAGAACCGGACGATGCCGCCCCACAGCACCGCGGTGAGGAACCCGGTGAGGGTGCCGGTCCAGGCCAGGCCGATGAGGCCGGGCAGCAGCAGGCCGGCCACCACGATCGGGATGAAGTGCTTGCTGATGAGCCGGATGTCACGGTCCCGGGCGAGGTCGGGGCAGTAGCGCATCGGGTCGGAGGTGAGCTCCCGGTCGAAAAGCCAGCCCAGGTGCGAGTGCCACAGGCCCTTCAGCGCCCCCCGGATGCCCGGCTGCAGGTCGGCGTACGGGCTGTGCGGGTCGCCCGGCTTGTCGGCCACCCGGTGGTGGCGGCGGTGGTGGGCGGCCCAGATCAGCGGCGGGCCCTGCCCCGCCATCGCGCCCCCGACGGTGAGGAACAGCTTCACCGGCCGGGAGGTCTGGAACGACCGGTGCGCCAGCAACCGGTGGTACCCGGTCGACACGCCCACGCCGGTGACCAGGTACATGACCAGGAACGCCACCAGGTCGGGCGTGGTCACCGCCTGGTTCCACAGCAGCACCATCGCCGCGACCACGCCGAGCAGCGGCACGATCGCGGTGACCAGGATGAAGACATGGTGTTCACGACCGTCCACGGGAATCCTCCTCCTGTTCCGGCCCGGTCGCCCGGCCTCGGCCGGGCCCGCGGCGGTGCCGGGCCGCTGTCACGACCTGGCGGTCCCGGACCGGGCGCCCGCCGCCTGCGCCTGGTTGGCCAGCGCGATCACGTCGCCGATCGTCCGTACGTCCGCGGCGCGGGCGGCGTCGAACTCGAAGCCGTGGTTCTCCTCCAGCGAGAAGATCACCTCGGAGACCTGCAGGCTCGACATGCCGAGGTCGTCGAGCTTCGTCCGTTCCTCGATCACCGCGCTGGCCGGGAGCTTGCCGCGCATCTCACGGCGGATCAGGACAGCGACGTCGTACACGGTGATCACGAGCGCTCCTTCGGAACGGGGCGACAGGGCGAAGCGGGGTGCAACGGGCAGCAGATCACACAGACACCGGTTGTGGAGCGATCAGGCACGGAGGCAGCCATCGACGGTCTGCCGGCAGAGAGTCTGGACAAGCGGCACAGTACAGTCCAGATCCGGATGCCACCATAGATACGCGCCATTCGTGACAGTCCGCACAAGCCTTCACTGTCCGTACACGGACCGGCCAGAGGACATCAGGACGCACCGACGCGGGACATCGACGTCATCGCGCAGTCCCAGTGCAGCAAACGCGCGGCGGACACGCCGTGCCGGCGGTGCGCCCGGCGAGCTCGCCGGGAGCCGCCGCGACCGGTGCGTCAGTGCACGGCTGCGGCCAGCCGGACCAGGTCCTCGACCGCGGCGTCGCCGGTGACCAGGATCGTCACCGCTGCCCGCCGGGCGACCAGCGCCGGCTCCCCCCGCCCGGTGCGGTACCGGTCGAAGCCGTCCGGCCCGGTGCCCTCCTCGGTGGCCCCCGGTGCGGCGTCCTGGATCACCCGGCCCACCGGCCGGTCGCTGATCACCAGCTGGGCGAACCGGTCGGCCGCGGTCAGGTAGCCGATGCTCAGCGTCACCGGCGACCGACCTTCCCCGGCCGGCGCGTCGACCCGGGAGCTGGTCGCCCGCCAGCCCGCCGGCAGCGGCCCGGGTGCCGGCAGCGGAGTCGGCGAGATGCGCTTCGCGTACGCGATCTCGGGCCCGGGGTCGACCGTCGGCACCGGCTGGCTGTCCCCGCGCTGCCACCAGACCAGGAAGAGCACCACGAGCAGCGACGGGACCAGCGCCCGCAGCAGGCCGACGAAGGTGCGGCCGGTCGTCCGCTCGGCCCGCTGCCGGCCCGCGACGGTGCTCACTCGCCCATTGTCGCTCCTCCGTTGTCGGTCCAGCCCGGTGGGACCGTATCTGGGAGGATGCTGACCGCACCGCCCGCACCGACCGAGACCGGAGGTTGGACCGTGACCGACGTCCCACCCGAGCTCGCCGTCCACCGGGAGGCACCGGACCGCAACCTCGCGCTCGAGCTGGTCCGGGTCACCGAGGCGGCGGCCATGGCGGCCGGCCGCTGGGTCGGCCGCGGCGACAAGAACGGCGGCGACCAGGCCGCGGTCGACGCCATGCGCACGCTGATCGGCACCGTGTCCATGCGCGGGGTGGTGGTCATCGGCGAAGGCGAGAAGGACGAGGCGCCGATGCTCTACAACGGCGAGGAGGTCGGCGACGGGCTCGGCGCCGAGTGCGACGTCGCCGTCGACCCGGTGGACGGCACCACGCTGATGGCCAAGGGCATGCCGAACGCGATC
>JBJMII010000150.1:0-7894 GCA_045806925.1 Mycobacteriales bacterium
CCTGACCCACCGCCACAGCCCCGCCCCCCGGCCGCACGCCCCGACGCCCCCGGGCCTGTGCCGACCCGCCGGGGGTGGTAGGACGGGGTGGGGTGGCTCCGGGGCGCGGGCCCGCCGGGAGCGCCGCCCGACCCCTCACATCCCGCCGACCCAGCCGTGGTCCACGATGACCGCCGGTGCAGTACTCAGGCCCTGACCGGCCAGAGGCGGGTGCTGCCGACGGCCAGGTCCAGGTGGAAGGCCGAGATCTCGCCGGCCGGCGCGAACGCCTCCGCGGCGGCGCGGGTGGCGCCGGTGGCGGCGACCGCGGCGGCCAGCTGCCGGCGGACCGCCTCGGGGTCGGCCTCCGGCTTGACGCAGGCGCAGTAGACCGGGATCGTCCCCTCGCCCACGGTGGCGACCGCTCTGAGCACGGCGATCGCGGCGGGCTCCACCTGCGCCCACTGGACGATCCTGGTGTCCTGCTCGTCCGGCTGCGGGTTCCCCTTGGCGATCTCGGTCCGCCGGTCGATGCCGACCAGCGTGAAGCCGTCGAGCTGGACGTCCCCGCGCGGCTCGTCGGTGTCCCGGACCGGCAGCGGGCCGAGCGCGACGACCTTCGGGGGGTCCACGCGGGCCAGGCCACCGCGGCTCCCGGGCTGCTCAGGGGCGGCCCCGGTGCGGCGGTACCAGAGCCGGGTGCCGGACCGGGTCAGCCTCAGCTGGGCGGGCTCGAGCCGGCGGGACGGCGCAAGGGGCTCGATCCGGGCGGCGGGCGCGTGCCGGGCCGCCTCCACCCGGACGCGGTCGGGGTCGGTCGAGCCGTCGACGACGACGCCGACGATGAGCGTCCGGCTGCCGGCGAGGTCGGCCCAGGCGGTGACCAGGGCGGTCACGCCGGTGCTGTCGGTCGCCCACCGGACGAGATCTTCGAGGTCCTCGGGACCCGGCCCGGGGGCGAAGTCGGTGTCCGCCGGGAGGGGACCGGTCTGCGGCCGGCTCTGCGGCCCGGTCGGCCACAGCGACCGGCAGCGCTCCTCCAGCCACCGGTGCACGTCGCCGACGTCGGAGGCGGCGAGCACCTCGACGCAACACCGGACCTCACCGGCACGCTGCAGCGCGTCCACCACCGCGGTCCGCTCGGCCTCGACCTCCGCGATCGAGCCGCGCGGGCCGACGTACGCGACGATGACGCGGACCCAGCCGTCGTCCGGCTCCTTGACCCACGTTCGGAAGAGCCGGGTGGTACGCCCGGCGGTGCTCACATGGGCGACGACCGCGGCGTCGACGGCATCCGGGTCGGGGTCGCCGGGGTCGAAGTCCCACTGGAGGTTCGCGGCCACCAGTTCGAAGTGCCGGTCCCCGGCCCCCGGCCGCTCGCTGCATGCCGCTTCATCGCCGGCCGCCCCGGCCGCCCCGCCGCCAGCACCACCCGCGGCGTCACCCGAACCTGTCGACCGGGCGGGCCCCTCGAACCCGGCCGCGCGGGCCGTACCCTCCGCATTCGCCGCATCCCGCAGAGTCGCCGGGTCAGCCGCCGCGGTGGCGTCCGCGCCCTGGCCCGGGGCCGGGGGCAGCTCCGGCACCGGCCACACCACCGTCGCCGCTGATCCCACCGCCACCTGCCGCGAGTCGCGCGCGGCCACCTCCACCGGCACCGGCACCACCACGCACGAAGCGCCAGCCTCCGCCGCCGCCCCGGCGATCAACGCTGCCACCGGTGCCGCCCAGCGGGTATCGGTCAGCACCGGGACGTACACCCGCACCGCCCCCGTACCGCCGCGGAACTCCTCCCACACCCTCCCCAGCGACCGCACACCATCCACTGGGGACACCGCGGTACCGGCCGCGAGATCCACCTCGTCGGCGCCCGGCGGACCCGGCCGGAGCACCGACCGGGTGCCAGCCGTCACCTCGGCGACCGGCTCCTCGGCGTCCCACCCGGCGAGGTCGGCGTGCTTGGCGCCCACCGCGTCCAGTCGCCGGCGCAGCGTGGCGATCCCGACCGTGTCGTCCTGCAGCACCAAATGGAACGGGACCGGGTCGCCCTCCTCGGCCCGCCCTCGTGCCACGTCGTGGACCGCCCCGACCAGCCGGCGCAGCTCCCGTACCGGCTCCGCGGCGAGCAGCAGCGACGCCCGGGTCACCACCAGGACGTGCCCCGCTGCGGGCAGCCACCCCATGTCGGTCAGCAGCGTGCCGAGCGCCGACCAGTCCTCCGCCGGGTCGCCGGGCAGCTGCAGCGCCGCGCCTACCTCGTCCAGTAACCCGTAGGTGGACCGTCCACAGTGGCCACGCAGGATCCGGACCACGACCCCGTCCCGGCTCAGCACCCAGCCGAGCTGGCGGGCATCGGCGGGGGCGGCGTCCAGCAGGTGCAGCCACGGTCCGGTCGGCCGGCGCAACCGGGCCAGCTCCGCCTCCGCGCCGGCAGCGGGAGGAACCACCCTCAGTACGTCGCCATCCGCGCCACCGCACGCATCTTGTTCATCGCGTCCAGGGCCGCCACCTTGTACGACTCGGCCAGCGTCGGGTAGTTGAAGACCGCGTCGACGAGGTAGTCGACGGTGCCGCCGAGACCCATCACCGTCTGTCCGATGTGGACAAGCTCGGTGGCGCCGGTACCGAAGACGTGCACTCCCATCAGCCGCCGCGTGTCGGAGTGCACCAGCAGCTTGAGCATCCCGTACGAGTCGCCGAGGATCGCGCCGCGGGCGAGCTCGCGGTAGCGGGAGATGCCGACTTCGAAAGGCACCGACTCCTCGGTCAGCTGGTCCTCGGTCTTCCCCACGTACGAGATCTCCGGGATCGTGTAGATGCCGATCGGCTGGCAGTCGTACATCGGCGTCTCGACCGGCTCCTCGCAGGCGTGGTACGCCGCGCGGCGGCCCTGCTCCATCGAGGTCGCGGCGAGTGCCGGGAAGCCGATGACGTCGCCGACCGCGTAGACGTGCGGCACCGAGGTGCAGAAGTCGTTGTCGACCTTGATACGGCCGCGGGAGTCCGCCTCCAGGCCGACCTTCTCGAGATCGAGCTGCTCGGTCACGCCCTGCCGACCGGCCGAGTACATCACCGTGTCCGACGGGATCCGCTTGCCGCTCTCCAGGAGAGTCAGCGCGCCGCCGTCGTGACGCTCCACCCTGGCCACCGATTCGCGGAACCGGAAGGTCACCGCGAGATCGCGCAGCTGGTACTTCAGCGCCTCGATGATCTCCAGGTCGCAGAACTCCAGCATCCGGTCGCGGCGCTCGACCACCGTCACCTTGGTGCCGAGCGCGGCGAACATCGACGCGTACTCGATGCCGATCACGCCGGCGCCCACCACCACCATCGTCGGTGGTACGTGATCGAGGTCCAGGATCTGGTCCGAGTCGACCACCGTGCGCCCGTCGAAGTCCACTGTGGTCGGACGAGCCGGTCTGGTCCCGACCGCGACGACGAACTTCTCCGCGGTGACGCGCCGCTCGGTGCCGTCGTCAGCGGTGACCACGACAGCGTTCGGCTCCGAGAACCGGCCCGTCCCGATGAGCATCTGCACGTGGTTGCGGGCGAGCTGGCTGCGGATGACGTCGATCTCGCGACCGATCACGTGCTGCGTGCGCGCGGTGAGATCGGCGACCGTGATCTCCTCCTTCAACCGGTACGACTGGCCGTAGAACTCGCGCTGGCTGAGCCCGGTCACGTACAGGACCGCTTCCCGCAGGGTCTTCGACGGGATCGTGCCGGTGTTGATGCAGACCCCGCCCACCATGTGCCGCCGCTCGACGATCCCCACCCGCCGGCCGAGCTTCGCGCCCGCGATCGCCGCTTTCTGGCCTCCGGGGCCGGAGCCGAGGACCAGCAGGTCGAAGTCGTATGCCATCGCCGCCACCAGGCCTTTCCGGACGCCTGCCGCCCGGTCACATCCTCGCGCGCCGCGCCCGTCCGCGCACCTGCCAGGCACAGGCATAGGCTACGGAGGATGACCGCCGAACCGCTCTGGGTGCCTCTCGACGGTGCCGTGAACGTGCGCGATCTCGGCGGGCTGCCCACCGACGACGGGCGGCGGACCGTGCCCGGCCGGCTGCTGCGCGCGGACAACCTGCAGGGCCTGACGCCGGGCGACGTACGGCGACTGGTCGACGACCTGGGTGTCCGGACGATCGTCGACCTGCGGACCTCGGTCGAGGTCGACAAAGAGGGACCCGGCCCGCTGACGGCGGAGCCGCGGGTGACGCACCGGCACCTGTCGCTGTATCCGGAGAGCGGTCGGATGACCGACGTGGAGGCGGACACGGTGCTGCCGTGGCAGACCGACCGGGGCCGGGCGGCGGCCGCCGACCCGGACGCGGACAACCCCTCGATCGGCTTCTACCTCGGGTATCTCAAGCACCGGCCGGACAGTGTCGTGGACGCGGTCCGCGTGCTGGCCGCGCCGGGCGGAGCCGTGGTCGTGCACTGCGCCGCCGGCAAGGACCGGACCGGCGTGGTGGTGGCGGTCGCGCTGGCCGCCGCGGGCGTGTCCCGCGAGTCGATCGTGGCGGACTACGTGGCCACCGGTGAGCGGCTCGAGCAGATCCTGGCCCGGCTGATGGCCAGCCCGACATACCTGGCCGATCTCGACGGCCTGCCCACGGACGTGCACCGGCCGCGTGCCCACACCATGTGGCGCTTCCTGGAGGTGCTCGACGAACGCTTCGGCGGGCCGGTCGGCTGGCTGGCGTCGGTCGGCTTCGGAGCGGACGAGGTTGCCGCGCTGCGTCGCCGGCTGCTGACCGCATAGGTGGGTCGCCGCCTGCAGCCCGCTCAGGTCTGTCCGGGGTCGAGCCCGCGCAGCATCAGCGTCAGCCGGTCCGGGCCGCCGGCACGCACCCGCACCGGGACGCCCCAGTCCTGCCGGCTGACGTGGCAGGCCGGGTGCTCGACGCCGTCGTCGCAGCTGGCGGCGTGCGCCGTGACGTGCAGTACGCCCTCCGGTAGGTCCTCGGTGACGACCAGGCGCCGGGTCAGCTCGACCGAGTCGCCGGCCCCGGTGCTGAGCAACTCGGTCGGCGAGGCGCTGACCTGCAGCCGGGTGGACGGCCCGTACCGGTCGTCCAGCCGCTGGCCGGGCGCCGGCTCGAAGACGACCGTGAGCGTCACCGGTCCGGGGCCGATCTCCGCCGCCGGCCGGGCGGTCCGCCGGGCCGGCGCCGTCACCTCCCGCATGGTGCCGGGCGCGACCGGCCGGGTCAGCCTGTGCGCGGCCGACTCGACCACGACCAGGTCGCCGTCGAGCAGCACCGCGGCGGTCGGTTCGGCGACGTCCACGGCCAGCGTGGACACGGTGTCGGTGGTCGGGTCGTAGCGGCGGACCGCCCCGTTGTACGTGTCCAGCACCGCGACGCCACCCTCCGGCAGCGCCGTCACGCCCAGCGGATGCTGGAAACGGGCGGTAGCGGCGGGCCCGTCGACGTGGCCGAAGTCGAAGAGGCCCGCACCGACCGCGGTCCGGACGCGGTGGCCGCCGTCCGGGTCGCGCTCCAGCCAGCGCAACGCGGAGGTCTCGGCGTCGGCGATCCACAGCCGGTCGCCCGACGCCGCCAGACCGTTGGGCTGCGCGAGCCAGGAGTCCAGCGCCGGTCCGTCGCGTAGGCCCTCGACCGTGGTGCCGGCCAGGATCCCGGTCCGGCCGGTCCGGGCGTCGACGCCGAGCAGAAGGTGCACGCCGGCGGCCGCGACCACCAGCTGCTCGTCCCACCAGGCGACGTCCCAGGGTGACGGCACGCCCGGAACGGGGCCGGTGACCGTGCCGGCCCCGGCGCCGGCCAGCGCGGCGGGCAGGTCGACGACGGTCGTCACCATGCCGTCCCGGAGCCGGACACCGCGGAGCAGGTGGTTGACGGTATCGGCCACCACGACGTCGTAGCCGACCTCCGCGGCGATCTCCGGCGGCAGCAACGTGAGCCCCTGCGGGTCGGCGAAGCTCGCCTCGGCCGGGCCGCCGTCGGTGCGCCCCCGCTCGCCGCTGCCGATCCGCCGCAGCACCGTCTCGCCGTCCGGCTGCACCTCGACCAGGCGGTGGTGACCGGAGTCGGCGACCAGCAGGGTGCCGGTCGGGGTGACGGTGACACCGCCCGGGAAGCGCAAGGCGGTCGTCGGCGGTGGCGGCGGCACGTACGGCCCGTCGCCGCTCCGGAGCGTGCCGCGGCCGCGATGCTCGACGACCAGCTCCCCGACCAGCCGGTCCAGCGCCTCGGCATGGCCCTCGCCGGCGGCGACCGAGACGACGTACCCCTCGGGGTCGATGACGACCAGCGTCGGCCAGGCACGAATGGCGTACTGCCGCCACATGCCCAGCTCCGGGTCGTCCAGCACCGGGTGGGGCAGCTCGTAGCGCTCCACCGCGGCCGCGAGGGCGGCGTGGTCGGCCTCGTGCGGGAACTTCGGCGAATGCACGCCGATGACGACGAGCACGTCGGCGTAGCGCCGCTCGAGCCCGCGCAACTCCTCGATGACGTGCAAGCAGTTGACGCAGCAGAAGGTCCAGAAATCGAGCAGCACGATCCGGCCCCGGAGCTCGGCGAGGCTCAGCGGCTTGCCGCCCGTATTGAGCCAGCCGCCGGCGCCGTGCAACTCAGGAGCCCGGACACGCGCCCGGGCGCGGAGGGTCGGCACGTCTCGCCCAACCATCTCGGTCCCCCCTCCGTTCCCGCTGCCGGAATGCGCCGGGCCCGGCGAGGCGATTGCCTGCCGGGCCCGGTTGCCGTCGCCGCCCGTGGGCGGCCGGCCTGTCGTCAGCGGTTGAACTGGGTCTGGGCGAACGCCCGGGCCTCGTTCTGCAGCGTGTCGGGTGACACCGCCTCGAGCGCCCGCTCGACCTGACGCTCGCGCCGGATCGCCAGATGGCTCCGGCGCCGCACCTTCATGGACCGCACAGCCTTCATCCTCCTCGTCATAGCATCAGGTACGACACCGACGAGGACGGTTTTATGCCCCGATCGTCAAGCTCCCGTGCGGTCCTCACCCTCGATCGTTCGGCCGTTACCGCCCCTACTCCGCACGTCGTCACCACCAGGCCATCGCCAGGCCCGGGTCGGCCAGGATGGCCGCGAGGTCGGACAGCACCTGCGAGCCGAGCTGGCCGTCCACGATCCGATGGTCGAAGGACAGCGCGAGCTGCGTGACCTGCCGGACGGCGATCTGCCCGTCCACCACCCAGGGCATCTCCCGCACCGCACCCAGCGCCAGGATCGCCGTCTCCCCTGGGTTGAGGATCGGCGTGCCCGAGTCGACGCCGAAGACGCCGACATTCGTGATCGTGATCGTCCCACCGGCCAGGTCGGCCGGACCGGTCCGGCCGGCCCGTGCGGTCTCGGTCAGCTCAGCCAGCGCCACCGCCAGGTCTCGCAGGCCGAGCCGGCCGGCGTCCTTGATGTTGGGCACCACCAGGCCACGGGGCGTGGCGGCGGCGATCCCGAGGTTCACGTACTCCTTGATCACGATTTCCTGGGCGGCCTCGTCCCAGGCGGAGTTGATCATCGGGTTGCGCCGGATCGCGAGCAGCAGCGCCCGGGCCACGAAGAGCAGCGGGCTCACCTTGATGCCCTCGAACTCCGGCAGCGCGGCCACCCGCCGCCGCAGCTCCATGGTCGGCGTGACGTCCACCGTCACCCATTCGGTGACGTGCGGCGCGGTGAACGCGCTCGCCACCATCGCCGCCGCCGTGTGCTTGCGGACACCCTTGATCGGGATCCGCTGCTCCCGGGAGGCATCCCAGCCGGCCGCCGGCATCGTCGGCTGCGCCTCGGGCGCGGCCGCCGCATCGTCGGCGGGCCGGGCCGCCGACTCGACGTCGGCCCGGGTGATCACCCCGTTGGGCCCGCTGCCGGTGAGTGCGCTCAGGTCGACGCCCAGGTCCTTGGCGAGCTTGCGGACCGGCGGCTTCGCCAGCACC
>JBJMII010000151.1:0-19296 GCA_045806925.1 Mycobacteriales bacterium
CCAGGAGGTGGGCCGGCGGCTCTGCCTGCGCGCCATCGAGGCCATGAAGTCGAACGGCCCGGCCGCGTTGGGGACGGTTCAGCAGATTGGGCGCGCAGTCACCTGATCCGGAGCGCTGGCGGGCGTAACCGGCCACAGCGCGGCATGCCGCCCTCATCTGTGAGATCGACGTCAAGGGTGACCTCGTCAGCATCGACGGGAAGATCCGCCAGCATGAGTTTCGCCCGCCGGAACATACTGAAGGAGTCACCAGCGACGGTTCCCCAGGTGAGGTAGACGAACCGCTCGCCCTTCTTGCCGTGCACCGCTGGGCCGCGGAAGTCCCCGTCGTTGGTGTGAATCTCCGCGACCCACTCGGCCGCAGCCGCATCGGCTGGGACGAGACCGACCGGCTCGCTCCGCACCTGGAGCCCCACATGGATGTTCGTGTAGGAGCCACAGGTCAGTCCCGGCAACCGATGGCCGCGGATGAGCAAGCGCACGGCGCCAGGATAGGGATGGCCCGATCAGGTGGTCACGAAAATGGTCGTCTTGAACGTGCCGCTGCTGTCGTACGCCTGCACCGTGAGCCGGTGTGAGCCGGAGCCACCGATCGAGATCGTGGTGTCGAGGCGATCGTCCGCGACCTCGTAGACCTTGACGCCGTCAAGGTAGATCTGCACCAGGGTCACCGGGCTCGAGCCGGCCGTCGTCCCGGCCAGGACCCGTACGGGCGACGTGACCGTGGCGCCGTCCTGGGGCGTGCAGATCGTGACCGTTCGAGCGGTCGGGTTCAGGACACAGTTGTTGACGTAGATCGTCTTCTTGAAGGTTCCGCCGGCGTCGTAGGACTGCACCGTCAGGCGGTTCGAGCCGGCCTGGGTCATCGTGATGTCGGTGTCGACCTGCGCCGAATGCACTTCGTATACCTTCGTGCCGTTGAGGTAGATCTGCGAGAGCGTGACGGTGTTCGGGCTCGTCGCGGAGGCCACCACGTGCACCGGCGAGAGCACGTCCGAGCCGTCCGTCGGGGTCGTGATCGTCACGAACCGGTTCGCCGCCGGCGTGTACGTCACCGCGTTCGACAGGTGGTTGAGGATCGACGGCTTGCCTACGGCCTTCACGTAGAGGGTGCGTGTCCCGGGGCCGAGATCGAGCGAGCCGAGATCGACGGAGTGCTGGCCGCCGGCCGGGATCGTCGCGGCCAGCGTCAGGTTCTGGCCGTCGCTGGAGTCGAACACCTCGTAGTGGTCGACCGTGGTCTCGGACCGGTACGTGGCGGCGTTGGGCTGGTCGCCCGCCTGGTCCAGGGTCCAGGACAGCGTCGAGCCGCTCACCGAGGCCGAGATCGCCTGGCAGTTGTCGATCCCCGGCTCGATCGCGGTGCCCTCGTCGTAGTCGTTCCAGGTCACGACCTTCATGTAGGGAAGCTGGCGGGAGGTCGAGTAGTACGCGGTCGAGCCGCCGTAGCCGCCGTTGCCGTTGTAGTTCTCCTCGAGCATGGTCAGCAGGAACGTCTGGCCGCATCGCTGCGGCGTGACCACGTCGTCTCCCCAGGTCGCGGCAACGTCGTCGGCACCCCGCCAGGCGGCGCCCCACGGGGTGAGCGACGGGTGCGTGACCGCAGTCTCGTAGAAGTTGTCCAGGTAGCACAGGCCGAGCACGTCGTTGTTCGTGGGCCGGTTGGCGGTGCCGTCGCACGCCGGGTTGTTGTGGTTCGTCCAGGCGAACCCGCCGTCGGTCTGGACGTGGTTGAACGCACCGGCGTTGCGGAACATGAACAACGGGTTCCCGTTCGAGAAGCCCTGCACGTGGGCGCGGACGGATCGCCAGATGGCCTCCCAGCAGTTCGACTGGCTGGTGCACGTGCCGTTCGGCGTCACGGCGGTCGTCGGGCTCTGGCAGGGCGAGCCGGTCGTGCACTGCGTGCTGCCGATGACCGTGCTCTCCGCGATGAAGAACGACACCACCGGCCGGCCGCCCTGCTTGAGGTAGGCGGGGCTACCGAAGTACGTCGTGTTCGCGTGGTCGAACGCGGCCTTGAGCCTCGTTGCTATGCAACTCGGCTCGGTCGAGTCGCTCGCGCACTGGTTGGAGCCCTGCGTGAACATCCCCTGGTCGAAGTCGAGCGTCAGGAGGAACGGACAGCCGCCGGCGCCGCAGCGCGCGGCGAGGTTGTCCCTGTACAGCCGCGTCGTCGTGTCCTCCACGCAGCGACTGTCCGAGTTGTTCGACGGCGCGCAGGTCGCCGTCGGCTTCCCGTACCAGTTGATCTCGACACCGTCGAATCCCCGCGCGGTCATGCTGTTGATCTGGGCGTCGACCGTGGCGGGGTCGTCGGAGTTGTAGCCGACCTCGATGTGGCCATTGCAGCGCTGGAACTCCGACCGGTCCAGCTGGCCGTTGTTGTTGCTGTCGGTTCCGACCGGGAAGGCCGTTGCCGAGGTGTGGCAGACGTGGAACCAGGGCTGGAGGTGGATGTAGACCTTGGTCGTGTTGCCGCCGTAGAGCAGCGAGCCGACCGGCACCGAGCTCACGTTTCCCGGCGCGGGCTCGATCGTGCCGCTCCTGCTGTTCCGCGTCCCGATGAAGGCTCCCTTGCACCACGGCCCCGGTGATCCCACGCCGCTGCAGGCCGACGTGTTGTTGTCCCTTTCGGCAGGCAACGTCGTCGTCGCGGCGTCGGCCGCTGGAACCGGGGCGGCGAGCGCCGCGAACAGCGCCGCCACCGCAGCCAGTGAGAGTGAACGAAGCATGGCGTCTCTCCGATGTGCCCCGGTCGGCCACCGGGCGGGCCGGCCCTCACCGTGTGACCTCCCCGAGACACCCAGTCTGAAACGAGTAGTGCCCGTTCGAGCGCGAAGGGCAGATGTGGGGCTCGCCGTCCGACTTGTTCGGAGCCCAGGCCTGCCGAGGCCGGCGACCGGTCGGTCCCGCATACTCGCGGGCGTGACGACGGACGCCGAGGCCCGGTACGCGGCGCTGGTCGAGGAGCTGACCGGCGAGCCGGGAGTCACCCCGCCCGGTGCCGGCGGCGCCTTCGGTGCGGCGGCGCTGAAGACGGACGGCCGGATCTTCGCGATGCTCACCGGCGGCTCCCTGGTGGTGAAGCTGCCGAGGTCCCGGGTGGACGCGCTGATCGCGGACGGCGCCGGCGGGCCGTTCGACGCCGGCAAGGGCCGGCCGATGAAGGAGTGGCTCACCGTGGCCCCGGGCGCGGACTGGTCCGGCCTCGCCCGGGAGGCGCTCGCCTTCGTCGGCCGGCGCTGACGCGGCGGGCTACCCGACCCCGGCCAGGTGCCGCCGACCGGTGAGGAAGGCGAGTCCGTAGAGGACGGCCACCAGCACCAGCAGGAAGCGGAAGCCGGTCACCAGCGCGAAGTACTCCAGCGCGCCGCCGACCATCGCGCCGAGCAGGTTCGCGCCGAAGGCCGTCGTGGACGCCCCGATCGACCTGAAGCGCTGCGCGAAGACCAGGTTGGCCAGGAAGATCGGCGCGAAGGCGACCGCGACACCGGCGAAGAACCGCGGCACCACCGGCAGCGACAGCAGCGAGGCCGGCGGGATCAGCCAGGCGGCCATGAGCGCGAGCAGCAGTCCCAGGTAGAGCAGCGCCGGCCGGGGCAGCCGCACCCGCCGGGCCACTTCGATCGCGGCCAGCACGCTGAGCAGCACCCCGGCGAAGACGGCCGCGTTCACCGCCCAGGTGGTGCCGAACAGCAGCGCGAACTGCACCACGTTCTTCGTCTCCAGCAGCAGGAACGCGCCGCCCATGAAGAACAGGTCCGCGTACGGCCGCATCGTCCGCAGCGGTCCGGCCGCGGCCCGGACCAGCAGCAGCGAGACGACCAGGATCAGCCCCAGCATCCACAGGTAGAACCTCGGGATGGAGCGCTCCGCCAGGTACGGGAACGGGCGGTCGTCGGTGGACGGCTCCAGTGTGGACGCCGTGGGCTGCCAGGTGCTCCCGCAGCCGGGAGTGGTGCCGTCCTTGCGGAGGCTGAGCACGACCTCCTGGCGCGGGCCGAGCGACCGTCCCACCTGGACACACGGGGAGGTGCCGTAGACCGCCCGCAGGGTGTTGGCGTACCGGTCCACCAGCCACTGCTCGTAGTAGTTGTACATCGCGAAGGTGCCGCCCGGCTTGAGCAGCGACCGGGCCCGGTCGAGCGCCTGGGTGGTGAAGAGGTAGTTCTCCAGCCGCAGCGCGGCCTGCCCGGTCACGATCGTCGCGGAGTCCGGCAGCGCCAGCAGGATGAGGTCGTACCGGCGGGCGGTGCGCTCGAGGAAGGCGCGGCCGTCGTCGATGTGCGCGCTCACCCGCGGGTCCGAGTACGGCCGCTCCGGGTGCCGCTCCCGGCCGAGCTGCTGCAGCACCGGGTCGATCTCCACCGCGTCGACCCGCCGCGCGCCCTCGGCGAGCGCGACCGCGACGTCGTTGCCGGTGCCGGCGCCGATGACCAGCACGTCGTCCCGGCGGTCCGCGTACGTGTACGGGTAGCGGTAGAAGGGGTCGTCCCGGTCGATCCGGTCGAGCGGGTAGGCGGTCTGGTGCGGGGTGTTGTTGACGTCCACCCGCAGGCTGCCGTCGTCCGCGGCCACCGCCCGGATCTTGTAGTACGGCGACCAGCGGAAGCCGCCGGCCAGCGACTGGACCGCCAGCAGCAGCACCACCAGCCCGATCCCGGCGAGCTGCCAGGCCCGCCGCCGGCGTCCCACCAGCAGCAGGAAGCCGGCCGCGCTGAGCAGCGCCCAGCCGAGTGGCGGCAGCCGCAGGAAGGACACCCCGGCGAAGACGGCGATCCCGGTGAGGCTGCCGAGCACGTCCAGCCGGTACGCCTCCAGCGGCTCGAAGCGGCCGAACGTCCGGGCCACCTCCTGCCCGAGCCCGGCCAGCACCGCCACGGTGAGCAGGAAGACCACCGGCAGGCTGACCCAGCGCGGCAGCGGCCCCATGCCGAGCGCGCCGCCGAGCCGCCAGGCCGCACCGTCGTCGACTGTCTGCACCGGGAAGGCGAGCACGAAGCCGACCAGCAGCCCGAGCGAGACCGGCACCAGTGCGAAGAGGTCGCGCTCGCTGCGCGCCAGCAGGAAGCCGAGCCCGATGCCGAGGAAGCTGGCGAGCAGGATGAAGTTGGTGAGGTGGGTCAGGTAGAGGTTGTTCGCCGCCGTCCACCGGATCAACGCCAGCTCGACGAAGAGCATGAGGAAGCTGGCCAGCACCAGCCGCGGGCGGTTCCCGAGCGCCGGCCGGCCCCGGGACAGCGGCCACCGGCGCTCCGCCCGGTCGTCAGCCTCCCGCAGGTCCTCGGTCACGGCGCGGCTCCGTCCCTCCCGCGCCGGAGGGCGCTCGTGTGCCGGGACGGCGACCGTACCCCACGCCCGAGGCACCGCCCTGAGCAGACATCCCTCATCCCGTCGCCGGCGTCAGCACGACCAGGGACAGCGCGTTCGGCTCCAGCCGGAAGGTCGTCTCGACGGTGGCCCCGGCGCTCACCGTCCGCCGCTCCACCCGCTGCAGGCCGGACGAGGCCGGGTCGTGCGCGTCGTTGCTGGTGGTCGAGTCGATGAGGTAACGGTCGAGCCGCAGCCGTCGATGGGCGAGCCCGGCCGGCAGGTCGACGTCCATCGACACGGCCCGCGTCGCATGCCCGGTGACCCACTGGTAGTTGGTCGTGAGCACGGCCACGCCGCTGCCGTCGGCCGTGGCCATGACGTTCACCCCGAGGCCGGCGGTGGACAGGCCGTCACTCGTCGCGGCCACCCGCCGGCTCTTCATCCTGCTCTGCATCCGCACCAGATTGAAGTACGGGTGCACCCGGCCGTCGACTCCGCGCACGAACATGGACTTCCGCGGATTACTGGGATGGCTGAACACCCAGTGCATGGCGGCGTCCATGTCGCTGTTCACGTAGTAGTACGCCAGGGTCTGCATCGCCGCAGCCTGGATCAGCCGGTCCTCGCTCAGCGACCGGCCACCGGCCGCGCCGGGGAACACCCCGTACTCGGTGACGAAGACGGGGGTGTCGGGATCGAGCCGGCGCGCCGTCAACCATTCCCGCACGGTCTGCTTCTCGGTGCCCACCGCGGCGGGATCCGCCGCGTGCCTGTACTGGTGGTAGGAGATGAAATCCAGCCGCCTTGCCGGGTCCGGGTCGCGGGCGTACCGGTCGAGGAATCCCCGCAGGAATGCCCCGTCGAAGCTGGCGGCCGCCGGTCCGCCGATCCGCAGCGGGATTCTCGGGTGCAGGTCACGGTTGACCTCATTGACCACCGAGTAGCCGATGCGATACCACTCGTAATAGTCGTGGACGGTCAGTCCCTCCCAATGGCCGTCCGGTACCGGCCAGGTCTTGTCCGGCTCGTTGAAGAGCTCGACATAGCGGATCGAGGGATAACGCCGCTTGTAGGCGATGAGACCGTCATGCAAGACCCGTCGGCACTCGGCCGGGTCATCGAGCAGCAGCAGGTCGGGCGCGCACTCGCCCAGGTTGAGCAGCAACCGCCGTGCGTAGCCGGAGACCTGGTCGAGATACCGGTACGTGCTCGTGCCCTCGCTGCCGGCGAAGTCGAAGTCGTACCGGTGCGTTTCCGGGTCGTAGTATCCGCGGGGCAGTGCCCAGACCCGGGCGACGTGTACGTCCAAGGCCTCGACGAGGTCGAGGTTGCGGGGGCCGAGGGGCGAGTTGGGGCCGCTCTGGTTCTGGTACCAGGCCGGGTTGTCGAACCAGCCCAGCACTCTGTCCGCCGACACCCGTACGGTCGTGTCGACGCGCGCCCTGGCCGCCGGCGGCGACGTGGTCCCGAAGACGAGGGCACAGGTCGTCAGCACCACCGCGAGCAGAACGGCGGCACCGGCGACGCGCGTCCGGAGCCGGGGCGCCCGGGCAGGACCCCGAGCCGGGTGTGGCCGGGCCGGCAGTCTCGGCACCCGGAGCACCGGCACCGGCTCAGCCACCCGGCCCGTGGTAGGCGACGGGCGGAGCCAGGCTCGCCTGGACGATCCCGTCGTGGAACGCCTTCTCCGCCCTCGGATCGGCGGTGAACCGCCAGTCCGCCGATGCACCTTCGGCCGGGGACAGTTCGAACCAGGTGAAGCCGATCACGTCACGATGCTGCCGCAGCCAGGGGAAGAGCGACGCGGTCCAGGCCGCCTTGGCCGGGCCGGGCTGCGCGCCGGTCTCGGTGATCAGCAGCGGCTTGCGGGTGAAGGCGCGCAGCACCGCGATCGTCGGGTCGAACACCTCCGCCGCGGTCCGTTCCCCCGCGCCGTAGCCGACCATTCCGGCCCAGTCGACGTACTTGTCGCCGGGGTACAGCTGACGCAAGCCGACCCGGGGCACCGGCCGGACGATGTTGGGGCTCCACACCCAGATCACGTTCGTCGCACCGACCCGGCCGAACACGTCGTGCACGTGTCGCCAGGCCTGGACGAAGTCACCGGGGCGGTTCCCGGAACGACCTTCCGACCACGGGTACCAGAAGCCGTTCATCTCGTGCGCGAACCGGATCGCCACCGGCCACCGCTGGTTCCGGACGGCGGTGGCGAACCTGGTGATGTAGGGGTCGTAGGCACCGGTCGAGATCTTCCGCAGTGCGAACGCGGGCTGGCTCTCGCCGTACCTGGCGCCGGCCCACGGCTCCCAGGACAGCAGCGGCAGCGCGTGCTGGTGGTAGCACATCGCGACCGCGTCCGGCCGGAAGTCCTGGTTCCACTTGACGAAGAACTGGAGCAGGCTCGGATGGGCACCGGCCTTGCGCGAGAGGGCGTCGAGCTCGCTCGGCGACCACGGCGACTGCGCCGTCGTCAGGCCGAAGTGCGGGCCGCGCGGCCGCAGGAACACGTCGCGGGTGGGCACCGGCGGCGGTGCCGCCGACCCGCTCGCCGCACCGGCCGTGATTCCGGGCGCCGCCGGCGGGCCCGACGCCGGGCTGCCGGCGAACGCACGCGCCACCAGCCAGAGGGTGAGCGCCGCGAGCAGGACGCCGTTCATGATGATCCACAGCGCCGACCGCCGCCTTCTGCGCCTGGTATGCCTGGACCGCGCCTGCCTAGACACTGACCAGCACCGCCCCGGCGAGCATCGCCGCGCCCAGCAGGTACGGGATCATCGCCTGCGGGTTCCGGGCCGCCCCGCCCCGGTAGGCGTTCGACCGGGTGCCCCACCCCGGGTTGTGACCCATCCGGACGAAGCCGACGACCCGGATCGGCATCAGCGCCAGGACGTTGATCAGCATGAAGACGGGGAGGTAGAGCATGTCCCGGGGCCGGTGCGAGAAGTGCCGGCCGAACCGGATGGCGAAGGACAGCAGCGTCATCGACAGGCTGAGGGCGAGGATGACGAGCAGGGCCGTCCAGGGCTGGCTGGGCAGTGGAACCTGGTCGTACAGGGGGGTCTTCCGGCCCCGCAGCACCGCGACCCCCCACGCCAGGTACGAGCCCACGAGGACGAACGGCACCACCACGTCGGCGGTGCAGAACAACGCCAGCACCGGCGTTTCCCGCAGCATCCACGGCAGCATGCGCAAGGTGTTGTACTGCGACCCGCAGGCCCAGCGGAACTGCTGTCTCACCAGCTGCCGCAGGGAGGTGGGAGCGTCGGTGTAGACGAGCGACGTCGACTGGTAAACGGTCTTGTAGCCGGCCATCAGCGTGTAGTTCGTCAGCGCCCGGTCGTCGCTCACCTCGAGGAACACCCCGAGGAAGCGCTCGGTCAGGAAGCGGTCCATGCAGCCGAGCAGGATGCTGCGGCGGAAGGCGATGGTGCGCCCCGGCAGGCAGCCGACGGTTCCCAGCACGCTCATCGCCGGCATCGAGTACTCGTTGCGCACGTTCTCCAGCCAGTCGGCCCAGCGGGTCAGCACGCTACGGTCGGGCTCGATGATGCGCTGCCGGCTGGTGACACCACCGACGGTCGGGTCAGCGAACGGCTTGACCAGCTCGCCGAGGGTGCCGGGCGTCCACAAGGTGTCCGAGTCGACGAGGACGGAGATCTTCCCCCGGGACAGCGCGACGCCCAGGCGCAACGCGTTGCGCTTGCCCGCGGTCTCCGTCCAGTGCCACTGCACGCCCAAGTCGGCGCAGACCTTCTCCAGCACCAGGTTCCGAGGACCGTTGATGACCACGATGACCTCGGTCGGCCGCTGGTCGACGATCCGCGCCAGGACCGCGCGGAAGAGCTCTGCTGGCTCGTCGACGACGGGGATGATCACCGAGGTGGTGCCGTACCAGGCGTACTGCGTCGGCCAGTAGTGGTGGGCGAGGATCACCCGGATCAGCCACAGTACCCAGATCACCGCCATGAATGTCGCGAACAGACGCACCTGCCCGTCCGTGATCCAGGCGTCGACCTGCAGGAGGAAGGCGAGCATGATCAGCGCTGCTCCGGGGTGGTCGGCACGGGTCAGTCCGTTGGCTTGAGCAGGACCAGCGCAACCGTGAGGCCGCGGGGATACCAGACCGCGGACACGTAGTACCGGCTGCCGAGAACGGCGCCCTTGGTCCCGCCGAGGCCCTGCAGGGGGTCTGCCTGATGACCGAGGCGCTGCACCCAGACCCGCTTCCGGTTGCCCAGGCAGCTGGCCACGTTCGCGCATTCCACCGCGGTGATCCGGCCCGCGGTGCGCTGGGCGACGACCTGCAGGACGTCCACCGGGCGGCGGTCGGCCGGGATGTAGTGCGCCACCAGGTCTCGTCCCACCCGGTCGGGCGTGCCGTACACAGTGGCACCGCTGTCGCGGGAGCTGTAGACGATCGCGTCCCCCGGCCTCATCCGGGCCGAGATCAGCGCCGCGGCCTCCCGCGTCGCCTGCAGGTGCCCGTCGGCCTGGCGCACGCCCACCTGGGCGGTGCCGCCGACGGCCGCCACGACGACCAGCCCGGTGACGCCGCGGACGAGCCGGGCCCGCCCGAGGGCGGTCCCGGCGAGCAGCGCCCATGCCGGCGTGGTGAACAGCAGGTACCGCGGCAGCCACAGGGCCGTCAGCTGGGACACCGCGAACAGGCCGATCACCGGCGTGACCGCCCAGCTCGTGTAGAGGACGGTCGGATGGCGCGTCGAGATCGTGGACATGGCCAGCGCCAGCACCATGCCCGCGCCGACCGCGGCCCCCAGCAGCGTCGCGGGATACGCGGTGAGGCTGCTCGGGGTCGGCGGGTGGATCCAGGACACCTGAGCGGTCTGCTGGCTGCCCAGGTAGAGCACGGGCAGCGCCGGCAGCATGCCGGCCCCCACCGCGACGAGCCAGGGCCGGAACAGCGACCGGCGGACGGCGAGCACGACCAGCGCGTGCGCGGGGATCAGCAGCAGGGCAATTGCCTGCAGCAGTCCGAGCAGGGTGACTGCCAGCGCATAGCCGACCAGCAGGCGGACCCGCGGACGGTCCAGCAGGCGCGCCAGCGCGAGGCTGCACAGGGCCGCGACGAACACGACGAGCGCGTAGGGGCGGGCCTCCTGGGCGTACCGGGAGGTGGTGGGGAGCACCGCGAACAGCAGGCCGGACAGCAGGCCCACCCGGGGGGTGGCCAGCCGGGTGCCGATCCGGGCGGTCAGCCCGGCGGCCCCTGCCATAGCCAGCACGGACGGCAGTCGCAGCAGGACGTCGGAGGCGCCGAGGACCCGGACCCAGACGTGCATGAACCCGTAGTAGGCGCCCAGCGTGGCGTCCGTGTGCTGCAGGGACCGCCACGCCCGCTCCCAGGGGACGGTCACCATTCCCCAGGTCGCCAACTCGTCCGCCCAGAGGGCAGGCCAGCCGATCCGGATCAGCCCGAGCGCGCCGGCCAGGAGCGTAGGCAGGAACCAGGCGAGCTGCGCAAGCGCCCGCTGCCGGTCGAGCCGGGGACGGTCGACCGCCCCGGGCGCCCATTCGAGCGGCGGCGGGTCGGTGACGGTGGCGGCGGAGTCGGGCCGCATGGCCGGCGCGAACGGCGGCGGCACGGCCGTCCGCTCCTGATGACCCGGAGTGGTGGTCAGCAGCTGATCGAGCCACCCTCCGGACGGTCGGTTGCCGGCTCGCCGGTGCTTCCGTGCGGAGGCTGCGGCCGGTCGGTGCGGCGGTCGCTGGTCCCGCAGCACATGGCGTCCGTCGACTGGTCGTGCGATCTGGTTCTCGTGCATCTCCACCCCGTGCCGACTCACCGGACATTCGTCCCGTGGATCGGGCACAGTTCCTATCACGCCGATGCGGCAACCGCGAGTTCTGTCAGGCTCACCGTATTGATTCATCCACTCCGAGCAGCCGCCGGACCGGCGCTTCCGCGACGATCAAGAAGTCGTACGGGATCATGAAGCCGGGGCTCGACCGCCCCGATTCCTTGATCGTCCTCGTCGAATAGCGGCATTCGTCGCCCGGCCCGGTGTCGGATGGAGAGGGCCGCATTTGTCGGACGTTGACGCCACGTACCGGACTGTGTGGACTCGCACATTTCTCCCGTGCAGAAGGGCCGGGACGTACTCCACGCCCGGCCTTACCGTACGGGCGCGGCCAGGCAGCCGGCGGGCAGCTCGAACCAGCGCAGGTGCTCGAAGTCCGCGGACACCAGCCCGGCCGGGTCGCCGTCCGGCGGCGCGCCCGCGGCGGCGAAGAGCGCCCGCGCCTCCTCCAGGTAGCGCACCAGCTCGCTGTCCGGTGCCCGGTCGGCGTGCCGCGGGTAGCGCATCCTGCCGTCCTCGTCGTACCGGACGTCGGCGAGCCGCAACGGTGGCTCAACCGCGGCCTCGCGGTGCCGCCACAGCCCGCTGGCCGGCTCGAAGCGGTAGTCCGGCAGCAGCCGCCAGCCGTTCCGGGCGACCAGCCGGACCGCCTCGACGACGTAGTCGAAGACCAGGCCGGAGATGAAGTAGTTGAAGTTGACCCGCACCCAGCCCGGCTTGATCCCCTCGCAGCCGTGCGCGATCTCCCGCTCGAACTCGTGCGACCGCTCGATGTCGATCCCGAGCAGCCGGTGACCGTACGGCCCCGCGCAGGAGCAGCCGCCGCGGGCCTGGATGCCGAACAGGTCGTTGAGCAGTGCGACCACGAAGTTGTGGTGCAGGTAGCGTCCGCTCGGGGCGCGTACCACGAAGGACACGATGGACAGTCGCTCGGCGTCGAGGTTGCCGAGGATCTCGATCGACGGCTCGGCCAGCCAGGCGTGCACCGCCCGGCGCAGGTAGTGCTCCTCGTGCGCCCGGATCACGTCCAGCCCGACGGCCTGCTTGAGCTGGAAGACCAGCCCGGCCCGGATCGAGTCGATGATCGCCGGGGTGCCGCCCTCCTCGCGCATCACCGGGTCGGTCAGGTAGCGGTGCTCGCTCGGGTTGACGTAGGCGACCGTGCCGCCGCCCGGCGCGTCCGGCACCTTGTTGGCCAGCAGCGCCCGTCGCGCCACCAGGACGCCGGGCGTGGACGGTCCGCCGATGAACTTGTGCGGGCTGAGGAAGATCGCGTCCTTGCCGGCCATGTCGATCCGCACGTACGGGGCGGCGGCCGCGAAGTCCCAGAAGGACAGTGCGCCGTGTCGGTGCAGCAGCTGTGACACCGCCGTGGTGTTGCTGACGATCCCGGTGACGTTGCTCGCGGCGGAGAACGAGCCGATCCGGAGTGGACGGTCCGCGTGCGCGGCCAGCTCCGCGTCCAGGCGGTCCAGGTCGATGTGGCCGTCCGCGTCCTCCGGGATCACCACCACGTCGGCGACGGACTCCCGCCAGGGCAGCTCGTTCGAGTGGTGCTCGTACGGCCCGATGAAGACGACCGGGCGCTCCGCCACCGGGACCGCGCCGCCCGGCCAGTAGCGCTCGTCCGGCGCCCGCAGGCCGAGGACGCCGACCAGCTTGTTGATCGCGCCGGTGGTGCCGGAGCCGCAGAAGATGACCGCGGTGTCCTCGCCGCCGCCGACCGCGTCCCGGATGACCGCGCGGGCGTCCTCGCGCAGCCGGGTGGTCTGCAGGCCGGTGCCACTGGACTCGGTGTGCGTGTTCGCGTAGCGCGGCAGCACCTCGGTGCGGATGAAGTCCTCGAGGAAACCGAGGGCCCGGCCGGAGGCGGTGTAGTCCGCGTAGGTCACCCGGCGCGGCCCGTACGGTCCGGGCGCCACCTGGTCGTCCCCGATGACCGACTCGCGGATCCGGCGCAGCAGCGGGGTCTCGGCAGGCGCGTCCATGCCAGCACGGTAGAGCCCGCGACCGGTCGCCGGACACGCTTTCGCCCTCGCTCACGTGAGCTACCCGGATGTGGCGCAGCCGGGGGACGCCGGCCCGTTGTCGCGCCGCTCTACTGAGGACCCCGGCGGTGTTTCCCGATCGCCGGGTTCCGGGTCCGACCGAGGAGGAAGATGTCCACCAGACGGCTGTCCCGCCTGCTCGCCGCCGCGGCGGTCGGGCTCGCCACCACGTTCACGGCCTTGGTGGCGACCGCTCCACCGGCCGCCGCCGACGGCTGCTACACCTGGACCGGCACGCTCAGCGAGGGCTCCAGCGGTCCGGCGGTGACCCGGCTGCAGATCCGGGTCGCCGGCTGGGTCGGCTACGGCGAGGTGCTCGCCGTCGACGGCGCCTACGGCCCGGCCACCACCCGGGCGGTGACCCGGTTCCAGCAGGCGTACGGGCTGGCCGCGGACGGCGTCGCGGGCCCGCAGACGTTCGACAAGATCTACCAGCTGCAAGACGACGACTGCACGCCGGTCCACTTCAGCTATGCCGAGGTCAACAACAACTGCGGCAAGGGCGGCGACTTCAGCGGCGGTGCGGTCTCGGCCACCCAGGTGAAGGAGAACCTGCTGCGCGCCATGTGGAAGACCGAGGCGCTGCGGCACAAGCTGGGTGACCGGCCGATCGGGATCTCCTCCGGCTTCCGCGACTACTCCTGCAACTCCAGCGTCGGCGGGGCCGGCAACTCCCGGCACCTGTACGGAGACGCCCTGGACCTCGTCCCCGGTCCCAGCCTCTGCGACATGGCGCGGACGGCTCGGTCCACCGGCTTCAACGGCATCTTCGGCCCCGGGTACCCGGACCACAACGACCACACCCACGTCGACAGCGGGCCGAACCGCGCTTGGAGCGCCCCCAACTGCGGCATCTAGACCGGTCCGGCGGCGCGGCCGGGAGTCGGCCGCGCCGCCGTGCCAGGTCCACAGAGGAGAGTCATGAGCAGATCGGTCCGCCGGTCACTGGTCCGGTCCGCCGCGGTGCTGGCAGCCGCCGCGGCGGTCGTGGCCGGTCCGGTGCCGCCGGCGCAGGCCTTCACGCAGGCCAGCTTCCCGACCCTGAGCAGCGGAAACCGGGGCGTCGACGTGCTCGCTGCGCAGTACCTCCTGCAGGCGCGCGACATCTCGGTCGCCACCGACGGCGTGTTCGGGTCCGGCACGGTCGCCGCGGTGCGAAGCTTCCAGGCCGCCGGCGGCCTCACCCAGGACGGCGTGATCGGCGCCGAGACCTGGGACGCGTTGGTGCAGACCGTGCGCCAGGGCTCCACCGGGCCGGCGGTCCGCGCGGTCCAGCTGCAGCTGAACAAGAAGCGCCGGCTGGGGCTGGCGGTCGACGGCGTCTTCGGGTCCGGCACCGACGCCGCGGTCCGCTCCTTCCAGAGCCACGCCGGCATCACCGCCGACGGGGTGGTCGGCGCGACCACATGGCGCAACCTGACCTGGCACTACGCGTACCCGTCCCTGGCCGGAATGTGCGACCAGGACCCGGACGGCAACGGCACGGCCAACTGGGGCACCGGCTCCACCATCGGGCAGCTGGAGGCCGCGGTCGCCCGCTACGGCAGCGGCAACGGCCCGGTTCCGCTCGGCGACATCAGCTTAGAGCACGGCGGGGACATCCCCGGCCACGCCAGCCACGAGCTCGGTGTCGACGTCGACCTGTGGCCGGCGCGGACCGACTCGGCGCAGTGCACGGCCGGCCGCATCACCTGGCAGTCCTCCAGCTACGACCGGGCGGCCACCCGGGCGCTGGTGCAGGCGGTCCGGGCCACCGCACCCGGCCATGTCGTGCTGGTGTACTTCAACGACCCCACCCTGATCGGCGAGGGACTCACCACCGGCTACCCCAACCACGACGACCACCTGCACGTCCGGTACGGCTGAGCGCACCGTCCAGCTGCGCGCTGCCCATCGGACGGTCGGCTGCCGCGGGGCCCGGGAGCGAGCCGGTCCCGGGGTGGGCCGAGGACAGCAGGCCGTACCGGTGCGCGAAGACCACCGCCTGCACCCGGTCCCGCAGCCGCAGCTTCATCAGCACCCGGGACACGTGCGTCTTCACCGTCTCCCGGCTGATCCGCAGCGCGGCGGCGATCTCCGGGTTGGACAGCCCGTGCCCGAGCAGCCCGAGCACCTGGAGCTCGCGACCGGTGAGCAGCCGCAGCTCCGGCGGCGGCTCGGCCGGCTGGTCCTGCCGGGCGAAGCGGTCGAGCAGCCGGCGGGTGACGGCGGGGGACAGGATCGCCTCGCCCGTCCCGACCACCCGTACCGCGTGCACCAGCTCCGCGGGCGCCGCGTCCTTGAGCACGAACCCGCTGGCGCCGGCCAGCAGCGCATGCACGACGTACTCGTCCAGGTGGAACATCGTCAGGATGAGGACCCTCGGCCGGCCGGCCGGGCGGTCCCGGACCAGCTGACGGGTCGCGGCGATGCCGTCGAGCAGTGGCATCCGGATGTCCATCACCACGACGTCCGGCACCAGCAGCCGGCCCTGCTCGATCGCCTCGGCCCCGTCGGCCGCCTCGCCGACCACCTCGATGGCGGGCTGCGCGCCGAGCGTGGCGACCAGGCCGGACCGGATCAGGGGCTGGTCGTCGCAGACCAGCACCCGCAGCATCAGGGCGCCGCCGCAGCACGCATCCGCGGCCACCTTCCGGATGTTGCGATAATGAACCCGCTCGTAGTCTCTGTCGCATGAACAGGACATTCAAGCCTGACTGCGAGTTTCGCCCGATTGACACCCGAGTGGGCTACCTCGACCTGCCGGCCTGACAGCCCGTTCCCGCGATCTCCCGCGGCGATGCAGGACCGTCCGACTGCACCACGTAGAGGGTGGATCCGATGATCTTGATCCGATCGGGTGATGCGAACCTGCATCAGAGGGCACTACCCTGGCACCGTGGAGAACGGTGATGGGGACGCGGAGGACGCCGCGTTCCGGCGGACGGTGGGCCTGCGGATCCGGGTGTGGCGGGTGATGCACGACCGGTCCCAGGACGACCTGGCCCGGGCCGCCGGCGTCACCCGAAACTTCGTCAGCGCGATCGAGCGTGGCGCGCAGGGCCTCGACGCGGTACGGCTGCGCCGGCTCGCGGTCGCGATGGGCATCGAGCTGGCCGAGCTGCTGGCCGAGCCGGACCGGGTGGCGGAGAGCAGCCCCGCCTGACCTGCTCGCCACGCCGGCCGGGTCGGCCGCCGCCCCGACCCGACGGCGGTGGGGCCGAGCAAAACCAGCCCCCACGGCGTACCGGGGCGCTACCGTCCTGTCCGTGTTCCTCACTCCGCAGGAGACGACTCTCGGCGCGGCCGCCGTCGCTGCCCTCGCCGCTCTGGCGGGTGTCTACCTGACCGGCCGGCGGGACGACCGCAAGGTGAGGCAGGAGCGGCAGCGCCAGGACACGCTCGAGCGCGAACGCTGGAAGCGTGAGGACCGGTCCATCTGGGCCGACCGGCGCTTCGAGGCGCACGGTGCCTTCGCCCACGCGACCCTGGAAGCGCTGCGCTACTGCGAGTCCGCCGGAGAATACACACCGGAGCTCAGCAACTCCCCGCGCGATCCCCAGTCGATGAGCCCGCTCGTGCTGCGGAACCGGGCGGTGAGCGACGCCCTCGTCATGCTCGAGCTGCGGGCGACCGCGCCTGTCCGGGAGGCGGCGGAGGCGGCGGCGGACACCCTCCGGCAGGCGTCGGCGAGCGCGTACACGATCGCCGGCGGCCGGGCCGGACCGGAGCAGGTGGAGACCTGGACGGACCTGACCAAGCGCGCGAAGGCCGCTCGGGACGCGTACCTGGACCTCGCGCAGGCCGAGCTCGGCACCGCCTGACCGCACCGGCGGCCGCCCGGTCCGGTGCCAGGTTGGCGCCAGCGCGCTCCGGGTCGGACGGTCCTCGTGCGACCATGGGGCACCCGTCCGCGCAGGAGGCCCCGCAGGTGACCGAGACCGGTTCGCCCACACCACGGATGCCGTGGTGGGACGGCGCGGCGACCGCGCCACGGCGGCCGGTGCCGACCGGTGACCCGATGGCGTACCGGGAGCGTCCCGTCCAACCCCCGCCGCCGCAGCAGGCCCAGCCGGAGCACCTGAAACCCCCCGTGCGGGAGGCGCCGGCGCCGAGCGCGGCGGCGCTGACCCTCGGGCTCGGCCGCGGCTCCCGGGAGCGCGATCTGGTCCGCCAGGTCGGCGTCCCCATCGCCGGCGTCCGCCGGGTGGTGGTGGTGAGCATCAAGGGCGGCGTCGGCAAGACCACCGCCGTGGCGGTGACCGGCTCGCTGCTGGCCGGGCTGCGCCGCGACAAGGTCGTCGCGCTGGACGCCTCCTCCGACTGGGGCACGCTGGCCGCGCGGCTGTCGGTGGTCCCCAAGCAGAGCGTGCGCGACCTCGCCGCTCACGGCCGGCACGCGGTGTCCGAGCGCGGCGTCCTCGCCCAGCTCGCCACCTCACCGTCCGGGCTGCTGGTGGTCGGCAGCGACCCGCAGTCGCTGGTCTCCGGGGTGCTCAGCGAGGAGGAGTACGTCCAGACGCTGCACCTGATGGAGTACGTCGGCAGCGTGATCGTGACCGACGTCGGAGCCGGCCTGCAGCAACCCTTCCTCGCCGCCGCGCTGGCGAGCTGCGACCAGCTGGTGGTGGCCAGCGCGGCCACCTGGGACGCGACGCAGAGCGCCGGTGCCGCGCTGGACTGGCTCGCCGCCCGCGGCTACCCCGGACTGGCCGAGCGCGCGCTCGTCGTGGTCAACAACCTCTACCCGGTGCGCCGTCGGCGGCACGGCCACGTCCGGGATCTCAAGGCGGACCTGGCGCGACGGGCCAGGGCGGTGCACGAGATCCCCTTCGACCCGGCGCTGCAGCCGGGCGGGCGGATCCTGCTGCGCAAGCTCAGCGCGGCGGTGCGCCAGGCGTACCTCGAGGTGGCCGCGGACATCATGGCCGGGATCGCGACCCGCTGAGGAACTACCGGCAGGCCGGCCGCAGCTTCTCCAGGTGGTCCCGCATCCTGGCGCGCGCCGCCTCCTCGTCGCCCGCCTCGACCGCCTCGAAGATCAGCCGGTGGTCGTCCTTGACCCGGGACCAGGTCGGCTCCAGCGCGGTGAGGCGCAGCATCCGCTCGTACAGCACCTCGAAGACCGGCCGGGTGAGCGCCTCGACGACCGCGTTGCCCGAGACGTGCAGCAGCGTCTCATGGAAGGTCCGGGCGAACTCCATGATCTCCCGCGGCTCGGTCCCGCTCGGCCTGGCGAGCACGCTGCGCAGCCTGTCGAGGTCGCCGTCGGACCGGCGGGCCGCGGCGAGCCCGGCCGCCGGCACCTCCAGCATGTCCCGGGCCTCGAGCAGCGCATCAACCGCCAGATCCTCGGACTGGGCGAAGAGCCCGAGGCTGGCCTGCAGGTAGTCGCTCATCTGCTCCGGGCTCGGGTACCGCACGAACGACCCGCCGGACACCCCGCGCGTGGTGGTGACGAGCCCCTGGCTGGCCAGGACCCGCAGCGCCTCCCGCACGGTGGACCGGCTCACGTCGTACTCGTCGGCCAGCTCGGGCTCGACCGGCAGTCGCTGGCCGGGCAGCAGCTCGCGACTGAGGATCCGGGCGCGCAGGGCGTCGGCCAGCATCTGGTACGCAGGGACGGCTCTGCGTACTGCAGTCACGCGGCCACACTAGGTGCAACTCAACCCGCCGTCGAACCTGGGTCGCATCACTGTGCCGGCGCCGCTCCCGGTGGCATCACCGGGAGCTCGGCCGGAGCTTCTGCAGGTGGATCCGCATCTCGGCCCGGGCCCCCTCCTCGTCGCCTGCGGCGATCGCGTCGAAGATCAGCTGGTGGTCAGCTTCCATCAGCCCGCTGATCTTCATCTCCCCGCCGACCCTCGGCACCCGGTCCACCAGCCGCTCGTACAGCACCAGGAAGATCGGCCCGATCAGGGCCTCGATGATCGGGCTGTCCGCCGCGCCCAGCATCACCTCGTGGAACTTCCGGCTGAGCTCGATGCGCCGCTCGACGGTCTCCGCGTCCGGGTCGTAGAGGGTGGCCCGCAGCTTCTCGAGCTGCTCCTGGGTACGCCGGTGTGGCGGCGATGGGGCTACGGACAGTCAAGGCGGACACCGACAAGATGGAGCGCGAGTGGGCGGCTCGGGGC
>JBJMII010000152.1:0-14423 GCA_045806925.1 Mycobacteriales bacterium
CACTCATTCCCTACACGACACACTTCCGAACTCACGGGCCGCGGGCCTGGCTGGCCCTCGGGCTGCCGCCGGTGCTGCTCTTCGCCGCCATCGTCGGCATCTGGTACCTGGTGAGCTACCGGGTGCTGGACCCGGACCGGCGCTTCCTGCTGCCGCCGCCGCACCGGGTGGTCCAGGTCGCGTTCCTGGACCGGGGCAACGCCGAGGTGCTGCTGCGCGCGCTCGCGCTGACCGCCGGCGTGGCGATGGCCGGCCTCGCGGTGGCGATCGTGCTCGGCATCTCGATCGGCGTGCTGATGAGCCAGGCCCCCTGGATCGAGCGGGCGGTCTACCCGTGGGCGGTCGTGCTGCAGACGATCCCGATCCTCGCGCTGGTGCCGCTGATCGGCTTCTGGTTCGACTTCGGCCTGTTCAGCCGGGTCCTGGTGTGCGTGCTGATCGCGGTCTTCCCGATCATCAGCACCACCCTGTTCGGGCTGCGCAGCGTGGACCGGTCCAACCACGACCTCTTCACCCTGTACGGCGCGGCCGGCTGACCCGGCTGGTGAAGCTGCAGTGGCCGACCGCGCTGCCGGCGATCTTCGCCGGGCTGCGGATCTCGGCGGGCCTGTCGGTGATCGGCGCGATCGTCGGCGACTTCTTCTTCAAGCAGGGCGAGCCCGGCATCGGCGCGCTGATGGAGGTGTACCGGCAGGGCCTGCGGTCCGAGCAGCTCTTCGGCGCGGTGATCCTGTCCTCGCTGCTCGGCGTCGCGGTCTTCTGGTTCTTCGGGCTCCTGGCCCGGCGGGTGGTCGGGTCCTGGCACGAGACGGCGAGCGACCTGCTGCCGGAGTAGCGGCCCGGCCGGGCGGCAGGCCCTACTTCACCCGGATGGACGGGTCGATGAACTCGTTGGTGACCAGGTCGGTGACGCTCAGCCCCGGCTTCACCGGCGTCTTCTGGGCGGCGAAGATCGGGGTGACGATGCTGATGATCCGCTGCACCCGCGCCTCCTCGAAGTTGCCGACCGTGCTGTCGTGGCCGTTGCCGAGGATCGCGTTGTCGGTCATCGCCCTGGCCGCCGCGTCGCCCTGCTCCGGGGTGTACGGGAAGGCCTTCGGGTACTTGCTCACCAGCTCGCTGATGAACCTGTTCGTGCTCCGCGGCGCGGCGGCGTACGCGGCCGTGGAGCGCTGCATGATCGGCACCAGCTTCTTCAGGCAGGCGGAGAGCTCCTGCCTGCGGTCCGGTCGGATGACCAGCGTCTCCGGGTAGACCGGGTAGCCCGAGTCGGCGACCAGCTGGTACCGCACCCGCTTGCCCCACACCGACGGGTCGTTCTGGTAGCGCAGCACCTCGTTGGTCAGGTAGCCCTGCTGCACGATGGCGCCCTTGCTGGCCTTCCACTGGTCCGGGGTGCCGGCATAGGTGGCCGCGACCTGGCTCGACCGCAGCAGCCCGGCGCCCACCAGGTACGCCATGTAGGTCGCGCCCTGGAAGTAGACGACCTTGGTGCCGGTCCGGCCGATGTCCGCGATGGTGCTGAAGTCCGGGTGCTGGACCGGGTCCCAGAGCAGCACCACAGGGCTGAGGTCCAGCGGCGCGAAGACCGACAGCACCGCCTTGCCGCTGCCGCTGACCTGCGCGATCTGGTCCAGGTCCGCCCCGCCGAAGGTGATCGAGTCGTCCGTGTAGAGCAGCGAGGTGGACGGGGTGAAGCCGTTCGCCGGCCCGCCGGACCGGATCTCGATCTTGACGCCGGTGTCCACGCCGTTGTCCACCAGGGCGCCGGTCACCCTGCCCTTGCCGCCGTCGATCGTCGGACCGGAGCCGACCAGCCGGTAGAGCCCGCCGTACTCGGCCTGCGGCCACCAGTTGGTCTGCACGACCACGGTGTCCGGGCAGGTCCCGGTCAGCGCGCTCCGGGCGCCGGCGGTGGCCGTGCCCTGCACCGCCTGACCGCCCTGCCCGGTGCTGGCCTCGGTGCAGCCGGCGACCGCGAGCGCGGTGGCGGCGACCAGCGCCACGAGCGGTCGCCGGGACTTCCCTGCTCGCATCGCTCTCCCGACTGCTGTCCGGTCGTGCTGTCCGGTCGGGAACAGTGTCGCATTGGCCCTGATCGGACCCGCTTGGGTAGGAGCGTACCGGCCCGCCGGGGACGGAGATGCCGAGGATGCGACGGTGCGGCGCCCGGACGGCAGTACGGCGGCCGGACGCGGCAGCGCTCCGGCCGTCGCTTCAGCCCGGGCCGGTCAAGGGCTCCCGTTCGCCGGCCAGACCAGCTGCCGGCTGGCCGCGTCCGCCGGGTAGACCACCTGGAAGCTGCGCCCGACGAACTGCTCCACCAGCGTCTGGGCCAGCACGTTCTGGTGGGTCTCGTCGAACTGGATGCCGGCCCACGGCATCACCGTCTGCTCGCCCGGGATGTGGAGGCTGAGCAGCGCGGTGCGGATCCGCTGCGCCTGGGTGCTGCCGGCCGCGTCCACCGCCTGCGCGATCGTCATCACCGCGGTGAAGGCGGACGCCGCCGCCTCGGTCATCCCGGTGTTGTAGCGCCGCTGGTAGAGCGCGGTCACTGCCTGCGCGGCCGGGTTCCGCTCGGCCGCCTCGGCCGACCAGGACACCGACCGGGACAGCCCCTCCACCACCCGGATGGCGGACTGGAAGTCCTTGGAGGCGAGGTAGCCGAGCGAGAACGACAGCATCGCCTTCGGTTTGAAGTCGAGGCTGGCGACGGCCTGGACCAGCGGCGGGATCGTGCTCGGGGTGACGTAGAGGAAGAGGATGTCCGGCTTGCTCGCACGCACCCGGCCCACCACGTCCTGCAGGTTGGTGGCGGTCGGCGAGAAGTCGAAGTCCGGGATCTGGGCCGGGTCGAAGCCGGCCTGCTCGGCGAGCTCCCGGACGGTGGTGGCCACGTCCCGGCCGGCCTTGTCGTCGGAGTGCAGGATCACCATGCGGCCGCCGAGCGCCCGCTTGTCCCGTAGCAGCGACAGGAAGGCCTCGCCGGCCGACCGCCAGGACGGCCCGAGCCGGAAGAACCAGTCCCGGCCGGCCTCGGTGAGGAAGGTGGCCGGGCTGTCGGCGTTGACGAACGGCACCTCGAACCGCTCCGAGCGCTGGCTGGCGAACTCGGTGACCTCCGGGTCGTACGCGCCGACCAGCGCGTCGGCGCCCTCGCCGGAGACCAGCTGGTTGACCGTGTTGCCGGCGACCACCTGCGGCTCGGGGCCGGACGCATCCGCGGTGACGATCCTGACCCGGCCGCCGCCGATGCCCGGGATGCCGGCGCCGGCCGCGAACGGCAGCGGGATCGAGGGGTTGAGACCGTTGATGACGTCCGCCGCGAGCTGGGCGCCGCGCTGCGCCTCGATCCCGGCCGGGCCGGTCGGGCCCTTCAGCGGTGCCAGCAGGCCGATCTTGAGCTCCTGGCCGCTGGTGGCCGACTGCGGGTCGCCCCCGGTGCAGCCGCCGGCGGCGACCGCCAGGGCGATGGAGACGATCAGGGCCAGGCGGCGTCGCCGGACGGTCATGACAGGCGGGTCCTCTGGGACGGGGGCGGGGCGGGCGACCTCGGGTGCCCGCACGCGGAGGCGCGCGGGGCGAGACGTCGGCAGGCTACCCCGTCACCGGCGACGCCGGTCCAACGATGACGTACGGTGATTGTCTGATTGCGGTCCGCAGATTTGCGTCCCCCGCCGTTCACGCCGGCACGTCCGGTGGCCCTATAGTGCCCGAGAAGTACCCGGAAACCGTGTCGGCACGTGGGAAGGTCGCGAGAGCTGGTGGACAGACTACCCGCGGAGCATGCTGCTGCCTCGGTCGCACCGTCTCCGGCGGACCTGCCGACACGGGGGCGGCGCGGGGGCAAGCTCGAGCCGCCCCCGGCCGTGGAGGACCGCCGACCGGCAGCGGTGCCGGCCGGCCGGCCGCAGGACTCCCCTCCCGAGCCACCCCGCGCCGGTGAGCCGCCGGTGGCCCGGCCGGCCCGCAGCTGGCCCGGCTTCTCTCCACGGCACTGGCGGGTGCGCTCCAAGCTGATCGCGGTGCTGGTGGTGCCCGCGGTCGCGTTCCTCGTGCTGGCCAGCATCAACATGGCCGGCCAGATCGGCAGCGCCCGGGAGTTCGGCCGCGGCGCCACGATCGCCGAGTTCGGCCGGCAGGTCACCACGGTGGTGCACGAGCTGCAGGCCGAGCGCGACCTCGCCGACGGCTTCATCACCGGCGGCCGCCTGCCCAGCAACCAGGACAAGATCAACGCGGCGATCGCGAAGAACGAGCAGATCGCCAAGGAGAACCAGAAGCTGCCGCCGGACAAGCAGAAGGACCCGGTCGCGGTCCCGTCGCCCACCGAGGCCATCCCGCTGGAAGCCCAGCAGCGCAACGTGGACAGCGCGCTGGCCGGCTACCGGTCGGCGGTGGGCGCCCTCGGCGACGTCGGTCCGCAGGCGGCCAGCCGGATCGAGTCCTCCCGGGCCGAGATCGACGGGTTGCCGACGCTGCGCTCGGCACTGACCCGCAAGCTGCTGACCGAGGGCGCGATCATCGGCAAGTACTCCGGGATGATCACCGGGCTGCTCGACGTGGACCGGGAGATCGGCCAGCGCAGCGGTAACCGCGAGCTGTCCCAGCAGGTCGCCGGTCTGACCGCGCTCGCCGACGCCAAGGAGACGCTGTCCCAGGAGCGGGCGCTGCTCTACTCGGTCGCCTCGGCCTCGGAAGGCGGCCGGTTCCAGCTCACCCAGGCGCAGGAGTTCTCCTCCGCCATCGCGCGGCGGCAGGCGGCACTGGCCCGGTTCCGCGCGGACAGCTCGCCGGACCAGCGCACGCAGTACGACGAGCTGGTCAACGGCCAGGCGGTGCTCGCGGTCAAGCGGCTCGAGGACACCGTCCTGCGCCGGCAGGGTGCGACCAAGCTCGGCCTGGACGCGCAGCAGTGGTACTCGGCCGCGACGACGTACCTGCAGGCCATGCGCGAGGTCGAGGTCAGCCTGCTGGACCAGGTCGTGGCCAAGGCCCGCGAGCTGCGGTCGGACGCCCAGCGGCAGGCGATCACCACCGGCGTGGTCATCGCCACGATCCTCGTCATCGCGTTCCTGACCTCGCTGCTCATCGCCCGGTCGATGATCGGCCCGCTGCGGCGGCTGCAGACCAGCGCCCGGGACGTGGCGGAGAACCGGCTGCCGGAAGCCATCGCCCGGCTGCGCCGGACGGACACCGCGCCGGTGCCGATGGAGGTCGAGCCGATCCCCATCGACTCCCGGGACGAGATCGGCGCGGTCGCCACCACGTTCGACGAGCTGCACCGCGAGGCGGTCCGGCTGGCGACCGAGCAGGCCGCCCTGCGGAACAACGTCAACGCGATGTTCGTCAACCTGTCCCGCCGCTCGCAGGGCCTGGTCGAGCGGCAGCTGAAGCTGATCGACGAGCTGGAGACCGGCGAGCAGGACCCGGACCAGCTGGCCAACCTCTTCAAGCTGGACCACCTCGCCACCCGCATGCGGCGCAACTCGGAGAACCTGCTGGTCCTCGCCGGCGAGGACGCCGGCCGCCGGTGGGGCCGGCCGATCCCGCTGGTCGACGTGCTGCGCGCGGCGACCTCCGAGGTGGAGCAGTACCACCGGATCCAGCTGACCGGCGTGCCGGACGTCGAGGTGATGGGCCACGCGGTCAACCACGTCGTCCACCTGGTCGCCGAGATCCTGGAGAACGCGACCGTCTTCTCCTCCCCGGAGTCGAAGGTGCTGGTGCACAGCCAGCGGCTGTCCGACGGCGGCGCGATGGTGGAGATCGAGGACCGCGGCATCGGGATGAGCGCCCAGGAGATCGCGGACGCGAACGAGCGGCTGGCCCGGCCACCGGTCTTCGATGTCTCGATCTCCCGGATGATGGGCCTGTACGTGGTCGGCCGGCTCGCCGGCCGGCACGGCATCACGGTCCGGCTGCGGCAGTCCGAGACCGGCGGCGTCAGCGCGTTCATCCGGCTCCCGGTTGACGTGCTCGCCGGCCGCTTCGAGCAGCGGCAGGACGAGCCGGTCGGTGCCGGTGGCCCGTCTCCGGACGGCCGCTCCGACCGGCCGGGCGCGGTCATGCTGCCGCCGCCGCCCGCCGCGCAGCCCGGTCCGCCCGGCGGCCTGCCGGCCGGGCCCGACCCGCGCCCCGGCCCGGGCCCCGGGGTCGACCTGCCCCGACGCCCGCTGCCGTACCCCGGAGGGGGTCCCGAGCGACCGGCCGGCCCGCTGCCGCGGCGTACCCCGGGCGGCGACTCGCCCGGCGGGGGCGGCCGCCCGCTGCTGCCCGCACCCGGTGCGGTCAACGGCGCGAACGCCGGCCCGGCGCAGGGCACCAACGGGCGCCCCGGCAGCGGAGTGCCGCCCACCCTGGGTGGGGCCACCCGGGCCGACCTCAGCGGTCAGCCCGGCGGGGCGCCGTTCGGGGCGCAGCCTTTCGGCGCGCCGACCACGGGCCCGTACGGGCTGCCCACGGCGGCGGTCCGCGAGGAGCGGACCCCGATCTTCGAGCAGCTGCAGTCGGAGTGGTTCCGGCAGCGGCCGTCGTCCCGGCCACCGGGGGCACCGGACGCGCCGGCGGCCGTGCCGCAGGCCCCGCGGCATCCCGCGGCCGCCGCGGCTCAGGCCGCCCCGCAGCCCGCGGCCGTGGCGCCGGAGCAGGTCCCGCCGGCGCCCGGCGAGGACCCGTGGGCGTCGGCCGCGGACGAGGGCTGGCGGGCCGCCGAACGGCTGCTGCAGCCGACCAGTGGCGGCACCACCCGCGCCGGCCTGCCGATGCGGGTGCCCCAGGCGCACCTCATGCCTGGGGGCGCCGACGTCCCGGCGCCGCCGGTCCCACCCGGCCCGCCGGCCTACCGCTCCCCGGAGGCGGTCCGCAGCCGGCTCGCCAGCTACCACCAGGGCGTCCGGCGCGGCCGGCATGCCGACCGGACCGACGGCGGCGGCCGCGCCGGCAGCACAGGGCAGCGCGATCCGTCCGAAGTCCTCGTCCAGCAATCCCAGGAGCAGTCGTGACCTCGTTGAGCCCCGCGGCCCAGAACCTCAACTGGCTCGTCACCAACTTCGTCGACCGGGTGCCCGGGGTGGCGCATGCGGTGGTGGTCTCCGCGGACGGCCTGCTGCTGGTCGCCTCGGAGGGCCTGCCCCGGGACCGTGCGGACCAGCTCGCCGCGGTGGCGTCCGGGCTGACCAGCCTCACCCAGGGCGCGGCGCGCTGCTTCGAGGCCGGCAACGTGGTGCAGACGGTGATCGAGATGGAGCGGGGCTTCCTGTTCCTCATGTCGATCAGCGACGGGTCGTGCCTGGCCGTACTCGCCGCCACCAGCTGCGACGTCGGCCTGGTCGGCTACGAGATGGCACTGCTGGTCGAGCGGACCGGGGACGTGCTCACCCCGGCCGTACGGCACGAGCTGCAGGCCGTCCTGCCTCGATGACGACGACGACATCGGGCCGCGGCGAGCGTTGGGGTGAGCAACTACCAGCCGGAGGGCCCGCTGGTCCGGCCGTACGCGGTCACCGGCGGGCGCACCCGGCCGGACTACGAGCTGGCGATCGAGGCGCTGGTCTCGACCACCCGGCTCGGCGACCGCACCGCCGAGTCGACCGCCCCGGAGCGTCAGCTCATCTGCGACCTGTGCCGGCGGGCCCGGTCGGTCGCCGAGATCGCCGCGTACCTTCGTATGCCCCTCGGCGTCGCGCGGGTGCTGGTGGGTGACATGGCCCAGGAAGGCCTGGTGCGGGTGCACCAGGCCGCCGCCCCGACCGATCGACCTGATCTCGCCTTGATGCAGAGGGTGTTGAATGGACTTCGAAACCTCTAGGCAGACCGCCTACGTGGACTCCAGCGCGGCGACGACCTCGGCGAAGATCGTCATCGCCGGTGGCTTCGGCGTCGGCAAGACGACGCTGGTCGGCGCGGTCTCGGAGATCGAGCCGCTCACCACCGAGGCCGTGATGACCGAGGCGAGCGCGGGGGTCGACGACCTCTCGCACACCCCCAACAAGACCACCACCACGGTGGCGATGGACTTCGGCCGGGTGTCGCTGGACAGCGACCTGATCCTCTACCTCTTCGGCACCCCCGGGCAGCACCGTTTCTGGTTCATGTGGGACGACCTGGTCCGCGGCGCGATCGGCGCGGTGGTGCTGGTCGACACCCGCCGGCTGACCGACTGCTTCGCCGCGATCGACTTCTTCGAAGCCCGCCGGCTGCCCTTCATCGTCGCGGTGAACCGCTTCGACGGCATCCTGACCCACTCCATCGAGGACGTGCGGGAGGCACTCGCGGTGGGCGGCAACACGCCGGTCATCCAGACCGACGCGCGCAGCCGGGAGTCCACCAAGCAGACGCTGATCACGCTGGTCGAGCACGCCATGCGGCGCACCCAGGAAGAGCTCACCGCACGTCGGTGACACCCGGGCCCGGGGGGCCGTCCCCCGGAGTTACCGACCCGGACCGAGCCCGCCGGGGACCTCCGAGCTCGCGAGGAGGAACCCGGCACTCCGACGGTGACCGCGCCGACCGGAGGCAATCAGCCGGCCCGGCCGCCGCCCCGGGGGTCCGGGGGCCGCCCCCGGGTGTTACTTGTCCACGTCGCCGACGACGAAGAAGAGCGAGCCGAGCACGGCGACCAGGTCGGGCAGCAGGGTGCCGGGCAGCAGCACCTGCAGCGCCTGGACGTTGTTGTACGACGCCGAGCGCAGCTTCAGCCGCCACGGCGTCTTCTCCCCGCGGGAGACCAGGAAGTAGCCGTTGAGGCCGAGCGGGTTCTCGGTCCAGCAGTAGGTGTGCCCCTCCGGCGCCTTCACCGTCTTCGGCAGCCGGACGTTCACCGGCCCGGTCACCGTGGGCAGCCGGTCCAGTACCGCGTCGCACAGGTCGAGCGACACGTACGTCTGCTCCAGCAGGCACTCGAAGCGGGAGTGGCAGTCCCCCGCGGTCCGGGTCGGCACCCGCAGCACGCCGGCCAGCTCCCCGTACGCCAGGTACGGGTCGTCCCGGCGCAGGTCGAAGTCGACCCCGGAGGCCCGCGCCGCCGGACCGCTCACCCCGTACGCCCGGGCGTCCGCCGCGGACAGCACGCCGACGCCGGTGGTCCGGGCCAGGAAGATCTCGTTGCGCCGGACCAGCCCCTCCAGGTCGCGGGCGACCCGGGCCCGGACGTCCGCGACCGCCTGCCGGACCCGGCCGGTCCAGCCGGCCGGCATGTCCTCCTTCAGCCCGCCGACCCGGTTGGCCATGTAGTGCATCCGGCCGCCGCAGGCCTCCTCGAGCACCGCCTGCAGCGTCTCCCGCTCCCGGAACGCGTAGAACATCGGCGTGATCGCGCCCATCTCCAGCGGGAACGAGCCGAGGAACATCAGGTGGTTGAGCACCCGGTTGAGCTCGGCGAGCAGGGTACGCAGCCAGACCGCCCGCTCCGGCACCTCCATGCCGAGCATCCGCTCGACCGCCATCACCACGCCCAGCTCGTTGGCGAAGGCGGACAGCCAGTCGTGCCGGTTGGCCAGCACGGTGATCTGCCGGTAGTCGCGGACCTCGAAGAGCTTCTCGGTGCCGCGGTGCATGTAGCCGATGATCGGCTCGGCGGAGACGACCCGCTCGCCGTCGAGCACCAGCCGGAGCCGGAGCACGCCGTGGGTGGACGGGTGCTGCGGGCCGATGTTGAGCACCATGTCCGCGGTGGGCAGGTCGTCCGCGCCCGCGCCGGTGCCGACGGTGACGGTCCGATGCCCCGTCGCCGGGTCGGTGAGGGTCACGGACCCAGTGTTGTCCCTCAGCCGGAGAACGGCCAGGACTCCGTGGCCGGCTGTGCCTGCCGGCGGTCAGTCTGCTGGCTCATCGCCGACCGGTACATCCGGTCGGCGGCCAGCCGGACCGCCCGGTCGGTGTCCACCCCGGTCTGGTCCGCGAGCGTGACCAGCGCGAAGGCGACGTCGCCGAGCAGCACCTCCCAGTCCCGGGTCGGGCGGAACGGCCGGCGGCCGCGCTCGCTGGCCCGGACCACCTCGTCGGCCAGCGCGCCGACCCTGGCCTGCAGGTCGAGCAGCAGGCTGGCCGGCGCGGCGTGCAGGCCCAGCCGGTCGGCGGTCTCGGCGACGAAGTGGTGGAGCTCGCGCACGGCGGAGAAGGTAGCGCACCGGAGCGGACAGCCCGTCCTCAGCCGGGCGGCGGGGCCGGCTTGCGCCTGACCCGGGCCCGGGTGGCCACCGGCGGGAAGGGCAGCGGCACGCCGACGCCCTGCACCAGCCAGCCGAAGGCGCCCAGCCCGCCGCGGTCGATCAGCTCGGCCGCCTCGCCGGCCCGCTGCAGGCCGCGCAGGTACGCCGGCGGGTCGGTGCTCGCCAGCGCCTGCGGCGGCCGCCGGGCGTCCACGCCGAGCGCCTGCAGCGCCGCGCGCTGGTCGTCCAGCCGGGTCTCGGTGGCACCGGCCGACACCCCGGCCGCGGCCACCGCGTCCAGCGCGACGTGCGCGGTCAGGTCACAGGAGCCGTCCGGCACCGGCCGCACCTGCCGGCCGCCCCGGTAGCCGGTCAGGGTGCCCTCCGGCGGCCGCCGCCCGGCCTCGTGCGCGTAGTCGACCGCCACCGCGACCCCGCGGGCCAGCCGGCTGACTGCCGCGGCCCACGCCTCGTCCCGGCTCCGGCCGACCTCGGCCCGGTGACCGACCCGGTGCAGCGGCCACCAGCGGTCCAGCCAGGCCAGGTCCGCACCGGCCGGCGGGCCGCCCAGGGACTCCGCCCCGGCCGGCGAGACCAGCACCACCCGCGGCCCGTCGGCGGTCTGCTCGACCAGGTCCAGCGGCACGTCGTCCAGCCACTCGTTCGCCACCAGCAGGCCGGTCAGCGCCGGCAGCTCGGTCACGTCGCGGACCACCCGTACAGCCGGCAGGTCGACCGGGCCGACCTCGACCGCGGTGACCCGCAGCCTGGCCCGCAGCTGCCGGTCCGCGGCGGCCAGCACCGCGGCGAGCAGCTCCCCACCGCCGGCACCCACGTCCACCAGGTCCAGCGGGTCCGGGGCGCCGAGCGTCCGGTCCACCCGGCGCAGCAGCTCCAGGATCGCGCCGGCGAACAGCGGCGAGGCGTGCACCGACGTACGGAAGTGCGCGCCCGGCGTCTCGCCCCGGGCGTAGAACCCGCCCGGGCCGTAGAGCGCCGCCGCCCACGCCTCCCGCCAGGGGCGTGCGGCCCGGGTCATCCGCTTCACCCGCGTCACCATAGGAGCGGTTGCGGCCGCGTCGCCGTACCGGACCCGGCCGGTGTGAGCGTACGCACAGCCCGCGTCAGCACGGCGCGGTCGTAGGCTGGCGGCGACCGGTACCCCTCTCGAGGACTGGATCACCGCATGAGCGCAGAGCTGCGCGCCCCGGCCGGATGGGCGGTCGGCGTCATCGGCACCGGACGGGTGGGCGCCGTGCTCGGCGCCGCGCTCGCCCGGGCCGGCCACCGCGTCGTCGCCGGCACCGGGGTCTCCGCCGAGTCCGTCGCCCGCGCCGCCCGGCTGCTGCCCGGCGTGCCGCTGCTGCCCGCCGACGAGGTCGTCGCCCGCGCCGACCTGGTGCTGCTGGCCGTCCCGGACGACGAGCTCGCTCCCCTGGTCGCCGGGCTGGCCGAGACCGGCGCCTGGCGCCCCGGCCAGCTGGTCGCGCACACTTCCGGCGCGCACGGGCTCGCCGTGCTGGAGCCGGCCGCCCGGGCCGGCGTCCGGACGCTCGCGCTGCACCCGGCGATGACCTTCACCGGGACCGCGGCGGACCTGGACCGGCTGCCCGGCACCAGCTTCGGGGTCACCGTCGACGAGCCGCTGCGGTCGCTGGCCGAGGCGCTGGTGCGCCGGCTCGGCGGCGACCCGGTTCCGATCGCCGAGGAGGCCCGCCCGCTCTACCACGCCGCCCTCGTGGTCGGGGCCAACCACCTGGTCACGCTCGTCAACGAGGCGGCCGACCTGCTCCGCCGGGTCGGCGTCGAGCAGCCCGGTGCGGTGCTGCGGCCGCTGCTGCAGGCCGCGCTCGACAACGCCCTGACCGCCGGCGATGCGGCGCTGACCGGGCCGGTGTCCCGCGGTGACGCCGGCACGGTCGCCGGGCACCTCCGTACGCTCGCCGAGCGGGCGCCGGACGCCGTCCCCGGCTATGCCGCGCTCGCCCGGCTGACCGCCGGGCGCGCGCTGGCCGCCGGTCGGCTCTCGCCGGCCCAGGCCGGCCCGCTGCTGGACGTGCTCGGGGCGGTGCCGCTGGACCGGCCGCCGGCCGAGCCGACCGGCCCGCGGGTGCCGCGCCGGTCGCCGGCCGATCGTCCCCCGGCCGGTCGGTCGCTGGCCCGGTCGCCGGCCGACCGGTCGCTGGCCGGGCGGACCGACGCGTGAGCGGCAGCAGCGGCCGGACCGCGCCCGGCCGGATCGACCTGTCCCATCCCGAGCTGGACCGGCAGGAGCCGCCGGCGGAGCGGCTGGTGCCGCCTCGGCGGCAGGCCGTCCCACCACGGCCCGCGCCGGACCCCGGCACCGGCGACGCCGCGGGTCCCGATGGCCCGGCCGGTCCGGGTACCGGCGGTCCGGCGCTGGCCCGCACCCGCACCGAGCTGGCGGCCGCGCTGGCGGCGCTGCGGGCCGGCGGCCGCCGGCTGGCGCTCGTGCCGACCATGGGCGCGCTGCACGAAGGCCACCTGGCGCTGGTTCGCGCCGCCGTGGCCAGCGCCGACGCGGTGGTGGCGTCGATCTTCGTCAACCCGCTGCAGTTCGGCCCGGGGGAGGACCTGGACCGTTACCCGCGTACTCCCGAGGAGGACCTCGCCGCGCTCGCCGCCGAGGGCGTGGACCTGGTCTTCGCCCCGCCGGTCGAGCAGGTGTACGCGGGCGGCCGGCCCGCGGTGACCGTCGACCCGGGCCCGCTCGGGGCGCTGCTGGAGGGCGCCAGCCGGCCCGGGCACTTCGCCGGCGTGCTGACCGTGGTGACCAAGCTCTTCGGCCTGCTGCGCCCGGACGTGGCCGTCTTCGGGGAGAAGGACTACCAGCAGCTCGCCCTGATCCGCCGGGCGGTGACCGACCTGGAGCTGGGTGTCGAGGTCGTCGGGGTGCCGACGGTACGGGAGCCGGACGGGCTCGCGCTGTCCAGCCGCAACCGCTACCTCTCCGCGGCGGAGCGGGCCCGCGCGCTGAGCCTGTCCCGCGCGTTGCGAGCCGGCGCCGCGGCCGCTCCGGCCGGCGCCGGCGCCGTCCTCGCCGCCGCCACCGCGGAACTCGCCGACCCCGGGCTCGGCGTCGACTACCTGGCGCTGCGCGGCACCGACCTGGGCGCCGCCCCGGACACCGGCCCGGCCCGGCTGCTGGTCGCGGCCCGGGTGGGCGGCACGCGGCTGATCGACAACGCCCCGATCGTGCTGGGCCGGCCATGAGCGCGTCCTCGGGATCCGGCCCGGGCCCGAGTGCGCTCGGCTGGGAGCGGGCGCGTCCTCCGGCGCGCCTGCGGGCAGCACTGTGAGCCGGGAGCCCCGGCTCCCGCGGCGGCTGAGCGCGCCCGAGCCGGGCTGGACGCACGTCACCGACGTGGTGGTGGCCGGCTCCGGCATCGCCGGCCTGTCCGCCGCCCGGCACGCCCGCGCCGCCGGCCACGCGGTCACCGTGGTGACCAAGGTGACCATCGGCGACGGCTCCACCCGGTGGGCGCAGGGCGGCATCGCGGCCGCGCTGGACCCTGCCGACTCGCCCGCGGACCACCTCGCCGACACGCTGGCCGCCGGCGTCGGGCTGTGCGACGAGGCCGCCGTGCGGGTGCTGGTGGAGGAGGGCCCGGACCGGGTCCGCGAGCTGATGGCGGTCGGCGCCCGCTTCGACACCGACCCGGACGGCCGGCTGGCGCTGACCCGGGAGGGCGGCCACCACCGCAACCGGATCGTGCATGCCGGCGGTGACGCCACCGGCGCGGAGGTGCAGCGGGCGCTCGAGGAGGCGGTGCGCGCCGATCCGGGCATCACCGTGGTCGAGCACGCGCTGGTGCTCGACCTGCTGACCGGCGCGGACGGCCGAGCGGCGGGGGTCACCCTGCACGTGCTCGGCGAGGGCACCCCGGACGGCGTCGGCGCGGTGCTGGCCCGCGCCGTGGTGCTGGCCACCGGGGGGATGGGCCAGGTCTTCGCGGCCACCACCAACCCGGCCGTGTCCACCGGGGACGGCGTCGCGCTCGCGCTGCGGGCCGGCGCGGTGGCGACCGATCTGGAGTTCGTCCAGTTCCACCCGACCGCGCTGTGGCTCGGCCCGGCGGCCCGCGGCCAGCAGCCGCTGGTCAGCGAAGCCGTCCGCGGCGAGGGCGGGGTGCTGGTGGACGCCGAGGGCAAGCGCTTCATGGCCGGCGTGCACGAGCTGGCCGACCTGGCGCCCCGGGACGTGGTGGCCAAGGCAGTGCTGCGGGTGATGCAGGCCGAGGGTCTCGAGCA
>JBJMII010000153.1:0-8314 GCA_045806925.1 Mycobacteriales bacterium
ATCCAGCTGTTCACCGCCCTGCTGCTGTCGCTGCCAGGCTCGCCGGTCCTCTACTACGGTGACGAGATCGGGATGGGCGACAACATCTGGCTCGGTGACCGCGACGGCGTCCGCACCCCGATGCAGTGGACGCCCGACCGCAACGCCGGCTTCTCCACCTGCGACCCGGGCCGGCTCTACCTGCCGGTCAACATGGACTCGATCTACGGCTTCCAGGTCACCAACGTGGAGTCGCAGACCCGGAACTCCTCCTCCCTCCTGCACTGGACCCGGCGGATGATCCAGGTCCGCAAGGCAAACCCTGCCTTCGGTCTCGGCTCCTTCACCGACCTGGGGGGTAGCAACCCGAGCGTGCTGTCGTACGTGCGGGAGTTCGGAGACGACATCGTGCTGTGCGTCAACAACCTGTCCCGGTTCGCCCAGCCGGTCGAGCTCGACCTGCGGCAGTGGCAGGGCCGGGAGCCACTCGAGCTGCTCGGCGGGGTGCGCTTCCCGTCCATCGGCGAGCTGCCCTACCTGCTGACCCTGACCGGGCACGGCTTCTACTGGTTCCGGCTGCCGGCGGCGCCGGACGAGGGCTCGTGATGGTGTCCACGGCGCCGGGCGAGCTCGGCGACCTGCTCGCGGCCTGGCTGCCGAACCAGCGCTGGTTCGCCGGCAAGGGCCGGACGTTCTCGGTCGTCGAGGTGACCGCGCTGGGCCAGCTGACCGAGCACCCGTGGCGCAGCGACGTCTGGCTGGCCCGGGTCCGGTACGCCGACGACGGGTCGACGGAGACCTACCAGGTGCCGCTGGTGCGCCGGCCGGAGCCGGCCGACCAGGTCTCGCACGTGCTGGTCGGCGAGACCCCCGACCCGGACTACGGCGGCCGGTCCTGGTGGTACGACGCGCTGCACGACAAGGAGGTCACCGGTGCCTGGCTGGCCGGCATCGAGGCCAGCCGGGCGGGCAACGGGCTGGTCTTCTCCCGTGGCCGGGACGTCGGCGACCTGCCGCTCAAGGCGACCAGCCTGGTGAACACAGGCGAGCAGAGCAACACCTCGCTGGTCTTCGACGACGCGGCGATCCTCAAGGTCTTCCGCCGGGTCTACCCCGGCCACAACCCGGACATCGAGGTGCACGCGGCACTGTCCGAGGTGGACGGTGGCGCGCGGCACGTGGCCCGGCTGCTCGGGTACGTCTCCGGCCGGGGTGGCCCCGGCACAGCGGGCACAGCCGGCACAGCGGGCACCGAGGACCCGGCCGACCGGGTCGACCTGGCCATGCTGCAGGAGTACTTCCGGACCGCCAGCGACGGCTGGGAGCTGGCCAAGATCAGCGTCCGGGACCTGTACGCCGACTCCGACCTGCACGCCAGCGAGGGCGGCGGCGACTTCGCCGGCGAGGCGCAGCGGCTCGGCGTCGCCACCGCCGAGGTGCACGCCGACCTGGCCCGGGCGCTGCCCACCGCGGAGCTGGGCCCGGACGAGCTGGCCGCGAAGGCCGGCGAGATGCGCCGCCGGCTGGACACCGCGCTGGCCGCGGTGCCGCAGCTGCAGCCGTACTCCGACGGTCTGCGCTCGGCCTTCGACGCGCTGGCGGCGTACGGCCTGCCGCTGCGGGTGCAGCGGGTGCACGGCGACTACCACCTCGGTCAGGTGCTGCGCACCTCGCACCGGTGGGTGGTGCTCGACTTCGAGGGCGAGCCGGCCAGACCGCTGTCCGAGCGGACCGGCCTCGACTCACCGATCCGGGACGTCGCCGGCATGGTGCGCTCGTTCGACTATGCGGCGCGGCACCTGCTGCACGACCACCCGTACGAGCCGCACCTGAGCTACCGGGCGGAGGAGTGGGCCGTGCGCAACCGGGACGCGTTCTGTGACGGCTACGCCGAGGCGGGCGGGCCGGACCCGCGCACCGACCCGGTGCTGCTGCGTGCGTACGAGGCGGACAAGGCGGTGTACGAGGCGGTGTACGAGGCCCGCAACCGGCCGTCCTGGCTGCCGATCCCGCTCGCCTCGCTGGCCAGGCTGACCGAAGGAGCCCGATCGTGAGCGCGAGGGCTCGCAGCGCGAGCGACGGACCGGAGGGGACACTGTGACATCCACGGACCTGGCCGCCGACCCGGCCGGACTGAGCCGGGAGGAGCTGGACCGGCTGGTCGGCGGCGCTCACCACGACCCACACTCGGTGCTCGGCATGCACCCGGTACGGGTGGTCGCGCCGGCGACGCCCGCCCCGCCGCCGGCCCCGGTGGCGTCCCCGGGCACCGGCCCGGTCGCCGTCGACACGGTCGCCGACCCCACCGCGGCCCAGCCCGCGACGGTGGTGAACGGGGCCGCCGCGGAGGCGACCCGGACCGGCGGCCGCGCCGACCGCCCCGCCGACCGCCCCGCCGACCGCCCCGCTGACCGCCCCACTGGCGGCCGGACGGACGGACCCACCGACGGCACGCTGGAGGCCGGCGCCGACCCGGAGCCGGCCGCCGACGCGGACACCGGCCGGCTGGTGCTGCGCACGCTGCGGCCGGACGCGAGCCGGGTGGCGGCGGTCTTCGGCGACCGCCGTTACGACCTGGACCGGGTGCATCCGGGCGGGGTCTTCGCCGGCCTGGTGCCCGGGCCGCCCGGGGACTACCAGCTCGCGGTGACCTACCCCGGCGCCGGCGGCCGGCCGGCCGAGACGCTGACCGTCGACGACGCGTACCGGTGGCTGCCCACGCTCGGCGAGATCGACCTGCACCTGATCTCCGAGGGTCGGCACGAGCGGCTGTGGGAGGCGCTCGGCGCCCACATGCGCACCTACGAGACGCCGCACGGCCCGGTGAGCGGGACGTCCTTCGCGGTGTGGGCGCCGAACGCCCGCGGTGTGCGGGTCACCGGCGACTTCGACTACAGGCAGCGCCGCGCGTACCCGATGCGCTCGCTCGGCTCCAGCGGCGTCTGGGAGATCTTCGTGCCGGGCGTGGTCCCGGGCGCGAAGTACAAGTTCTCCATCCTGGGCCGGGACGGGCAGTGGCGGGACAAGGGCGACCCGCTGGCGTTCGGCACCGAGCGCACCCCGGCGACCGGGTCGGTCGTGCAGGCCTCCACGCACGTCTGGGGCGACGACGAGTGGCTGGCCAGGCGGGCCGCCACCCGCTGGCACGCCGCGCCGATGAGCATCTACGAGCTGCACCTCGGCTCCTGGCGGCAGGGCCTGGGCTACCGGGACGCGGCCGACCAGCTGACCGACTACCTGGTGGAGACCGGGTTCACGCACGTCGAGCTGATGGCGGTCGCCGAGCACCCGTACGACGGCTCGTGGGGCTACCAGGTCACCTCGTTCTTCGCGCCGACCGCCCGGTTCGGCACCCCGGACGACTTCCGCTACCTGGTCGACCGGCTGCACCAGGCCGGCATCGGCGTGATCATGGACTGGGTGCCGGGGCACTTCCCGAAGGACGAGTTCGCGCTGGCCCGCTTCGACGGCGCGCCGCTGTACGAGCACGCCGACCCGCGCCGGGGCGAGCAGCCGGACTGGGGGACCTACATCTTCGACTTCGGCCGGCGCGAGGTGCGCAACTTCCTGGTCGCGAACGCGCTGTACTGGCTGGAGGAGTTCCACGTCGACGGGCTGCGGGTGGACGCGGTCGCCTCGATCCTCTACCTGGACTACTCCCGCCGGGAGGGGCAGTGGGCGCCCAACCGGTACGGCGGCCGGGAGAACCTGGAGGCGGTCGCCTTCCTGCAGGAGATGAACGCGACGGTCTACCGCCGGGTGCCCGGCGCGGTGACGATCGCGGAGGAGTCCACCGCGTGGCCCGGGGTCACCCGGCCGACGCACCTCGGCGGCCTCGGCTTCGGCTTCAAGTGGAACATGGGCTGGATGCACGACACCCTCGACTACGTCTCCAAGCAGCCCGTCTACCGGCAGTGGCACCACCACCAGATGACGTTCTCGATGATGTACGCCTTCAGCGAGAACTTCGTGCTCCCGCTGTCCCACGACGAGGTCGTGCACGGCAAGAAGTCGCTGCTCGGGCGGATGCCCGGCGACCACTGGCAGCAGGCGGCGAACCTGCGCGCGCTGTACGCGTACATGTGGGCGCACCCGGGCAAGCAGCTGGTGTTCATGGGCGGCGAGTTCGGCCAGGGCGCGGAGTGGGCGGACAACCGGTCGCTGGACTGGTGGCTGCTGGAGGACCCGCTGCACAGCGGGCTGCAGCGGCTGGTCGGCGACCTCAACCGGGTCTACCGGTCGTCCCCCGCGCTGTGGACGCAGGACACCTCGCCGGCCGGCTTCTCCTGGATCGACGCGAACGACGCGAGCAACAACACGTTCTCCTTCCTGCGCTGGGGCGACGACGGCTCGGTGCTGGCCTGCGTGGTCAACTTCGCCGGCGGCCCGCACGAGGGCTACCGGGTCGGGCTGCCGCGGGCCGGGCGCTGGGAGGAGGTCGTCAACACCGACGCGACCTTGTACGGCGGGTCCGGGGTCGGCAACCTGGGAGCGGTGACCGCGTACGCGCAGGAGTGGCACGGGCAGCCGGCGTCGGCCCGGCTGCGGTTGCCGCCGCTGGGTGCGCTCTGGCTGCGCTACGCCGGCGAGGTGCCGGCTCCGGCCGCCCCGGCCGACCGGGCGGCGGGAACCGGTCCGGAGCCGGCAGCGCCCGGTCACCGGACGCCCGGCTCGGCGCCGACCCGTCCCCCCGGGCAGGAGCCGGGCGCGACGCCGGCCGGCTGACACCGGCCACACGCGGTCGATGGCACGCTGGGACGCAGGCGTGGCAGGCGTGGCCCCCGTCCCGACCGTCTCGGGCAGGATGGTCGGCGCGGGCGGTGCGGACGAGGGGTGGAGCGGCATGTCCTCCAGGAGCGTGCGTGGCCGGGTCGCCGTGCTGGCCGTGCTCGCCCTGCTGGCCGCCGGCTGCGCCCAGCAGGTCCCCGGCCTGGGCCGGTACTCCTCTGGCCGCACCCAGGTCGCCGACGCCAGGATCACCATCCACGGCACCGACCACGGCCAGATCGACACGCTGGCCGGCAACGCGATCTCGGACATCGAGAAGTTCTGGACCGAGCAGATGCCCGAGGTCTTCAGCGAGCGCTACGACAGGGTCAAGGCGTTCTACTCGATCGACCCGGACGGCAGCCGGGCCGCACCGTGCACCGACAACGCCGCGGACATCCGCGGCAACGCGTTCTACTGCCCGGCCCGGGACATCGTGGCGTGGGACCGCAACGGCCTGTTCCCCGACCTGCAGAAGCGTTTCGGCGACTTCCTGGTCGCCATGGTGCTGGCGCACGAATGGGGGCACGCGATCCAGAAGCGCACCCGGATGCCGAGCAACCGGACGATCGTGGTGGAGACGCAGGCCGACTGCTACGCCGGCGCCTGGACCGCGTACGCGCTGAAGGGCGGCGCGCCGCACTTCGAGATCCAGCGGCCGGTGCTGGACACCGCGCTGTCCGGCTACCTGCTCTTCCGGGACCCGCTCGGGTCCGACCAGGACGACCGGCAGGCGCACGGCAGCGGCTTCGACCGGATCTCCGGTTTCCAGGACGGCTTCGAGAAGGGCACCAGGTTCTGCACCGCCTTCTCCGACGGACGCACCTTCACCCAGATCCCGTTCAACGACCAGACCGACGAGCGGAACGAGGGCAACCTCGGGTTCGACAAGGCGATCTCGGACGGCACCAAGGACCTCGCCGACTACTGGGCGCAGACCTTCGAGCGGACCTTCAACCGGCAGTGGACGCCGCTCGCGCAGCTGAGGACCTTCCCCGACTCGGACGCGCCGTCCTGCGACGGCACCAAGGTGCTGGCGATCCAGTACTGCGGGTCCGACGACAAGATCTACGCGTCCGCCGGCGCGCTGCAGAACGTCTACCGCAAGACCGGGGACTTCGGGCCGATGAGCCTGCTCGGCGTCGCGTACGGGGAGGCCGTCCGCAAGCGGGCCGGGCTGCCCGTGACCGGCGACACCGCGCTGCTCGGCGCGATCTGCCTGGCCGGGTCGTACGCCGGGGACATCTTCCACAAACGCCGGAGGGACGCCATCGTGCTGTCCCCGGGCGACCTGGACGAGGCGGTCCGGGCGCTGCTCGACTTCGCCGGCCAGACCGGCTTCTTCGTCGCCCGCAGCACGACCGGCTTCGACCGGGTCGCCGCCTACCGCCGCGGCTTCAGCGACATCAAGAACTGTTAGCCCATTGTCCTCGGGGGCCGGACCCCCGGACGTCCAATCGCCTGCGCTGGTGGCGTTGATCAGCGGTCTCTTCCATCGAGCCCCGCCGGAGGCGGAGGACCCCGACAGCTCTACGACCCGCGCGCACGCCAGGCCGCACGCGGGCTTGGAGCCGTTGGGGCCCTCCGCCATCGGCGGGGCTCGTTGGACGAAGCCCGGTCGAGACCGGACCAGCGGCACACACTGGACGTCCGGGGGTTAGGGGGCCGCCCCCGACTTAGTACAGAGCTCTTGAGAGGTCGCGGCGGGCGGTGGTGACCCGCGGGTCGTCGGGGCCGACGATGCCGAAGAGCTCGACCAGCCGGGTCCGGGCCCGCTCCCGGTCGGTGCCGGCGGACCGGCGCACCGCGTCCAGCAGGCGGCGGAACGCGCCGTCCACGTCGTTGTCCGCGAGCTGGACGTCCGCCGCGACCAGCTGCGCGTCCAGGTCGTCCGGCGCGGCGTCGGCGCGGGCGACCGCGTCGGCCGGCGCGGCGGTGACCCGGCGCAGCAGCTCCACCTCGCGCAGCGCGTCCGCGGCCCGGGGGTGCCCGGGGTCGGCGGCGAGGATCTCCTGGTAGAGCCGGGCCGCCCGGTCGAAGTCGCCGGCGGCGGTGGCGTCCTCCGCGGCGGCGACCCGCGGGTCCTCCGGCTCCTCCGGGAGCGGCGCCGGTGCGCCGGGCGGCTGCTCCCCCGCCGCTCCCGCGGTCGCCTCGACCACGGCCTGGACGAACTGGCGGACCTGCGCCTCCGGCAGCGCCCCGGTGAACTCGCCGAGCACCTGGCCGGAGAAGACCGCCTTCACCGACGGGATGCTCTGCACCCGCAGCGCCTGCGCCAGCGCCTGGTTGCTGTCGACGTCCACCTTGGCCAGCATCCAGGAGCCGCCGCCCTCGGCGGCGAGCTTCTCCAGCACCGGGGACAGCTGCTTGCACGGCCCGCACCACTCGGCCCACAGGTCGAGGATCACCGGGGTGCGGAACGACCGGTCCAGCACCTCGGTCTGGAAGGTCTCCTCGGTCACGTCGATGACCGTCACCGGCGCCGGCGGGGCGCCGCCGTCGGTCGCCGACCGGGCCTGCGCGGCCTGCTGCTCGGCGCGCTCGCGCGCCTCGCTGCGCGCCTTCAGCGCGGACAGGTCGACCGCGCCGGCCAGCGCGGCGGACAGGGCGGGGCTGGGCGCGGGAGCGGCCCCCCGCGAAGGACGACCAGGCTGCATGCCTCCAGCCTAACCACGCCGGCCGGCCCGCCCGGATCCCGCGTCCGGGCAGGACCGCACGTCAGAAGCGGGCGGGCTCGGTGTAGGAGCCCCACTCGTCCCGCAGGGCTCCGCAGATCTCGCCGAGGGTCGCCTCGGCCCGGGCGGCGTCGAGCATCGGCGGGACCAGGTTGGCGTCGGTGCGGGCGGCGTCGACCATCGCGGCCAGCGCGGCGCGCACCGCCGCGTCGTCCCGGGCGGCGCGGCGGGCACCGAGCGCGCGCACCTGCTCGCGCTCCACCGCGCCGCTGATCCGCAGGATCTCCAGGTCCTCCGCTCCGCCGCCGGGGTGCACGTTGACCCCGACCACCTTCTTCTCACCCTTCTCCAGCTTCTGCTGGTACTGGAAGGCCGCCTCGGCGATCTCCCCGGTGAACCAGCCGTCCTCGATCCCGCGCAGGATCCCGGACGTCATCGACCCGTCGGTGCCGAGGTCCCGGATCCGGGCGAAGGTCTCCTCCGCCTGCCGCTCCAGCTCGTCGGTCAGCGCCTCGACGTACCAGGAGCCGCCGAGCGGGTCGGCGACGTTGGTGACGCCGGTCTCCTCGGCGATCACCTGCTGGGTGCGCATCGCGATCTGCGCCGCCCGCTCCGACGGCAGCGCGAGCACCTCGTCGAGCGCGTTGGTGTGCAGCGAGTTGGTCCCGCCGAGCACCGCGGCGAGCGCCTCCACGGCGGTCCGGACGATGTTGTTGTCCGGCTGCTGCGCGGTCAGCGAGACGCCGGCCGTCTGCGTGTGGAATTTCAGCCAGAGGGCCTTCTCGCTGGTGGCGCCGTACTCCTCGCGCAGGTGCCGGGCCCAGATCCGGCGGGCCGCGCGGAACTTCGCGATCTCCTCGAAGAAGTCGACGTGCGCGTCGAAGAAGAAGCTC
>JBJMII010000154.1:0-8517 GCA_045806925.1 Mycobacteriales bacterium
CCGCCTTGCGCCGGCTGCGCTTCGCCGGCGCGGCGGCGGGGGCCGGCTCGGGCACCGCGGCGACCCGCGGCCGGGCCGGCTCCGCGACCGGCTTGCCCGCCGGCTTGGCCGCCCGGTCCGTGCTCCTGGTGACCGTGCTCCGGGTGGACGCGCTGGCCGCGGCGGTCCGGGCTGCGGTCGAGCGGCTGCCGCGGGCCGGCGGGGCGGAGGGCGAGTCGAGCATGACCGTCACTCCCGAGTCGCTGAGCGTGCGCAGCACGCGCCTGCCGTGGGAGGCCGGCAGGCCCGCCGCGGCGAAGGCGCGAGCGATGTCGTTCGGGTGCAGGTAGCCCTGGTGCCGGCCCCGGGTGACCAGGTGCTCCGCGACGTCGCGGGTCCGGTCGGACGATCCAGCGGTGCTGTCGGTGCGGGGATCGGCTGCCACGAACGCCCTTTCACGAACGGTGCCTCCCCACTGCCGGAGAGGCCGCACGACGGGAACTGCCCGGGCGGGCAGGGGGTTGGGGGGAGCGGGGCGGTCGTCCGGTCCTGGCGTCTCGGACTGCGCTGGTGCCGGCCGGCCGTGCCCGTGCCCGTGCCAGTGTAACTTCGCCCCGGCCGGGCGTGTGCCAGTGCACGTGACGGAGAGCGCGCCGACCAGCGCGGACGGCCGGTACGACCCGAACGGAGCCGCGGTGACCGACACGGTGAGTGACTGTCCGTACACGGGCCCGCTGGACGGCTTGCTGGTCGTCGACCTCACCCGGGTCCTAGCCGGGCCCTTCGCCACCATGATGATGGCCGACCTCGGCGCTCGGGTGGTCAAGGTCGAGCGGCCGGACACCGGGGACGACTCCCGGTCGTACGGGCCGTTCGTGGACGGGCGCTCGACGTACTTCGCGCGGGTCAACCGCGGCAAGGAGTCGGTCGCGCTGGACCTCAAGGACGCCGCCGACCGGGAGGTCCTGATGGCGCTGGCCGAGCGCGCGGACGTGCTGGTGGAGAACTTCCGGCCGGGAGTGATGGAGCGGCTCGGGCTCGGCTGGGCCGAGCTGTCCGCCCGCAACCCGCGGCTGGTGTACGCGTCGGTGTCCGGCTTCGGGCAGACCGGACCCTGGCGGCAGCGCCCGGCGTACGACACCGTGGTGCAGGCGGCGGCCGGGATGTTCGCCATCACCGGTCCGGTGGACGGCCCGCCCATGAAGATGGGCAGCTCGATCGCCGACCTGTCCGCCGGGCTGTACGTCTTCGGCGCCGTGCTGGCGGCTCTGCGTGGCCGGGACCGGACCGGGCGGGGCGCCCGGGTGGACGTGGCGATGTTCGACTCGGCGCTGTCGCTGCTGGAGGGCGCCGCGCTGCACTACCTGGCCCGGCGGAGCGAGCCGCCGCGGCTGGGCAACGCGCACCACTCGATCTCGCCGTTCGGCACCTTCCGCTGCGCGGACGCGCCGATCGTGGTGTGCGCCGCCAACGACGGGCTGTTCGGGGTGCTGTGCACGGTGCTCGGCCGCCCGCAGCTGGTCACCGACCCGCGGTTCGTCGACAACGGCGGCCGCTCGACCCATCGGGACGCGCTCGCCGCCGAGCTGGAGGCCGCGCTGGCCGGCGCGCCGGCCGCGGACTGGCTGGCCCGGCTGTCCCGCGCCGGGGTGCCGTGCAGCCCGGTCAGCCGGGTCGGGGAGGCGCTGGACTCGGCGCAGGCGGCCGCCCGGCAGATGGTGGTGACGTCCGGCGGGCTGCCCATGCCGGGCAACCCGATGAAGATCGCGCCGTACCCGGACCCGGCCGAGCGGCCGCGCCCGCCCGCGCTGGACGAGCACGGCACCGCGGTCCGGGCCGAGCTGGGCCTGCCGCCCCGCTGACCCGGCCCCGCCTCACTCGGTGAAGCGCTCGTGCGCGGCCAGCGCCGCGCCGACGATGCCGGCGTTGTTGAGCAGCTGCGCCGGCTTCACCGGCGTCCCCAGATCGAGCAGCGGCACCCACTTGTCCGAGTTCTTGCTGACCCCGCCGCCGACCACGATGAGGTCGGGGGTGAAGAGCTTCTCCACGTGCACCAGGTAGCGCTGCACCCGCTTCGCCCACTGCTTGTACGACAGGCCCTCGTTGTCCTTCGCCGCCGACGACGCCTTCTTCTCCGCGTCGCCGCCGTCCAGCTCCAGGTGGCCGAGCTCGGTGTTGGGCACCAGCCTGCCGTCCAGCAGCAGCGCGCTGCCGATCCCGGTGCCGAAGGTCAGCATGATGACCACGCCGCCGACGCCCTTGGCGGCGCCGAAGCGGGCCTCGGCCAGCCCGGCCGCGTCCGCGTCGTTGAGCACCGTGACGTCGCAGCCGGTGATGTCGGTGAAGACCTTGTCGACGTCGGTGCCGATCCAGCTCTTGTCCACGTTGGCCGCGCTCAGCGCCACCCCGTGCTTGATCACCGCCGGGAAGGTCGCGCCGAGCTCGCCGGACCAGCCGGCCTCGCGCACCAGCCGGGCGACCACATCGGCCACCGCCTCCGGCGTGGACGGGTGCGGCGTCAGGTACTTCACCCGCTCCGTGGCCAGGTCGCCGCGTTCGAGGTCGACGATGGCGCCCTTGATGCCGCTGCCGCCGATGTCCACCCCGAACGCGGTGGTCGCCTTCCTCCTGGCCGCGGTCCTCCTGGGCACGGTGCCTCCCCTCGCCGGACCAACACTGGCCGGTCGTGGTCGTATGGTTTCATGCCCATTCCGGAGTCCACCGACCACATGATGTTGCTTGCCGTCGCCGAGGAGCTGGCCCGCGGCGCGGGCCAGCTGTCCATGCGCATCCGGCCCGCCGGTGACGGGCTGGCGGTGGACGCCAAGAGCACGCCCACCGACCTGGTCACCGAGGTGGACCGGGAGTGCGAGCGGTGGCTGGTCGCGCGGCTGGCCGAGCTGCGCCCGGACGACGGGCTGCTCGGCGAGGAGGGCGCGCGCCGGGCCGGCGGCAGCGGGGTGCGCTGGCTGCTCGACCCCATCGACGGCACCGTCAACTTCCTCTACGGCCTTCGCCCGTACGCGGTCTCGGTGGCCGCCGAGCGGGCCGGCCGGATCGTGGCCGGCTGCGTGCACGACCCGACCTCCGGCGAGACCTTCGCCGCGGCGCTCGGTGCCGGCGCCCGGCTGGACGGCCGGCCGCTCGGCGGCCGGTGGCGGGCGCCGGCGCTGGACCGGGCGGTGATCGGCACCGGCTTCGGCTACGACGCCGGGCTGCGCGGCGGGCAGGGCCGGGTGCTGGCCGGCGTGCTGCCCCGGATCGGCAACGTGCGCCGGCTCGGCTCGGCCGCGCTGGACCTCTGCTACGTGGCCGCCGGCCGGCTGGACGGCTACTACGAGCACGGCCTCAAGCCGTGGGACCGGGCGGCCGGCGAGCTGGTCGCCGCGGAGGCCGGCGCCCGGGTGACCGGCCTGCGCGGCCGGCCCCCGGGCGCCGTCACGGTGGCTGCGTCGCCGGCGATCGCCGACGAGCTGTGCACGCTGCTGGAGGAGCTGGGCGCGGACGAGCTCTAGCTGACGGCGTCCGCCATCGCCGTGCGGAACATCCCGTACGTCGTCAGCGCGGACTCGGCGGTCCGCCGCTGCAGCTCCTCGTCCCCCTCGGTGAGCTCGGCGAGCAGCTCCCGGGAGATCCGGCTGTGGTCGACGTCGCCCTCCCGGTGCACGACGACCCAGCGACCGCCGTCGTCGCCGAGCCGCTCGGCGAAGTCGGCCGAGTAGACGGCGGTCATCTGGGCGGCACCGGTCTCGATGCAGTAGTTGACCGCTGCGATGGCCACCGGCATCGGTGCGGACCGGCTGACCTCGGTGAGGTGCTCGGACAGCGCGCGCATCGGCGGGCGGAGGGTGACGTTGTCGAAGTCCTTGCTGGTGAGCCCGTACGCCCGGCCCATGTCGAGCCACCAGGCCCAGTGCGCCGCTTCCTCCTCCTCGTTCTCGGACAGGAACCGGTACGCCTTGCTGCCGGACTGGACCCGTTGCTTCATCGCCGCCAGCCAGTGCGGGAACGGCTGCACGATGCCGATGCCGGCCTGGACCATCGAGCGGCGCATCCGGTCGGCGTCCAGCTCGACGACCTTCGGGAACTCGCGGAGCGCCAGCAGGTGGGGCTGGCACCTCTGGTCCAGATCCTGCAACCAGGCGGGACTGGTGTCGAGCAGCGTGGAGTCACTCATGGCACGTCCTCAAGTGTCGGATCGCGGTCCCGGGTGACCGCTCGGCACCGGGAGGCCCGATTCTTCGGGTCTGGTATGCGGACGACCCGGATGGCACATGTTATGAGACATATCCCGCCGAGTCAATCCTGTTGCATCGCTGCGCCGGACGGTGCGGTGACGGCCGCCCGGACGATAGCGTCGCGGCGTGCCGACCGCTCCGGGCGCCGATGCCGCCGCCGTCGGGCCGTACCTGGCCCGGGTGCTGGCCGAGCCGGGCTGGCGGGACTGCACCGTCGAGGTGATCGCCGGTGGCCGGTCCAACCTGACCTACCTGGTGACCGGCGCGCCCGGCTCGCTCGTGCTGCGCCGGCCCCCGCTGCGCGCCGTCCGGCCGACCGCGCACGACGTAGCGCGGGAGCACCGGGTGCTGTCCGCGCTGGCCGGCACCGTCGTGCCGGTCCCGCGGCCGGTGCACCTGTGCACCGACCCGGATGTCCTGGGTGCTCCCTTCTACCTGATGGAGCGGGTGGACGGGGTGATCGCCCGGCAGTCGATGCCGCCCGGGTACGCGGACACCGCCGCCGAGCGGGTGGCCATCACGCACGCGCTGGTGGACGTGCTCGCCGACCTGCACGCCGTCGACCCGGCCGCGGTCGGGCTGACCGGCTTCGGCCGGCCGGACGGCTACCTGGCCCGGCAGCTGCGCCGCTGGCTGGGCGAGTGGGAGGCGCTGCGGGCGGCCGCCGGCCCGGCGGTCGACGCGCTCGCCGGCGAGCTGGCCGACCGGCTGCCGACCGGGCTCGCGGCGCCGAGCGGCCCGGTGGTGCACGGCGACTACCGGCTGGACAACGTGGTACTGGACCCGGCCGACCCGGGCCGGGTGGCCGCGGTGCTGGACTGGGAGATGTCCACCCTCGGCGACCCGCTGGCCGACCTCGGCCTGCTGGTCGTCTACTGGCAGCAGGGCCGGCCGCCGGGTGCGCCGGTGGTGACCCCGTCGGTGACCGCGCTGCCCGGCTTCCCGAGCCGCTCCGCCGTGGTCGAGCGGTACGCGGCGCGCACCGGTCGGGACGTCGCCGCGCTGCCCTGGTACGTCGGCTTCGGCTATTTCAAGCTCGCCGTCGTGGTGGCCGGGATCGCGGCCCGGCACCGGGCCGGCGCGATGGCGGACAACACCGACAACGGGCTGAGCGGGCTGATCGAGCCGCTGGCCGACTGGGGCCGGGCGGAGCTCGCGGCCCCGCACCTCTAGGACCCGCCGGCGGCATCCTCGACCCGTCCGGGGGTCGGGCCGCCCGGGCATCGGTTCGTAACGATCCGCTGCTGACCTCGGCGGACGCCGACGAAGATCACCCGGATGGGTCATCCGGGGCTACCCTCGGTCCCATGTGGACCGCGCCCGGTGCCTGCGGGCGGAGCTCCGCGCGGTGGCCGCGCTGAGCTCGCCGGGCGGTGCGCGGCGCCGCCCGTCCCGGTCCCGCCGCCGGCACCGAGCCCGGCTCCGCCGGGCGCTGCCCGCCCTGGTCCTGCTGCTCGGGCTGTCCGTGCTGGCCGGCGGCGTCTGGCTCAGGGTGCTCGACCGGATGAACGCCGGCGCCACCACCTCCGGCGGCTGCAGCCCCGGGCCGGCCGGCGGCCTGGACGCCCACCGGGTCGAGGTCCGGGTCTACAACTCCACCGTTCGGGAGGGGCTCGCCCGCTCGGTCAGCGACCAGCTGCGCACCCGCGGCTTCGCGGTGATCAGCACCGCGAACGACCCGCTCATCGACATCCGGGACGTGCGTGGCAGCGCCGAGGTCCGGTACGGGCCCAACGGGGCCAGGCAGGCCGACCTGGTGCGCCGGCAGGTGCCCGGCGCGAAGGTCTTCCGGGACGCGCGGGAGGACGCGGTGGTCGACCTGGCGCTCGGCCCGCTGTACAAGCGGCTGGCCACCTCGGCCGAGCTGGCCAGGGGCCGGCAGGGGCTGGTGGCCGCGGCGCCGACCACGCCCCCGGCCTGCTGACGTGGACCGGGTCCTCGGCTTCCGGCCCAGCCGGGACGGCTTCCGGTTCGGCAACTCATGGCCGCACGGCGCGCCGGTGAAGCTCGCCGGGCTGCCGCTCGGCCGGGTGCGCGGCGGCCTGTGCGGCGGGATGGCGTACGCGGCGCGCGAGGCCTGGCTGGCCGGGCGGCCGGTGCCGACCGACCGGGTTCCGCCGGGCGGCGGCCCGCTGGCCGACCAGCTCTGGCGGGCTCAGCTGGCCAGCCTGGACCTGCCGGTCGGACCGCTGCGGTACCTGTGGTTCCAGCTGCCGCCGGGGGAGCGGCGGCGCCGGCGGCTCACCCTCACCAAGGGCCTCCCCCGGCTGGGCGCCTCGCTCGCCACCGGCCGGCCCGCACTGCTCGGCCTGGTCCGGGCGGTCTCCTGGGACCCTCGGCTGCTGGTCGAGCACCACGTGGTGCTGGGCTACGGGCTGCGCGACACGGCCGCCGGTGCCGAGGTCCACATCTACGACCCCAACCACCCGGGCGACGACAGCGTCCGGCTGCTGGTCACCCCTGACGGCACGGTCACCCACACCGGCGACGGCACGGTCGCCGCCTTCACCGTGGTCGGCCGGCCCGCCGGCCGGGTCGCCGGGGCCGGCTCCGCCGGCGGTGTCACCCGGGCCGGCTCCGCCGGCGGTGTCACCCGGGCCGGCTCCGCCGGCGGTGTCACCCGGGCCGGCTCCGCCGGCGGCGGTCCGCCCGCTGCCCGGACCTGACCGCGCGGGCCAGCTCCTTCCACCGGCGGCGCTGCTCGGCCCGCAGCCGCGCGTCGTACCGGTCCCGCAGCCAGGCCGCCTCCCGCTCCAGCCGGGCGTGCCGGGCCACCCGGCGGGCGGGCAGCTCGCCGGCTTCGACCGCGGCGGCCACCGCGCAGCCCGGCTCGCCGGCGTGCCGGCAGTCCCGGAAGCGGCAGTGGGCGGCCAGCTCCACCACATCGGCGAAGGCCCGGTCGACCCCGCCGCCGGTCTCCCACAGCCGCACCCCGCGCAGGCCCGGGGTGTCCACCACGGCACCCAGCCCGGGCAGCACCCTCAGCTCGCGGGCGGTGGTGATGTGCCGGCCCTTGCCGCCGGCACCGAGCGCGCCGACCCGGGCCACCCCGGTGCCGGCCAGCGCGTTGAGCAGGCTGGACTTGCCGGCCCCGGAGACCCCGAGCAGCACGGCGGTCCGGCCGGGGCGCAGGTGGCCGCGCAGCTCGTCCAGGCCACGGCCGTCCACCGTGCTGGTCAGCAGCACCGGCGCGGCCAGCGCGGCCTCGGCCACCTCGTCCCGCTCGGTGTCCGCGGTCCGGGACAGGTCGGCCTTGGTCAGCACCACCACCGGCTGCGCGCCGGAGTCCCAGGCCACCGCGAGCAGCCGGTCCAGCCGGGCCGCGCTGGGCGCAGCGGCGAGCGAGACCAGCACCAGCACCACGTCCACGTTCGCCGCGAGCACCTGGCGGGCGGCCGCCCGGCCGGCGGCGCCGCGGGCCAGCTCGGTGCGGCGCGGCAGCCTGCTCGCCACGAGGTCGCCGTGCAGCAGCACCCAGTCGCCGGTCACCAGCGGGGTGGTCGCGGTCCCGCGGACGTCGCGGGACGCGGTGGCCAGCAGCGGGCGGCGGGGATCGGCGCGAACGACCCGGGCGGGCGCCGGGCCGGCCGGGTGCGCGGCCGCGGCCCGGTCCCACTCGTCGTCCCAGCCGAGCAGCCGCAGCTGCTCGTCCCGTCCGGGCTCGCGCACGGTCCACCTCCCCACCGAGCTGTCGGGTTGGCACCTCCCGCCGGTCCGCCGGCGGCCCTGGCGAATCGTCCGCGCGCCGCGGCGACGGACCCGTTGACAGGCACGGTAACGTTCCGCGGCCACCGCGCCGAAGGGGTTTCCGGCCAGCGCGGAAAGGCCGCCGCCGGCGGGCACAAAACCGCGCCCCGATGCGTTGCCCGCAAGCCACCCGCACGACCTTCAGGAGTGACCACAATGGCTACCGACTACGACGCGCCTCGCCGCAGCGAGGTCGACGAGCTCGGGGAGGACTCCCTCGAGGAGCTCAAGGCCCGCCGGGCCGAGGCCCAGTCCGGTTCGATCGATGTCGACGAGGCCGAGCTCAACGAGAACCTGGAGCTGCCCGGGGCGGACCTGTCCGGCGAGGAGCTCACCGTCCGCGTGCTGCCCAAGCAGGAGGACGAGTTCACCTGCTCGAGCTGTTTCCTGGTGCACCACCGCAGCCGGCTCGCCGGCCACCGCAACGGCCAGCCCGTCTGCCGCGACTGCGCGGCCTGAGCGGGCGGGCCAGCCCGAGCGGGCGATGGTGCGCGTGCCCCGTGTCCCGGGCCGCCGGTCGGACCGGCCGCCCGGCGACGGCGCGCGCCCGCGG
>JBJMII010000155.1:0-45303 GCA_045806925.1 Mycobacteriales bacterium
ACCTGGTAGGTCGCGATCGTGACCGGGCGGATCTCCTTGCGGGAGCCCGAGTACTCGCCGATCTCCTCCTCGGTCAGGCTGGTTCGGGCCAGCAGCTCGTCGCGCCACTGCCGGGCCGAGACCGTGTTCGTCACCAGGATCAGCGTGGTCGTCCCGGACTGGGCCATCGCGGCCGCGCCGACCAGCGTCTTGCCGGCGCCGCAGGGGAGCACCACCACCCCCGAACCTCCGTGCCAGAACGACTCGGCGGCGTCCCGCTGGTAGTCGCGCAGGGTCCACTCGCTCAGGTCGAGCGAGATCGCGTGCGCCTCGCCGTCGACGTAGCCGGCGAAGTCCTCTGCGGGCCAGCCGAGCTTGAGCAGCGCCTGCTTGAGGTTGCCGCGCTCGGACGGGTGCACGGCCACCGTGTCGTCGTCGATCCGGGTGCCGAGCATCCCGGCCACCTTCTTGGCCCGCAGCACCTCCTCCAGCACCGGACGGTCGTTCGAGGCCAGCACCAGCCCGTGTGTCGGGTGCTTCTCCAGCCGCAGCCGGCCGTAGCGCGCCATGGTCTCGGCCACGTCGACCAGCAGCGCGTGCGGGACGGCGTAGCGGCTGTACTCCAGCAGCGTGTCCACGACCTGCTCGGCGTCGTGGCCGGCGGCCCGGGCGTTCCAGAGGCCCAGCGGCGTGAGCCGGTAGGTGTGCATGTGCTCGGGTGAGCGCTCGAGCTCGGCGAACGGCGCGATCGCCTTGCGGCAGTCCGCGGCGCGCTCGTGGTCGACCTCGAGCAGCATGGTCTTGTCCGACTGGACGATGAGGGGCCCGTCGTTCATCGGCGACCACCGGGGAGGAGTTTCGCCGGGTACCCGGTGGAACTCACTCTTCCCCGCTGAAGTTTCAGGAGGGAAGCTCCAGATTCACCGGGTGCCCGGTGAAACTCACGGCGACGCCAGCTCAAGCCGATGCCACAGCCTTCTGCCGGGCCCGGTAGGCCGCGACGTTGGCCCTCGAGGAGCACCGGTCGGAGCAGTAGCGGCGGGACTGGTTGGGCGAGGTGTCGACGTAGACGTTGGTGCACGGCGTCGCCGCGCACAGGCCGAGGCGGGTCGGGCCGAGGTCGCAGACCAGGTTGGCCAGGCCGAGCAGCGACTCGCCCACGAGCAGCTCGGCCACCGTCTGGGTCTTGGAGGCCGCGTGGATGTGCAGGTGTCCGGGGTCGTGGCTGGAGATCTGCGGGGTGATCGGGTGCCGGACCATCAGCTCGTTCATGCCGTCGACGACCGCCTGGGTGTCGCCGGCGGCCGAGGCCTCGAAGACCGGTCGCAGCTCGCGCTGGAACTTCCGCAGCAGCATGCAGTCGCGGTCGGTGCACTGCGGCACCAGCCAGTCCCGGTCGGAGAGATGGGCCCGGAGCGCGTCGACGTCGCTGATCTCCGCGTTGAGGAGGCCGGCCGATCGCTCGGCGTACCGGATGAAGTCCACCGAACGAGTCTACGGGCTCAACCCGAAATGGGTCTTACAGCCGTGATCCGGTGGACGGCGAAGGTGCGGACGTCGTCCGAGCGCTGGTCGTGCGCGGTGAGCACGCCGCCCTCGACCGAGACCGGGTCGACGACGCGCTCGCTGCGGGTCCCGTGGTTGTCGACGTAGACGATGAGCACGGGGGTCCCGCCCTCGGTCGCCTCACGAAGCGCGGTCAGCGAGCCGGACGGCGAGAGCGCCGACTCCGCCGCGACGGGACGTGACGAGGCCGCCCGGTCCCCGGCGCGGATCGCGGTGACCACGGCCGAGACGGTCGCCGTACGCCGGGCCGCCACCGCCCCCCGTCCGCGGTGCTCCCGCGGCGTGCGAGCCCGGCGGGCGTCAGGTCGGACCACGTGCACGGAGCCGTCCGCGGCCTCGACCACCGGCGCCACGCCGAGCTCGCGCAGCCGCGGCAGCAGCAGGTCGAGCGGGACCGTGCTGACCAGCACCGTCGGGGCCAGCCGGCGCAGCCCGAGCGCGGGCGCCTTCGGATGGTGCAGCAGCTCGGTGAGCGCGGCCTCGTCGTCGGCCCGCAGGAACGCCTCGGCGTGACCGACCCGCACCGAGCCGAAGGTCCGGGCGGTGTCGTCCACGAGGTAGGTCAGCGGCTGCGGCACCGGGGTCCGCGAGACCGAGCCGAGGAAGTCGTGCAGCTCGACCGCGGTCCAGCCGCTGTCGAGCGCGCGGCGCACCGAACCGGCTGTGAACCGGTAGACGGTGGCCCCGCCGCGTGACTCCACGTCCGCCACCAGCTGAAGCCGGCGGGCCAGGTGCGACTCCAGCGGCCCCGGGGCGACCGCGGTGAGGTCGGCCTGGAGCAGCACGTGGTCGACCGGGTCGGGGAGCAGCCCGGCCAACGCCTTCGCCGACTTCTCGTCGTCGCCGGCCAGCAGGTCGCGGGCGTACGACGCCAGCCCGTCGAGGCCCGAGACGCCGAGCACGGCGGCCTCGGCCACCGTCCACAGCACCTGGTCGGCCCGGGTCCGCGGCCGGCGCGGTCGCTGCCAGCGCAGCAGCGCCACCACCGACGCCACGCCGGTGCCTGTGGCCAGGCACTCCCCGGGCGCCAGCGAGGCCAGGGCGGCGAGCGTCATCGCCCGCGTCTCGGCCATGTGCACGCCGGCGAGCTCGGGCGACAGGGCGTTCCAGGGCTTGCCGGCCGAGTCGCGGGAGCCGACCAGCCCGGGCATCCGGGGGCTCTCCAGCCAGGTACGGGCCAGCCCCACCCATCGCTCGGCGGATGGCCGCAGCACCCAGGTGTCCACCAGGTCGGTGGGCAGCCAGACCGGCTGTCCGGTGGCGTCGGCGGTGGTGGCGACCAGCCCCGACGCCGACGCCGTCTCGACGAGCAGCGCCAGCGAGGCCTCATCGAGGTGCAGCGCGGTCGCGGTCGCGCGCAGGTCGCGGACCCCGAGCCCGCCGCTCCGGAGCGCCGACGGCGGCTCGGCGCCCCAGAGGTCGAGCAGCAGCTCGAGCCGGCGTACCGCCTCGAAGGCCGCGCCCGCGGCCACCGCGTCGATCTGCCGTTCCGCGCGCTCCGTGGTGGCCAGGGCCGGCACCTCGTCGGTCGGATCCGTCGTCGTGTGACCGCCCCGCAACGCGATCCCGACCTCGCCCGGAACGACGACCGTACCGGTCCCGCGGGCCACCAGGAGCCGGCGGGACAGCAGCTCCTCGGCGGGCGTCTGGGCGTCGTCGGGCAGCACGGTGTGCCGACCCTCCGTGGTGGCCTCGCCGCCGGCCCCCAGGACGTGCTCGAGCAGCGCCCTGGCCTCGTCGGAGAGCTCGCCCAGCTGGGCGGAGACGTCGGCGGCGGCCGGCGTGGGGGAGCTGCTCGGTCGCAGCCCGCTCACGCCCGCGTCCGGTCCGCCGCTCATGCCCTCGGCCACTCCGGTCAGCGGCCGCAGCCCGCCCGGCGACTCCCAGGCCAGGGCCAGATCCACCAGTCGGCCGGCCGCGCGCTGGACGGCAGCGGGTTCGGCGTGGACGATGCTCGTCAGCGCCTGGGGTGACGTTTGACCAGCGACGACGAGGGCATCAAGCACGGAGAGCTCGAGTCGGTTCAGCTGGTCGAGCGCGCGCAGGAGCGAGGAGCGGGTGGCAGCGCGAGAGGCCAGCTGGCCGGAGTCATGAGGAGCGGGTGTGGCCAAGTCGGGACGCTCGGAGAGCAGCCGGGACAGCCGGTCGTCCGGCCAGCCGCGCAACTGGTCGGCGAGCGAGCGGTACCCGTCGTTGGCCATCCTGCCGATTCTAGAGACGGCCTCCTCAGACATGAGCTCGCAGCGGTGAGCCCGGTCGAGCTCCACCACGGCGCAGCCACGGACGTCGGGCTGCTCCGCGAGACCAACGAGGACGCCTATCTCGTCGCGCCGCCCGTCTTCGTCGTCGCCGACGGCATGGGCGGCCACGAGAACGGCGACGTGGCCAGCCGGATCGTGGTGGAGGAGTTCGCGCGGCTGGCCGAGCAGGGCTTCGAGCCGACCCATGGCCGGGAGGCGGTCGCCGCGGCGCTCGAGGCCAGCCAGCACCGGATCGCGGAGTACGCCGGCCCGGGCCCCGGCCTGCGGCGTACGCCTGGCACCACCGTGGTCGCCGCCCTGCTGGTCGAGGACGACGGCAGCCCGGCCTGGCTGCTGGCCAACCTCGGCGACTCGCGCATCTATGCCGTGGCCGGCGGCCGGGTGCGACAGGTCAGCAACGACCACAGCGTGGTCCAGGAGCTGGTCGACGCCGGAGAGATCACCGCAGACGAGGCACACGACCACCCGGAGCGGCACGTGATCACCCGCGCCCTCGGGGGACCCCTGCTGGAGCCGGCCGACTACTTCGTGCTCTCCATGGCCGAGGCGGAGCGGCTGCTGCTGTGCACCGACGGGATCACCGGGCTGGTCGACGACGACCGCATCGCCGCCATCCTCACTCAGTGCTCCGACCCGCGGGATGCGGCCGACCGGCTGGTCGCAGCGGCTCTTGACGCAGGTGGCGACGACAACGCCACCGCGGTCGTGGTCGATGTGGTGGGATTGGTCCCCGACCAGCCCTACGACTCCGAGCGACAGCGGGCGAGTCTCGAGCAGAAACTGGGGGCCTTGCCGTGACCCGATCGGACTCCGTGCGCTCCTACCGGCCCGGGGACTGGTTCGGCATCGTTGGCGAACGAGCGGTGGTGATCCTCCCGCCGACCGAGAAGCCGCGGGTCGCCGCCCTGTGGGAGCTGGTGGACGGCGGGGCCGGGTTCGACGTCACCCTCGACGCGCTCATCTCGGGTGGGCTGCGCGACCTCCCGGCGTTCGTCCTGGTCAGCACGGGCGAGGGCGAGACCCGGGTGGTCATCCGCGGTCCGGCCCGCGCCGAGTTCAGGGTCGACGGCGAGACCGTCGCGCTCGAGGGCTCCGACGCCACGACCTGGGTCGAGCGGTCGCTGGCCCAGGTGGAGCGGATGAGCATCGTGCTCCACGAGGACCCCCTCGGCCTCGAGCCGCCGGCGTACATTATCGACGGCGGGCTGTTCCGCATCTCCCGGCTCGACGAGGCGCCCGCCCACGAGGCGCCCGACGAGATCGAGACGGAACCGGCCTACGAGCGCGAGTTCCCGCTCCCTGCCGGTGCGTCGGACGACGACTACGACGACTACGGGGACGAGCCGATCCCACCGGCTCGCTCACCCGAGCCGCCGGACTGGATCCCAACGCCACCCGTGCCGATCCCGCCCGTCCCGCCGGTGCTGCCACCGGTGCCGGACTCGCCGCCCACGGAGTCCCTGTCCGAGGTGCTCGAGCCACCGGTGGAGACCGACCACGACGGTCTCACCGTGACCGGTTCCTGGCAGCCGCCGCCACCGGCTCCGCCCGGCATCCCCGGCCAGCCGCCGGCCCCCGACGTGACCGTCCCGGTCGCCCGGCTGCTCATCTCCAACGGCGAGGTGGTCGACGTCGACCGGGCAGTCGTGATCGGGCGGGCACCCGAGGGCCGCCGCTTCAACGACACCGAGGAGCCAAGGCTGGTCACCGTCCCGAGCCCGCACCTGGAGATCTCCTCGACGCACGTCGAGGTGCGGCCCGGCTCGGGCGCCGACCACGGCAGCGCGGTCGTCACCGACCTGGGCTCCACCAACGGGACCGTGGTCGTCCAGCCCGGCATCGGCCCGGAGGACCTGTCACCGGGCGTGGCCGTGCAGCTGATCCCGGGCGCCATCATCGACCTGGGCGACGGGGTGACCATCCAGGTCGCCAGCCCCTGAGGCATGCCCCAGTGGCCACCGACTTCACCGAGGCGCCGCCCGAGGAGCTGACCACCGAGCACCTGGTGGCCGGCCGGGACCGGCGGTTCTACGCGTTCGTGATCGACCGGATCATCGCGTGGGGGATCCTCGGCGCGGAGGCGTACGTCGCCTACGTCGCCCTGATCGAGCCCGGCCACCTGTGGGCCGGCATTGCCACGATCGCGGGGACCGTGCTGCTGGTGTGGCTGGTCACCTCGATGCTGGTCGGGCTCTACGGGCTCACCCCGGGCAAGGCCATGGTCGGGCTGCGGGCCCTGTCCGCCGAGGACGCCCGGCCGGTCGGCGTGCTCCGGGCGATGCTGCGGAGCTTCATCCTCGGTGTGGCCACGCTCCCCACCCTCGGCTTCGGCGCCGCCGCCCTCGCCTGGACCGCCATGGTCGACCCGTCCGGCTGGCGGCGCGGCTGGCACGACCTGCGGACCGGGACGGTGGTGGTCGACGTACGGCCGCGGCCGGCCGCCGAGCAGCCGGAGGGGGAGCCGCCGCCCCAGGTCGTGAACCTCACTGCGATGCGGCTGGTGCCCGCCTCACCGACGCCGCCGCGCCGGATCCCGACCCGCGGCAAGCGTCCACCGACGCCCCCGCCCACGGAGTCGCCGGTGCCGCCCACCGTGACGCCCCGGCAGGGGCTGGGCTGGCCGCTGGTCGGGGACGCGCCCGCAGACGTCCTGGCCGAGCCGCCGGCACCGACGCCCCGGGGCCCGCGACCCACGGCGCCGCCAGCGGGCGTGCCCACGGGTGAGGGCACCCAGCCCCGGCCGCCACTCGCCTCGTCACCGACGGCGCGGTGGCAGGTGACCTTCGACACCGGCGAGCAGTTCGAGGTCCGCGGCCTGACGCTGGTCGGCCGGCGGCCCGAGTCCCGGCCGGGCGAGCCGGTGAAGCGGCTGGTGACGCTGCCCTCCGACGACATGAGCCTGTCCAAGACGCACGCCCAGTTCCAGGTGGTACCCGACGGGGCGCTGGTGGTCATGGACCGCGGCTCCACCAACGGGTCGCTGCTGGTCCGGGCCGGCGTCACCAAGCGGCTGGTCGGCGGCAAGCCTGCCACGATGCGTGACGGCGACCGGGTGCGGTTCGGCGACCGCGAGATGAGGGTCGCCCGGCTCTCATGACGTCGGGGGTCTGGTACGTCGCCTACGGCTCCAACATGGCGGCCGCCCGGCTGGCCTGCTACCTCGAGGGCGGCTGCCCACCCGGAGGTAGCCGGGTCAACCCCGGCGCTCGCGACTGCACCCTTCCGGCCCGATCGGAGCCGGTGGACCTGCCCGGCACGACCTACTTCGCCGGAGAGTCGCGGCAGTGGGGCGGTGGCGTGGCCTTCTACGACCACGACGAGCCCGGCCGTACGGCGGCCCGTGCCTTCCTCGTCACTCCAGGGCAGCTGGCCGACATCGCGGCGCAGGAGATGTACCGCCTGCCCGCCGCCGGCGACCCGTTGGAGGAGCTGGTGCTGGACCTGTTCGAGCGCCACTCGCTCGGACCGGGCCGGTACGAGACGCTGGTCTGCGTCGGCGACCTGGACGGCCATCCGCTGCTGACCTTCACCTGCCCGCACGGCGCCCGCGCGGTCGAGCACACCAGGCCCGTGCCGGCGTACCTCTCCACGATGGCGACCGGCCTCCGCGAGTCCCGCGAATGGTCGAACGCGGACGTCCAGGCCTACCTCGACACGCTGATCACTGGTTAGGTGGGGGCCGTGACTTTCGAGCACTCGCGGACCGTGACCACCTCAGCCACCGCCCACGACGTGTGGGCCCTCTGGAGCGATCCGGGCAGCTGGCACTGTTGGGACCCGTCGGTGGAGTGCGTGGCGCTGGAGGGGCACTTCGCTGAGGGCGCCGCCGGGACCATGGTGCTCACCGGGGGGATCGAGGTGCCCGTGACCCTGGTCCTGGTCGAGCCGGGACATCGCTACCTCGACCGGCTCGAGATGGGCGAGCTCAGCATCCACATCGACCACGTGGTGAAGGACTCCGACCAAGGCGCCGAGGTCACGGTGAGCACGTGGGTGACCGGCCCCGGCGCCGACGACATCGGCCCGATGGTGACCGCGGACTCGCCCAAGGCGATGGAGGCCCTCTGCGCCATGGCCGAGGGGCGCTGAGCCTCCTACACAGCCACCCGGTCGCCCAGCGCCACGGCCACCGCGGCCTCGGCATGGGTCCGCATCGACTCGAGCACAGGCAGCGGCGCATCCTCGGGCCGGACCAGCAGCTCGATCTCGGTGCAGCCCAGGACCACGGCCTCCGCCCCCTGGTCGGCCAGCCGGGCCAGGATCCCGGCGTACGACGCCCGTGACTCCTCCCGCACGATCCCGCGGGTGAGCTCGTCGAAGATGACCCGGTCCACCTCGGTCCGGTCCGCCGGACCGGGTACGTCGACGTCGAGGCCGTGCCTGGCCAGCCGGCCGACGTAGAAGTCCTCCTCCATCACCCAGCGGGCGCCGAGCACCCCGAGCCGGGACCACCCCTCGTCACGGGCGCGGTCTGCGATCGCGTCGGCGATGTGCAGGAGCGGTACGTCGATCGCGGCCTGGACGTCGTCGGCCACCCGGTGCATGAGGTTGGTGCAGATCAGGACGAGGTCGGCCCCCGACCGCTCGCAGCTCCGGGCCGCGTCCGCGAGCAGTCGCGCGGCCTTCGCCCAGTCGCCCTCGACCTGGCAGGCCCGTACCTCGGCGAAGTCCAGCGACTGGAGTGTCACCCGGGCCGAGGTGTGGCCGCCCATCCGCTCCGCCACCAGCTCGTTGATGACGCGGTAGTACTCCGAGGTCGAGTGCCAGCTCATGCCGCCGACGAGGCCGATCGTCTTCATGCCCTCCATGGTCGGGTCTGCCGCGGATCCAAGGAAGTCCCGTCTTCGTACGACAGGCCATAAGGTCTGCTTATGGATCCGCGACGGCTGCTCATCTTCCGGTCCGTGGCGCGCGCGGGGTCGATCAGTGCCGCCGCCCGCGAGCTGGGCTGGACCCAGCCGGCGGTCAGCCAGCACCTGCGCGCCCTCGAGCGGGGGGCCGGGTGCGCGCTGCTGCTTCGGCGGGCGAGCGGGGTCGAGCTCACCGAGCCGGGGCGGGTGCTGCTCGCGCGGGCCGACGCCCTCGCCGTGCAGCTGCACATGGCCGAGGAGGAGCTCGCCGACCTCACGGCCCTGCGGCGCGGCCGGGTCCGGCTGGCGGCGTACCCGTCGGCCGCGGCCACCCTGGTCCCGCGCGCGGTGGCCGGGCTGCGGGCCCGGCACCCCGACGTCGACGTGGAGCTGACCGAGGCCGAGCCGCCGGAGGCGCTGGCGCTGCTCTCCGCGGGTGACGCGGACCTGGCCCTGGTCTTCTCCTACGACGGGTCCGGGCCGGCGTCCGGCCTGAGCTGGCGGCCGCTGGGCGACGAGCCGGTCGCGCTGGTCCTGGCGGCCGACCATCCGGCGGCCGAGCGGCGCCGCCTGAGCCTGGCCGACCTGGCCGGCGCGCCGTGGATCGTCGGGTGCGAGCGGTGCCGGGCCCACGCCATGGAGGTGTGTGCCGCGGCGGGCTTCGTCCCCTCGGTCCGGCACGTCAGCGACGACTACGTGGTCGTCCAGAACCTCGTGGCGGTCGGGCTGGGCGTCACACTGCTCCCGCGGTCGGCGCTGGACGCCTACCGTCACCCCGACGTGCGCGTGCGGGAGCACCCGTCGTTCGGCACCAGGACCTTCGGGATCGTCCACCGCGAGGGCGCCGACCTGGTCCCGGCCACCGCCGCGCTGGTGCGCGAGCTGGGGGGTCTGTCGTATCGGGAGGAACGTCTTCGTGGAGTGGGTGCAGGCACCACCACCCACGACGAGAAATGAGGACCTGAGATGCGCACCTTGTACGTCACCGAGTTCATCTCCCTGGACGGCGTCGTGGAGGCGCCCGGCGGTGAGGAGGGATACCGGCACACCGGCTGGAGCTTCGACATCGAGGACGACCCGGCGAGGTTCGAGTACAAGACCGAGGAGACCTTCGGCACCCAGACCTTGCTGCTGGGGCGGAACACCTACGAAGGCTTCGCCGAGGCCTGGCCCCCGCGGGACGGCGACTTCGCCGACAAGTTCAACTCCATGGAGAAGGTCGTCGTGTCGACGACGCTGAGCGACCCCGCCTGGAACAACACCACCGTGGTCGGTGACCTCGACGCGGTCCGGGCGATGAGGGAGGGCGACGGCGGCCCGATCGGCGTGCACGGCAGCCCGACGCTCGCGCAGTCGCTGCACAAGGCCGGCCTCGTCGACGAGTGGCACCTGATGGTCTTCCCGGTCATCCTCGGCAGCGGCAAGCGGCTGTTCCCGGACGATGCCGAGGACAAGGCCAAGCTCACGCTGCGTGAGTCCCGGACCTACACCAACGGCGTCCAGCTGAACGTCTTCGACACCGTGCGGTGAGCTCTACGTCGGGTCCGGGACGTCCGCGAAGTCGTCGGGTGTGTGGATGATGTGCGCCCGGCCCAGCGGCCAGGCCAGGGCGAACACCTTGCCCACCACGTCCTTCACAGGGACGTAGGCCTCCGACTCGTCGCACTGCGTGGCGTTCGGACGGCAGAGGTGGACCGAGGAGTCCGCGGAGTTGTTCCGGTTGTCACCCATCACGAACACCGTCCCGGCCGGCACCGGCCCCGCGGTCCAGTGGCAGTCCATCTGGCCGCTGGGCATCGGGCCGTCGCAGGACTTGGGCGGGTCCTTCTGGGGCTCGATGAAGTCGTCCTCGTCGATGGGCTGGCCGTTGACCATGATCCGGCCCTGGTCGTCGCAGCACTGGATCGTGTCCCCAGCCACCCCGATCACCCGCTTCACCAGGTGGCCGCCCGTCGGGTAGAGACCGATCTTGGCCAGCCCGCGCGCCAGCAGCGACATCGGCTGGCCCTCCTCGAGGCCGTTGAGCCAGCCACCCGGGTCGTCGAAGACGATGACGTCGCCGCGCTGCGGGGAACCGCTGCCCCAGTAGGACGGCTTCTGCACGAGGATCCGGTCGTTGACGATGAGCCCGGGCTCCATCGACTCCGACGGGATGTAGAAGGACTGCACGAAGAACGTCTTCACGACCAGCGCCAGGATGATCGCGAAGGCCAGCAGGAGCACGGTCTCCCGGATCGCCTTGAACGGCGTGTTCCGATGCTCGGACTCGACCGGGTCCGTGTCCGTGCTGGTCACGCCGCCGACCCTACCCACCGGCGTACAACCGGGCGTACGTTCGGCGACATGGCCCAGCAGGCAGCAGAGTCATACGCGAAGGGCGAGCTCGAGCCGCCGCTGCTCGAGCAGACGATCGGGGGGTGCTTCGAGGCGACGGTGGCCGCCCACCCGGACCGGGAAGCGCTGGTCGAGTTCGCCTCGGGTCGCCGGTGGACGTGGGCGGAGCTCAACCGTGACGTGGACGCGCTGGCGATCGGTCTGATCCGCGCCGGGATCGGCAAGGGCGACCGCGTCGGCATGTGGTCACCCAACTGCGCCGAGTGGACCCTGACCCAGTTCGCCACCGCCAAGATCGGCGCGATCCTGGTCAACATCAACCCGGCGTACCGGACGCACGAGCTGTCCTACGCGCTGACGCAGTCCGGCGCGCGGCTCCTGATCTCGGCGCCCGAGTTCAAGACCAGCAACTACCGGGCGATGGTCGAGGAGGTGCGCGACGAGGTCGGCATCGAGCAGGTGTGGTTCCTCGACAGGCCCGAGTGGACCGACCACAACGTCAGCGACCCGGGGGTGACCCTGCTCGAGCTCATGGACTGGTCGCTGTCGCCCGACGACCCGATCAACATCCAGTACACGTCCGGGACCACGGGCTTCCCCAAGGGCGCGACGCTCAGCCACCACAACATCGTCAACAACGGCTTCTTCGTCGGTGCCCTCTGCGGCTACGGCGACGACGACCGCGTCTGCGTCCCGGTGCCCTTCTACCACTGCTTCGGCATGGTGATGGGCAACCTGGCGGCCACCTCGCACGGCTCGACCATGGTCATCCCGGCGCCCGGCTTCGACCCGCGGGCGACGCTGGAGTCCGTGGCCGAGGAGCGGTGCACCTCGCTGTACGGGGTGCCGACGATGTTCATCGCCGAGCTGGCCGACGCGTCTTTCGGCTCGCACGACCTGTCCTCGCTGCGGACCGGCATCATGGCCGGCTCGCCGTGCCCGGTCGAGGTGATGAAACGGGTCCTCACCGACATGGGCATGACCGAGGTGACCATCTGCTACGGGATGACGGAGACCTCCCCGGTGTCCACCCAGACCCGGGCCACCGACGACCTTGACCACCGGGTGTCCACGGTCGGCCAGGTGCACCCGCACGTCGAGGTCAAGGTGGTCGACCCGGCCACCGGCCTGGTGGTGCCGCGGGGTATCCCGGGCGAGCTGTGCACCCGGGCGTACTCGGTCATGCTCGGCTACTGGCAGGAGCCGGAGAAGACCGCGGAGGCGCTGGACGCCGCCGGCTGGATGCACACCGGGGACCTGGCGGTGATGGACGGCGAGGGCTACCTCAACATCGTCGGCCGGATCAAGGACCTGGTCATCCGCGGCGGGGAGAACGTGTACCCGCGCGAGGTCGAGGAGTTCCTGTACAGCCACCCGGACGTGCTGGACGCGCAGGTCGTCGGCGTCCCGGACGAGCGGTACGGCGAGGAGCTGATGGCCTGGCTGCGGCTGCGCCCGGGTGCCGACCCGCTGGACGCGGACGCGGTGCGGGCGTTCTGCACCGGGAAGCTGGCGCACTACAAGATCCCGCGGTACGTCCGGGTGGTCGACGAGTTCCCGATGACGGTGACCGGCAAGGTGCGCAAGGTGCAGATGCGGGAGGAGTCGGTGCGGCTGCTCGGCCTGGAGGAGGTCGCCGCCCGCCAGCACGCATAGTCATCCCGGGGGCGGCCCCCGGACTGTGTCCGCTCCTCGGACAGGACGGCAGGCGCGAGCGCCGGCCGTCCGGCCCTCCTCGCTCCCCGCTCGCGCTGCGGGCCGTACGCTCGCTGGGTGGGGTTGGCGGAGCTGGACCGGCGGTTGCGGGAGCTGGGATCGGTGCTGGTCGCCTTCTCCGGCGGCGCGGACTCCGCGTTCCTGCTGGCCCGGGCGGTGTCCGTGCTGGGCACCGAGGTGGTGGTGGCGGCCACCGCGGTCTCCGGGTCGCTGCCGGCGGCCGAGCTGGCCGCCGCCGCGGACTTCGCCGCCGGGCTCGGCGTGCGGCACGAGACGCCGCGGACGGCCGAGCTGGACCGCGCCGGCTACCGTGCCAACGCCGGCGACCGCTGTTTCTTCTGCAAGGCCGAGCTGCTCGACGTACTGGTCCCGCTGGCCGACCGGCTCGGGCTCGGGCACGTCGCCACCGGCACCAATGCCGACGACGCGGTGGCCGGCTTCCGGCCCGGGATCCGGGCCGCCGCGGAGCGCGGCGCGGTCACCCCGCTGCGCGCCGCCGGGCTGACCAAGGCGCAGGTCCGGGCCGCGTCCCGGGAGATGGGACTGGCCACCTGGGACAAGCCGGCGGCGGCCTGCCTGTCCAGCCGGATCGCGTACGGGGTGGGCATCACCCCGGCCCGGCTGGCCCGGGTGGAGCGGGCCGAGGCGGCGCTGCGGGTCGCGCTCGGGGACGCCGGCATCCCGGTCCGCGACCTGCGGGTCCGCGACCTCGGCCCGGCCGGCGCCCGGGTCGAGGTGGACGCCGAGCTGGTCGGCCTGCTCGCCGACCGGCCGGACCTGCTCGGCGCCGTGCACGGTTTCCGCACGGTGACCGTCGACCCGCGCGGCTTCCGGTCCGGCTCGCTGAACGAGGCGCTGGACGAGTCGTACCGCTGACCGAGCGCCGTCGCAAACACGGTGGGTGAGGACCGCCCGGGACGACTAGCCTGGTGTGAGCGCGCCGACGGCGGCGCCCCCCGATGGAGGACTGAGAGCTCGTGCCCACCGGCAAGGTCAAGTGGTTCAGCCCGGAGAAGGGCTTCGGCTTCCTCGCTCGTGACGAGGGCGACGACGTGTTCGTGCACCGGGACGCGCTGCCGGCCGGGGTGACCGAGCTCAAGCCCGGCCAGCGGGTGGAGTTCGGCGTGGCGCAGGGCCGCCGTGGGGAGCAGGCGCTGTCGGTACGGGTGCTCGACCCGCTGCCGTCGCTGGTCAAGGCGCAGCGCAAGCCGCCGGACGAGCTGGCCGTGATCGTCGAGGACGTGATCAAGCTGCTCGACGGGGTGTCCGACGCGCTGCACCGCGGCCGCCACCCGGACCGCGCGGCGTCGCGGAAGGTCGCGACCGTGCTCCGGGCCGTCGCGGACGACCTGGAGGCCTGACGCCGGCCCGGTCGCGGCCGGCTCAGCCGACGCGTTCCCAGCCGCGGCGGGGGGTGCGCGAGCCGAGCGCGGTGTCCCGGCTGCGGTAGACGATGTACGGCCGGGTCAGGTAGCCGAGCGGGGCGCTGAAGACGTGCACGAGCCGGGTGAACGGCCACAGCGCGAAGAGCAGGAACGCGGCCAGCCCGTGCAGCCGGAAGCCGAGCGGCGCGCCGGCCATCAGCTCCGGGTGCGGCGAGAGCCGGAAGATGCCCCGGAACCAGACCGAGACGCCCTCCCGGTAGTCGTAGTGGCCGCTGAGGTTGAGGATCGAGCCGGATGCGGTGTTCCACAGCCCGAGCAGGATGACCACCGCGAGCACGGCGTACATCGCCTTGTCCATCCGGGTGGTCGCGGAGAAGACCGGCCCGACCGTGCGGCGGCGGTAGATGAGCAGCGCCATGCCGGTGACCGTGCAGACGCCGGCGATGGTGCCGATGCCCACGGCCATCGCGTGGTACGCGCTGTCGGAGATCCCGACGGCTGAGGTCCAGCTCTCCGGCACGCCGAGGCCCATCACGTGCCCGAGCAGGACGAACAGGATCCCGAAGTGGAACAGCGGGCTCCCCCAGCGCAGCAGCCGCCGCTCGTAGAGCTGGGAGGAGCGGGTGGTCCAGCCGAACTTGTCGTACCGGTAGCGCCACACGTGCCCGACGGCGGAGACGGCGAGGCACACGTACGGGACCACCACCCAGAGCAGGGTGGCGCCGGTCCCGGCCGGCCCGGGCGGGGCGATGTCGGCGGGCGTGCCGGCGGGCGTGCCGGCGGGGGTGCCGGCGAGCGGGACGGGACTCATCGACGGGCTCCCTGGCTGGGCATGTACTCCGGCGGGGCGAACGGTTGCAGGCCGACCTCCTCCGCCGGCGGCCCCTCGGCCAGCAGGCGGGCGATGGCGTCGCGGTCGCTGCCGGCCAGCGGCGGCAGGGTCGCGCAGACGGCGCGGACCACGTCGGCGTACGGGGAGCCGGCGTCGGTCAGGGCGAGGCGGAGCAGCTCCACGCCGGCCCGGTGCTCGAGCAGGATGCGGCGGCCGCGCTGGGCGTCCCCGGTGGCGGCGAACTCCAGCACCACCGCGAGGTGGTCGGGCAGCTCGTCCGCGCCCAGCTGCAGGCCGGCGTTCCGGTAGGCCTGCTTGAGCCGCAGCAGCGCCAGGCCGCGCTTGCGGGTGTCGCCGTACGCGTAGTAGGTGAGGTAGAGGCAGCACCGGCGGCGCGAGTCGAAGGTCTCGACGTAGGACTCCTCCAGCGCCCGCAGCGGCGTGCCGGCGAGGTGGTCGAGGAAGCGCCCCAGCGGACCCGCGACCGGCTCGGGCAGGGTGGCCAGGAGGGACCGCAGCAGCGGCTCGTCGCCGCGGAGCCGCTCGTCCGGGTAGCCGAGCAGCAGCGAGGCGACCTGCCAGGCCGGGGGGCACCAGGCCGGCACCGGCGTCCTCATGGCTTCGGCTCCGTCTCGGCGGCCGGGTCGTTGCCGTCCATCAGCTCCGGGGCGCCGCGGCCGGCCCCGGGCCGCCGCGGTGGGAAGAGCCCGCTGGGCCGGCCCTTGCCGTCCCAGTTGAGCAGGTTGACCCGGCCGGGGTCCGCGGGCGAGGTCGGATGTGTGGATCGTGCTAGCGGGACGCCACCCTGCGCAGGGACGAAAGTCCCGACCTTCGCGACCTTCGGCTGGCACTCGCTTACCCGCACCCGTTCCCTACCGGCGCGGCGCGGCGCGGCGCTCGTAGCGTGCGGAGCGGGCTTGGGCTGGCGGGACGGGTGGCCGGCGCGCCAGGCTGGTGCTGGCAGCATCGGGAGGACGCGGGGCTCTGGCACCGCCCTCGCTGATCTCCCGCCCAGGGCACGGGCTTAGCTCGGGGGCGGTCCCCCGCTGAGTCCGTAGTTTCGACCGCGATCCTGTGTGGTAGCCGCCGCGCACTTCACGGAATCGATCGAGTAACGTCCCGAGACCGTATCGTCATTACTCCGTTTGCCCGCAAAAAACCGGGTTTCGCGACTCGGCGCTGCGGGGAGGTGAGGGCCAGTAATAACTGCGGGGGCTTCACTCCTTTCAGCCGCGGGTTTCCGTGGAGTGGGTGGACGCTGCGCAGAAAATCCCTCATCCCTCAGCAGCTCCCCCGAAGGAGACAGAAGTGAAGAAGCTGGCGCTCGGCGCTGCCGCCCTGGCGGCTGCGACCTCGGTGGTGCTCGTCCCCTCGGCCGCCGAGGCCGGCGGCGGCACCGGCGGGAGCTCGGTGTCCATCAACCAGTACGCGGACTTCAACTTCAACGGCACCCAGCTCGACCTGGGCCTGCAGGTGAGTTGCACCGGTGCGACGGGCGTCGTCAATGTCTCGGTGGACCAGCCGTATCCGGACTCGCCGGACCCGCTCGGGGCACACGGCACTGGCGTGATGGACGTGGTATGTGATGGCAGGACGCACAGCGTCGGCGTCACCGTGGTCGGGGTGGTCTACGACGCCGGCAAGGCGACGGTGACGGCGACGCTGACGGCGCCGTCCGGCACCAAGACGGTGAGTCGGCAGGTCGTCGTCAAGGTCGTCTAAGCGCTGTCCCACGGTGAGGCCCCGTCTGCTCGGCGGGGCCTCACCATCGGCCGGGCCGGTCAGCCTGCTGCCGTACCGTTGATGTAGCTCAGTGCCTTGTTGTAGACGTACGTGGCGACCTGGCGGCCGAGCGCGCGGCCGTTGACGTCACCGCACTCGAAGTGGATGCCGCCGAGCCGCCGCGAGGTGCCGGCGTCCTCGCCGGTCTGCGACCATGTCGGCAGGGCGAAGGTGATGTCCGTCGCGGGCACGTTCGCCTCGATCTTCGAGCTGTCGGCCGGCACCGTCACGGTGGCCCCGAAGGTGTTACCGCCGGTCATCCAGGACAGGATCGCCATTCCTGCGCCGCTGAACGTGGAATGTCCGGAGACGTACTCGGGGAATCCGGGAGTCACCACCTTCGGCGCCTGGTACGGCAGCCAGTTCTCGCCCTGGACCGGTCCGAAGCCGAGGCCCGGGCCGCGCCAGCCCTGAATCGTCTGGCCCTGGTAGCGCTCCCGGATCGCGGTGATCGGCCGGACGAAGTCCCATTTGTACTTCTGGTACCAGGCGGCGATGCTGGCGTCCATCATCGCGTTGCCGAGCGCGAAGAAGAGCTTCGCGTCCGCGTCCAGCTGGTAGCCCCGCTGCCGGGAGACCGCCTGGGCGAAGACGAAGTCGTGGCCGGGCGGGAAGACCGAGCCCGGGCCGTCCGCCCAGTACTCCGCCTGCGCCTTCTGGGCATCGGTGAGGCTGGCGGTCTGCTGCAGCAGCGAGTCGATGTCGTTCGTCTGATAGGTGCCGTCCGCGTTCTTCGGCGGCCCGTAGACCTGGTACTGCGAGGGCGCCAGGGCGAACGGCGTGACCTTGCCCCACTGCGGGGTGAGCGGCTTCTGCACGGTGCCGCCGCAGCTGGTCACGGTCGCGGACGAGAGCGGCACGCACAGTGGCTGCCAGCGCCACGGGTCGTTCACCGAGTTCCACGTGTTGACCGCCTGATAGGCGGTCGTGTCGGCGTAGCCGTTCTCCTGGTTGGAGCTGTCGGTGCTCCGGAAGGCGATGACGGCCTCGGCTGCTCGCATCCCGATGTCGGTGGGGCTGTTTCCGGTCGGGCTCCAGGCAGCGTCCGGAGCGAAGCCCTGCGCGCTCAGCGCCGCGTCGTACGTGGCCTTGCGGCCCGGGAAGAGCCAGCAGAGCGTCCGCCACGCCGCGTAGCTGATCGCCCTGGTCTTGTTGGCCTCCGTCCGGGCAGCGGCCGGCTGCCGCAGCGCGCTGCCGAGCCGGCTGCCCTTGGCCACCCCGTCGTACGCCGCCCACGCGTCGTACGTGGCGGTGTGCACGATGCCGAGCGCGCGGGCGGTCACGGTCGGCCCGGTTCCGCCCGGGTTGTCGCGGATGGTGCCGAGCAGCTGCTCGTTCCACCGCAGGATCGCGTTGTCGTCGTCCCGCGGGCGGTAGTCCTCGATCCGCCAGGTCGGGGCAGTCGTGGGCGTGGGCGACGGTTTCGGGGCGGCGCCGGCCGGGCCGCCGGTCGTCTGCACGGCGAGGACGGACACGGCGAGGGCCGCGACCACTGCCGGGATGGTGGCCAGCTTGTGCTTCATCACGCTCCAGGTCGGCGGGGTCCGGGCGCGCTCGGCCGCGGACTGGCGGGTCGTACCGGTCGTGCTGAGGGTCAGGGGGTGAAGACGGGCAGCCGCATCGGCTGCGAGGTCCCGGTGCCAGTGGTCGCCTGGACCGAGCCGGCACCGCACGGGAAGCCGGACGCCACCACGTCCAGGGTGGCGAAGCCGCTGCTGGCGCCGGTCGTCGGCCGGTCGACCGAGCTGCCGTACGGCGCCTGGCCGGGCGGCGACCTGGTCGGGCCGAGGTTGACCTGGATGGACTGGACGTCAGAGTTGCCGACGACGTGCAGCAGTCCCATGCTGCCGCTGCCGCCGGGCAGCGGGCAGCGCAGCGCGAACGCCTGCTGGCCGGCGGCCACCCGCTGGACGGTCGCGCAGACCGTCTTCGGGCCGATGCTGACCACCGAGCCGACGAAGAGCCGCTTGTTTACCCGCAGCTCGTAGGCACGGGAGGAGAGGACATGCCCGTCCGGCAGCTGCTTCGTACCCAGCCGCGGGCCGAGCGCGGCGACGGTCACCATCGCCTTGCCGAACCCGGCCTTCTTCGCCAGCAGCTCGCCGTCGGTGAACCAGGCCGTCTGCGGCACCGCGTTGTCACCGGCGGCGAGGGTCGAGGAGCCGACCTCCACCTCCATCATCATCGCCTCGAGCATGTCCGCGCTCACGACGCCGCTCTCCAGCACCCTCGGGCCGGTGCGGCCGAGCGGAGCCGGCAGCCCCATCAGCACGACCCGGCTGCAGGTGGGGACGCCGGGCGGCGACGGTAGGATGTCGCTGACCCCGTAGGCGCTCAGCGGCACCTTGCGCAGCGGCACCTTGCTGACATCGCTGGCGAGCAGGCCGTCCGCGGCCTGGCCCTCCGGGGAGACGAGGACCCGCAGCCGCCCGCCCCGCCCGTCCGGCGGGAGGAAGGCCAGCAGCTCCGCCATCCCCATCAGCGGCTCGGCGTGGACCAGCCGGTACGCCGTCGGGGAATAGCCGGACAGCTGCGCGACCCGCGCCTTGCCGGACCTGTCGAACGCCTGCACCAGGGCGACGTGACGCCCGTCGAGCTCACCGGCGTAGAGCATGCTGACCTCGGTGGCCGGCGCCTCGGCGGGCGGCGCCTTCGCCTGCCAGGCGGCGGTGGCGGCCGTGAGAACCTGCTGGTCGCCGCCCAGGGGGCCGCGCGCGGGCCAGTCGAGCAGGCCCTTCGGAACGCTGCGGGTGGGCACCGTGGGAACCACGACGGCGGCCTGGCCGGTCGCCCCCGCGGTGCCGGACGGCGGGGCGGCCGCGGACCCGGCGTTGTCGCGCAGCGCCGGCAGGACGACAGTGACCGTGCCCAGGACGATGGTGGTCAGCGCCGCGGCGGCGACGATGGTCGGCGTGCGCCAGCGGCGGTGCGAGGCGGGCGCCTCCGGCGGGGAGGCGGCCGCGGCGAACGGCCGCTCGGTACGGGTCGGGGGCACGCCGGCGGGGCCGCGGACGGTGTCCCGGAAGGACGGCGGAGCCTCGGCGGCCGGCCGGCGGTGCGGGAGCCCGGCCACCCGGGCAGCGTCCTGCGGCTGGCTCCCCGGCCGGCCCGGCTGGCCGCCGATGGGCCGGCCGTCGAGCCGTCCGCCGAGCGGGCCGTCGAACCGTCCTTCGGGCTGCCCGCCGGGCTCGGCGCTGGGCCAGCCGCCCGGACCGGGGGCCCAGCGGCTGGGCACCCCGGGGTTGGCTGTCCCGGGGTTGGCTGTCCCGGGGTTGGCCGTCCCGGGGTTGGCCGTCCCGGGGTTGGCCGTCCCGGAATTGGCGGTCTCGGAGCTGGCTGTCCCGGGGCTGGGCGCGTCCGAGCCGGCGGCCCGGGAGGCGGCGGGCCGCTCGACGCCGGCCCACCAGTCCGGCCCGTCCCGGCCGCTGGCCGGAGCCGGCGGCACCGGAGCCCAGCTGCCGACCCGCTCCGCGGCCGGCGCCGTGAACTGCCGGGACCGCACCGCCGGAGGCTCCGGCGGCCGGTAGCCGCCGGACGCCCATCGGAGACCGGCCTGGGCCAGGACGGCGGACACCATCCGGCCCGGCTCCGGGACCACGTTCAGCGTCGGGCCGAGGGTGAGCAGGGCGGCCTCGATGTCGGCCAGCACGGTGCGTGGCGCGCTGCCCATCAGCTCCGCGACCTGCTCGTCGGACAGCCCGTCGGCGTACCGGAGCACCAGCACGGCTCGGCGCCGCGCCGGCAGCCCACCGAAGGCGGCCCACACCGCGGCGTGCCGTCCCGGCGGCAGCGGCTGGGCGGCGTGCCGACCGGGGGGCGCCTCGACGACGAAGGTGCGGATCAGCTCGGTTCGGGCGACGTCGTCCGCCCCCGCCGGCCCGACGCGGCGGGTGTGCTGCGCCGCCGCGGCCACCGCACGCTGTGTCAGTAGCTCGGCCCGGGCCGGGTCACCGGTCAGCAGGTAGGCCTGCCGCAGCAGGTCGTCCCCCGCTCCGTTCCGGCCGCCACCCGTCCGCCTGGTGTCATCCCACATAGTCCCCGTCCATATCCCGCTGCCAGCGGTCACCAGCCGACAGGCTAGGTGGGCGGCTTTGCTACGCCGAGCGACCGAAGGGCGTAGCTCGGCTGGTGCAGACGACACCGCCCCGACCGGCCGAAAGCGGCCCGAACTTTACCGACCGTGCGCGAGCCGTCACGGGTATGGGTCTAGCGGTCGGCCTATCGTTCCCAGATGGGAAAGTCACAGCCGTCTGCTACTTCCGGCTGAGGCCGTTCGGCCTCCGGGACCCGGATGCCCTCGGGCTAGGGGCGCAGGCGGGTCCGGTGAATCTTCGGCGGCGCGGGCCGGCGCCGTCCGCATCCATCAAGATCCTCGGGACGCGCGCCCTAGTCCAGCGGAGGGCTCGGCGGGGTGAGTCCGGCCGCGGCGGCCCGGTCGAGCAAGGTCCGGACCGCCGCCCGGCCCTCCTCGCCGAGGTCTGCGGTGAACCGGTTGACGTAGAGCTCGACGTGCTGCCGCTGCACGTGCGGGTCCATCTCGGCCGCGTGCCGGGCGACGTAGTCCGCGCTGGCGGCCGGGTCGGCCCAGGCCCGCTCGACCGACTCGCGCACCACCGCGGCGATCCGGTCGGTGTCCAGCCGGCGCCGGGCCAGGATCGCGCCGAGCGGGATGGGCAGCCCGGTCTCCGCCTCCCACCAGCTGCCGAGGTCGGCCTGGCAGGTCAGCCCGTAGCCCTGGTAGGTGAACCGGGCCTCGTGGATGACCAGGCCGGCGTCGTACCGCCCGGCCCGCACCGCCGGCATGATCTCGGCGAACGGCAGCACGTCCACCCGGGCCGGCGGGCCGCCGGCCGACCAGAGCCGGAAGAGCAGGTACGCCGTGGTGCGGTCGCCCGGGACGGCCACGGTGGCGCCGGCCACGTCGGCCCGGCCGGCGGTGACCACCAGCGGGCCGCAGCCGCGGCCGAGCGCGCCGCCGGACGGCAGCAGCGCGTAGTCGTGCAGCAGCCAGGGCAGCGCCGCGTACGACACTTTGACCACGTCGTACGCCGCTCGCTCCGCCGCCGCGTTGGTGACGTCGACGTCGGCGAAGGTGACCTCCACCGGTGGCGCGCCGGCGATCAGGCCGTGGCTCCAGGCGTGGAAGACGAACGTGTCGTTCGGGCACGGCGAGTGCGCCAGCGACAGCACCCCGGTCACCGCTGGCTCCCGATCGGGACGGCGCCGCCGGCCAGCGCGCGGACCGCGGGCCCGAGGCGGGCAAGCGCGCCCGGCAGGTCCCAGCCGGCGCGGTCCCGCGGGCCGACCGGGTTGCTGATCGCCCGCAGCTCCAGGAACGGCACCCCGTGCGCCTGCGCGGCCGCCAGCACGCCGGCTCCCTCCATCGCCTCCGCGGCAGGCGCGTGCTCCGCCACGAGCTCCGCCGCCCGCTCCGCTGTTCCGGTCACCGTCGAGACGGTGAGGACGGGGCCGACGACCGCGCCGGTGCACGCTGCCGCGCGGGCTACCAGCCTGGTGTCGAGGACGGCCACCGCGGCCGGGAAGCCGAGCCGGTCGACCGGCAGGAAACCGTCCGGCGAGCCGGCGCCGAGGTCCGCGTGCACCACCCGGTCGGCGAGCACCAGGTCACCGGGCCCGGCCCGACCGGCGAACCCGCCGCCCACCCCGGCCGACAGCACCAGGTCGAAGCGCTCCACCGCCAGGGCCGTGCCGGCGGCCGCGGCGGCCCGTGCCGGCCCGATCCCGCCGGCCAGCACTGTCAGCTCGCCGGCGACCACCGCCTGGTACGGCCCCAGCCGCACCGATCGCGCCGGCGACCCGGCCAGCACGGCCGCCGCCTCCGCCGGTACCGCGACCACCACCAGCACCCGGACCATTGCGCTAGCCGCCCGTCTCCGGGGCCGGCCGCGCCGCCGGGTCCACCGGCCCACGGGCCCGTGGCCGCAGCGACCGGCGCCGGCCCAGCACGGTGGCCGCGAGGGAGACCACCAGCAGGGCGGCCGCCGCACCGAAGCCGAGCGGCCCGTTCGGCGGGAGCGCGATGCCGAGCCCGCCGCCGGCTACCCAGGCCAGCTGCAGCAGCGTCTCGGACCGGGCGAAGGCGGACGCCCGCAGCGCGTCCGGGACCTCCCGCTGGATGATCGCGTCCAGGCAGAGCTTGCCCAGCGCGTTGGCCACGCCGGCCGCGGCGGCGACCAGGATCGCCGTGGTCAGGCTGAACGACAGCGACGCGACCAGCGAGATCACCGCCACTCCACCGATCGAGGTGAGCAGCACCGGGTCCGGCCGGCTCAGCGTCATCCGGGCACCGAGCGCGGTGCCCGCCACGCCGCCGGCGGCCGCCGCGGCGACCAGCCCGCCGAGCGCGACCGCCGCCGCGGTGCCGGTCTGGGTCGACTGGATGTAGAAGGCCAGGAAGAGGGTGAGGAAGCCGGACAGCGCCCGCAGCGCGGCGGCCGCCCGCAGCGCGGTCACCACCTGCCCGCCGAGCGACTGGCCCTGCCAGATCCGGCCACGCTGCCCGGACCGGACGACCGTCGCCTCGACCTCACCCTCGGCGGAGTCGACCGCGGCCGGCAGCCGCAGCGACAGCGCCGCGGCGCCGAGGCAGACCGCGGCGGTCAGCCGGAGCGCGAGCGGGTAGCTGTCGGTGATCGAGATCAGGCCGCCGAGCAGGCCGCCGCCGACCGCCGCGGCACCGAGGCCGAACATCGACAGCCGCGCGTTGGCGGAGACCAGCGTCAGCCCCGCCGGCAGCACCCGGGGCAGGCAGGCGCCGCGGAGCACCGCATACGCCTTCGACAGGACCAGGGCACCGAAGGCGGCCGGGTAGAGCGCCAAGCCGTTGTGGAACTGGGCGGCCATGATCCAGACGAGCAACCCCCGCCCGAGCGCGGTCGCGGCCAGCGCCAGCCGGCGGCCCCGCTGCAGCCGGTCCAGCGCGGGGCCGATGAACGGGGCGACCACCGCGAACGGCGCCATGGTGACCAGCAGGTAGAGCGCGACCTGGGTGCGCTGCTCGCTGCGGGCGGCGGAGAAGAAGATGGTGCCGGCCAGGCAGACCGCGATCATCGCGTCGGCCGCGTAGTGGGCGCAGTGCGCCCAGATCAGCCGGGTCAGGCCGGACTCGCCGGCGCCCCCGGCCCGGCTCGCGGCACCGATGCGCCGGGCGCCGGCACCGAGCAGGTAGCGGGTGCGGGCGGCGGCGACCCGGGTGACCGTGATCTTGCCCGGCGGTCGCGGGCCGGGCCGCTCGGCGGCACCCGGTCCGGCGTCCCGGAAGCCGGCGGACCGGCCGCGCGGGACAGCGCCGGGAGAGCCGCCGGGACCGGGCGGCTCCGATCGGTCGCGCCGTCCGGGCATGCGCCCATCCTGCCCCACGGCACCGACAATCCGGTCGCATCCGAGCGGGCTGGGCGCGACCAGGACGGACGGCGGACGGCCCCGACCGGGCCCGGCCGGGCCCCGGCCGGGGCCGCCCGGCGGATGCGGCACCATGGGCTGGTGCCGACGACGACCGCCCTGCCCAGCCGTCCCGACGCCACCTGCGTGGCCGCCGTCGACCTCGCCGCCGCCGCGGCCCGGGCCGAGGCGGGCGACGCCGCCGGCGAACACCTCGGCGTCCGGGCCGAGGACGACCGGGTGGTCACCCACTTCTTCGCCGCCACCGTCCCCGGCTACCCCGGTTGGCAGTGGGCCGTCACGGTCGCCCGCGCGCCGCGGTCGCGCCTGGTCACCGTCGACGAGGTCGTCCTGCTGCCCGGCGAGGGCGCGCTGCTCGCGCCGGAATGGGTGCCCTGGTCCGAGCGGCTGCGGCCGGGGGACCTCGGCGTCGGGGACCTGCTGCCGACGCCGGCCGACGACGACCGGCTCGCCCCGGCGTACCTGCTCTCCGACGACCCGGAGGTGGAGAGCGTCGCCTTCGAGCTCGGCCTCGGCCGGCCTCGGGTGATGTCCCGGCTGGGTCGGGACGAGACCACCGACCGCTGGTACGCCGGGGACGGCGGCCCGGACACCCCGATGGCCGCGCACGCGCCCGGCCGCTGCGGCACCTGCGGCTTCTACCTGCCGATCGCCGGCTCGCTGCGCAGCATCTTCGGTGCCTGCGGCAACCAGTTCTCCCCGCGGGACGGCACGGTCGTGTCCGCCGACTCCGGCTGCGGCGCGCACTCCGAGGCGCTGGTCGAGTCGCCGCCGGCCGCCGTGCCGCCGCCGCCCCCGTCGTACGACGACACCGTGCTGGAGATCGAGCAGCACCCGACCGCGGATGACGCCGAGTCCGAGTCGCTGGGCCACAGCTGAGCCGGCCGGAGCCCACCCGGGTGCGCCGAGCCGCAGCGCCCGCTGCACCTCGGCGTCCTGGTCGTCCGGGGCCCGCTCGTACCGGCGGCCGCGGCCCCCTACCGTGAGCGCGTGAGCGACCCCTTCGGCACCGCCGCGATCCGGGAGCGGGTGCTCGCGGCGTGGTCCGCGTCGCCGGCCCGCTTCCGGGAGGACGCCAACGCCGAGGAGGACCTCACCCACGGGGCGTACCGGGACCGCCTGCTGGTCGAGCTCGCGCAGAACGCCGCGGACGCCGCCGCGCGCGCCGGTGTGCCCGGTGAGCTGCGACTGTCGCTAGTGGACGGTGAGCTGCGGGCGGCGAACACCGGCGCCCCGCTGGATGCCGCCGGGGTCGAGGCGCTGGCCACGCTGCGCGCCTCGGCGAAGCGGGACGGCGGCAGCGTCGGCCGCTTCGGTGTCGGCTTCGCCGCCGTGCTGACCGTCACCGACGAGCCGGTCGTCCGCGCGACGACCGGCGGCGTGCGGTTCTCCGCGGCCGGGACGCGGGAGGTGGTGGCAGCGGTCCCGGAGCTGGCCGGGGAGCTGGCCCGGCGGCGCGGCCGGGTGCCGGTGCTGCGGCTGCCCTGGCCGGCCGAGGCGCTGCCGCCCGGCGCCCCCGGCGACACCGCCACCGAGGTCCGGCTGCCGTTGCGGCCGGAGGTGGAGCCGGCCGTCCGGGCCGCGCTGGCCGAGCTGGACCCGGTGCTGCTGCTCGCGCTGCCGGCGCTGCGCTCGATCGACGCCGACGGCCGGATGCTGTCCCGGGTGGACGGTGCCGGTGGCGTCGTCGAGCTGCGGGACGGGCCGCGCACCACCCGGTGGGTGGTCCGGTCGACGACCGGGACGCTGCCGGCCGAGCTGCTCACCGGCCGGCCGGCAGAGGAGCGGGAGCGTCCGCAGTGGACGGTCACCTGGGCGGTGCCGGTCGGCGCCGGCGGCGTCCCGGTGCGGCTGCCGAGCCGGCCGGTGGTGTACGCGCCGACGCCGACCGACGAGCCGCTGTCGCTGCCGGCGGTGCTGCTCGGCGGGTTCCCGCTCGCCTCGGACCGCCGGCACGTCACGCCGGGCCCGGTGACCGACCTGCTCGCTGCCGCGGCCGGGCCGGCGTACGCGCAGCTGGTCGCCGGGCTACCGCCGACGCCGGCCCTGCTCTCGCTGGTGCCGAGGCCGGCGCTGGCGGCGGCCGAGCTGGACGCCGCCGTCGCCCGGGAGGTGCTGGCCGCGCTCCGGGACACCCGCTGGCTGCCGACCGCGCCCCCGCCCGCGGCGACGCCCGGGCCGGCCGGTCCCGCCGGCCCGTCCGGGCCGCGCGATGCCGGCAACGCGGGGCCGGCGGACGGATCGGGCCGGATCGTGCCGGGGGACGCGGTCGTCGTGGACTCGGCCTCCGAGCCGCTGGTCGCCGTGCTCGCCGACCTGCTGCCCGGCCTGCTGCCGGCGACCTGGTCCGGCCGCGGCCAGGCCCCCGCGCTCGCCGCGCTCGGCATCCGGCGACTGTCCACCGCGGACGTGGTCGAGCTGGTGTCCGCAGTGGACCGCCCGCCGGCCTGGTGGGCCGCGCTGTACGCGGCGCTCGCCGACGGGCCGGACCGGGAGGCGCTCAGCGCGGTCCCGGTCCCGCTCGCCGACGGCCGGCTGGTGACCGGCGTCCGCGGCGCCCTGCTGCCCGACCCCGACCTGCCCGCCGCGGCGGCCGGCGCGCTCGGTCTCCGGGTGGTCCACCCCGACGCGGCGCACCCGCTGCTGGAGCGGCTCGGAGCTCAGCCCGGCACCGCTCGCGGCGTGCTGGCCGACGACCGGGTCCGGGCCGCCGTCGAGGCGTCGTACGACGAGGAGGACCCGGAGCCGGTTGCGGACGCGGTGCTCGCCCTGGTCGCCGGCGCCCGGCCGGCACCCGGTGAGCTGCCGTGGCTGGCCGAGCTGGCACTGCCGGCGGCGGACGGCGACTGGTACCCGGCCGGCGAGCTCCTGCTGCCCGGCTCCCGGCTGGCCGGCGTGATCGACCCCGACGCGCCGTTCGAGACCGTCGAGCCGGACCTGGTCGAGCGGTGGGGTCCGGACGTGCTGGCCGCCGTGGGCGTGCTGGAGACCTTCGCGGTGCTGCGGACCGGCGAGGTCGAGCTCGACCCCGACGGCCCGGGCCACGACCTGGACGGCGAGGTGGAGTGGGTGGAGGCGGTGCTCGACCGGTTGCCGCCGCAGCGGCTGCCGCCGCGGCTGGCCGAGCTGGTGGCCGTCCGCGACCTCGACCTGGTCCGCCCGGACGCCTGGCCGGCGGCGCTGGCGATGCTGGCCGGGACCAGCCCGACCGCGACGGTCTCGCTGGCGGACGGCGGCCACGCCGCGGTGCCCTCGTACACCAGCTGGTGGATCAGTACACACCGGACGGTCGACGGCCGCCGGCCGGACCGGCTCCGCGCGCCCGGCGCCGGGGACCTGGCCGGCCTCTACGATCCCGCGCCGGACGACCTGTCGCCGGTCGCCGGCGTCCTCAGTGGACTGGACGACGTCCTCGCCGACCCGGACCGCGCCCACGACCTGCTGCACCGGCTCGGCGAGCAGGGCCGGACGGTGTCCGGCCCGACGCTGCGCGTCGCGTACGGGCGGCTGGCGCTGGTGCTGGAGGACCAGGCCGAGCCGCCGGACCGGGTGCGGGTCACGCCGGACCGGGCCGTGCCGCGCGAGCGGGCGGTGGTGCTGGACCTGCCGTACCTGCTGCCGCTGCTCGGCGACCGGGTGCCGGTGCCGGCCGGCGCCGCGGCCGGGCCGGTGGCCGACCTGCTCGACCTGCCGCTCGCCTCGGAGCTGCTCGAGCCGGCCGGCCCCGACTCGACCCCGGCGCGGCGGCTGCGCTGGGCCGAGGTGCCGGGCGCCGCGCTGGCCGCCGAACGCTGCGGCGGGGTCCCCCCGGCGGCGACCCTCGCCGTGCACGACCGGCTGGTGGTCAGCGGCCGGGCCGTGCCCTGGTGGCCCGAGGGTGACACCGACCACGTGGTGGACACCGCCGACGCGAGCGGCCGCGCGCTGGCCTGGCGACTCGGCGCCTGGGACCGGCGGGCCGCGGCGACCGAGGCGCTCGCGGACCCGGGAGCCGACGACCGCCTCCGCGCCGAGGACGCGACCGGCTAGCGCCGGCGGGCGGCGGCCGCCCGGGTGGCGAGCACCAGCCCGACCAGCCCGAGCAGCCCGCCGGCGAGGCAGGTCCACAGCCAGGTCTCGTGCCCGCCGCCGGCCAGCCGGCCGCGCAGCGGCAGCAGCACCAGGAAACCGGTGAACCAGAGCGCGGTCCCGACCACGGTGATCCGGACGACATCGGCCTCGAGCGGCTCGGGCGTCGGTCGCGCGTTCGGCGGCTTCAGCGGGAGCGGCGGCTCGGGCTCGGCGGGCGCCGCGGCCGGACCGGCAGGCAGGTCTGCCGCGTCAACCCCGGAAACACCCTCGGGCGGCGGATTGGCCGGCTCGGACACGTACGCCAGGCTATCGCCCGTGGCGACGACGACCCGCGCCGAGAGCGGTGCACTGGACCGGTACTTCAGGATCACCGCGCGCGACTCGACCGTGCGGCGCGAGCTTCGCGGCGGCCTGGTGACCTTCATGACGATGGCGTACATCGTCGTACTCAACCCGCTCATCATCGGTACGGCGGCGGACGCGGACGGCCGGGTGCTCGGCATCAAGCAGGTCGCAGGCGTCACCGCGCTGGTGGCGGCGGCGATGACGGTCGCGATGGGGGTCGTCGGCCGGATGCCGATCGCGCTGGCCACGGGCCTCGGGCTGAACGCCTTCATCGCGGTGGCGGTCGCGTCCCAGATGTCCTGGGCGGACGCGATGGGCCTGGTCGTGCTGGAGGGCCTGGTCATCACCGTGTTGGTGCTGACCGGGTTCCGGGTGGCGGTCTTCCGGGCGATCCCGGCCCAGCTGAAGACCGCGATCGCGGTCGGCATCGGGCTGTTCCTCGCGCTGATCGGGCTGGTCGACGCCGGCATCGTGCGGCGCCCCGCGGCCGGCGTGGTGCCGGTCCAGCTCGGCATCGCCGGCAACCTGCGCGGCTGGCCGGTGCTGGTCTTCGTGGTCGGCCTGGCGATCATGGCGATCCTGGTCGCCCGCGGCACCCGCGGCGCCATCCTGATCGGAATCGCCGCGGCCACCGTGCTGGCGCTGATCATCGAGTCGGTGGCCCAGCCGGGCCCCGCGGTCGGCGCGGACGGCTCGGTCAACCCGACCGGCTGGCAGCTGACCGTGCCGACCTGGCCGGACCAGATCGCCGGCCTGCCGGACCTGTCGCTGGTCGGGCACTTCTCGCTCGTCGGCGGCTTCCGGCGGATCGGCATCCTGGCCGCGTTGCTCATCGTCTTCACCCTGCTGCTCGCGGACTTCTTCGACACCATGGGCACCGTCGTCGCCATCGGCGCCGAGGCAGGCCTGCTGGACGAGCGTGGCCAGCTGCCGGACGTGGACAAGGTGCTGCTGGTCGACTCCCTCGCCGCCGCCGCCGGCGGCGCCGCCAGCGCCTCGTCGGCGACCAGCTACGTGGAGAGCACCGCCGGCGTCGCCGACGGCGCCCGGACCGGGCTGGCCAGCGTGGCGACCGGGCTGCTGTTCGCGCTCGCGCTCTTCCTCACCCCGCTGGTGTCGCTGGTCCCGGCCGAGGCGGCCACGCCCGCACTGGTGATCGTCGGCTGCCTGCTGATCATGCAGGTCCGCGATCTCGACCTCACCGACTTCGCCCTGGTGGTCCCGGCATTCCTGACGATCGTGCTGATGCCCTTCACGTACTCGATCACGAACGGCATCGGCGCCGGCTTCATCTCCTACGTCGTGCTGCAGTCCGCCCGCGGCCGGGCCCGCGAGGTGCACCCGCTGCTCTGGGTCATCGCGGCGCTGTTCGTGGTCTACTTCGTGCTCGAACCGCTGAAGGACCTGCTCGGCATCGGCTGAGCCCCCGGCCGGTACGGCCGCCCGGATAGTGAGGTATGCTAACGAAGTGGCGAGGTCGGCGACGATCGACACCGCGCTGGCCAGCGCTCTGCGCCTGTCGGTGGTCCGGCTCAACCGCCGGTTGCGGGCGCAGCGGGCGGACACGTCCGTGACGCTGACCCAGCTCGCGGCGCTGTCGACGCTCAAGGGGCACGGGGCGCTGACCCCGGGCGCGCTGGCGGCGCACGAGAAGGTGCAGCCGCCGTCGATGACCCGGGTGCTGGCGGCACTGGAGGAGCGGGGGCTGGTGCTGCGCCGGCCGCACCCCACCGACGGCCGGCAGGTGCTGGTCGAGCTGACCGAGCCGGGCCGCGAGCTGCTGCACAGCGAGGTCCGGATGCGGGAGGCGTGGCTGGCCCGCCGGCTGGCCGAGCTGTCCCCGGAGGAGCGCGAGGTGCTGCACGCGGCCAGCACGGTGATCGACAAGTTGGTGGCCTCGGAATAGCGCGAGCGCTCGCTGCGCGAGTGGGGAGCGGACGGCCGGCTGCCCCGAACGGGCACAGCGCCTGCCGTGCAGGCCGAAGAGCGGACACAGGGAGGGGACGCGTGGCTGCGTCCGGTGGCATGTTCCGCAGCCTGCGCGTCCGCAACTACCGGCTGTACGCGTCCGGCCAGGTCGTCTCGCTGACCGGGACCTGGATGCAGCGGGTCGCCCAGGACTGGCTGGTCCTCGAGCTGTCCGACAACTCCGGCACCGCCCTGGGCTTCGTGCTGGCCCTGCAGTTCGGTCCCTCGCTGCTGTTCTCGCTGTGGGGCGGCGTGCTCGCCGACCGGTACGACAAGCGCAGCATCCTGCTCTGCACGCAGAGCTCGATGATCGTGCTGGCCGCGGTGCTCGGCCTGCTGGACGTCACCGACGCCGTCCGGCTGTGGCAGGTCTACCTGCTGGCCGGGCTGCTCGGGGTGGCCAGCGCGCTGGACGTGCCGGCGCGGCAGTCGTTCGTGGTGGAGATGGTCGGCACCGCCGACCTGGCCAACGCGGTCAGCCTCAACTCGGCCACCTTCAACAGCGCCCGGATCGTCGGCCCGGCGCTGGCCGGCGTGCTCATCGCGGCCACTGAGACCGGCTGGGTCTTCCTGGCCAACGCGGTGCTCACCGGCGCGGTGATCGCCGGCCTGCTGCTGATGCGGCCGGAGGAGTTGCACCGGTCGGCGCCCACCGGTCGGTCACCAGGGCAGCTGCGGGAGGGCCTCCGGTACGTCCGGTCCCGGCCGGACCTGCTGCTGCCGATGGCGCTGGTCTTCGTGGTCGGCACCTTCGGTCTCAACTTCCCGGTCACCATGGCGCTGCTGGCCCGGGAGGTCTTCGGCCGGGGCGCCGCCGCGTACGGGCTGCTGTCCACCGCGCTCGCGGCCGGCTCGCTGGCCGGCGCGCTCGCCTCCACCCGGCGGACCGCGCGGCCGAGCAGCCGCTTCCTGCTCGGCGCCACCTTCGCCTTCGGCGCGCTGGAGGCGCTCATCGGCGTGCTGCCGACGTACGAGGCCGTGCTCGTGCTGCTGGTGCCGACCGGGCTGGCCGCGCTCAGCTTCTCGGTCGCCGCGAACTCGTCGGTCCAGCTGGGCAGCGACCCGGCGTTCCGGGGCCGGGTGATGGCGCTCTACCTGATGTGCTTCATGGGCGGCACCCCGCTCGGCGCGCCGCTGGTCGGCGGGCTGTCCGACGCCTTCGGCCCGCGGGTCGGGGTGTCCGCGGGCGGCGCGGTGTGCGTGCTCGCGGCGGTGGCGGCCGCGATCCTGGTCGCCCGGCGCTCGGGCCGGCCGGTCGGGTCGGGCGCTCGGTGGACCCCGGAGCCGGTCCCGTCGGCTGGGCGGCGCTGAGCATGGCAACGGTCAGCCGGGACGGGTACGGTCGAGCGGTGGGCCCGTCCGACCCGGCCCTGGCCAAGGGACTGCTGGGGCTGTTCCTCGCGGCGGTGCTGCCTGTCCTGATCGTCTGGGTGGGGCTGCACCTGGGCCGGATCGGCGGCTGGGCCGTCGCCCTGCTGCGCCGCTGCAAGGTGCTGCGTCCGGCGGAGGTGGAGATCCCGCGGCCACCGCTCGAGCAGCTCGCCGCCGACCTGCGCCGGCTCGCCCCCGCGCTGCGCGACCTGCCGCGGGGCACCTCGCGGGCGCGGCAGCGGGGGCTGCTGATGGCGTACGACGACGTGCTGGTCGCCGCCGCCCTGGCGCTGGACGTGCCGCATGCGCTGGACACGCTGCCGCCGGGCATCGACCGCGAGCTCGAGCGGGTGCGGGTGGAGGGCGCGCTGGAGGCGGCGGGGCTGCGCTTCAGCCCGCGCCGGCGGCAGGACACCCCCTGAGCCACCGGCTGTTCGCGGCGGTGGTGCCGCCCGATCCGGCGCTCGACCACCTCGGCGGGTCGCTGGCGCGGCTGCGGGACCGGCCGGACGCGCCGCGCTGGGTCGGCCGGGACGCGCAGCACGTCACGCTCGCCTTCTTCGGGGAGGTCCCGGAGCCGCAGGTGCCGGCGCTGACCGGTGCGCTCGGCGCCGCGCTGGGCGCCCCGTCGGTGCACCTGCGGCTGGCCGGCGCCGGCACCTTCCCGGAGCGGGGGTCACCCCGGGTGCTCTGGGTCGGCGTCGACGGCGACGTGGACACGCTCGCCGTGCTCGCCGGCGCCGCCGCGGATGCCGCCCGCTCGGTGGGCGTGCCGGTGGACCGCCGGCCGTACCGGCCGCACCTGACCGTCGGTCGCTGGCCCGCGTCCACGGCGCCACCGACCGGGCGGCCCCTGCTCGCGGCGCTCCGCCGCTACACCGGGCCGCACTTCGCCGCCGGGTCCGTCGTGCTGATGCGCAGCCACCACGGGCCGCGTCCCCGGTACGAGACCGTGGCGGCCTGGGGTCCGGCGGCCGGGCCGCGGAACGGGACGCCAGGCGGCGCGGTGGGGACGCACCGCCCGACGTCCCGCCAGGACCGTTCCTACCAGGCGTAGTGCTCGGGCGCCGGTCGATAGCCGGGGAAGAGCTCGTCCAGCCGGGCCAGCACCTTGTCCTCCAGGTGCAGCTCCAGCGCCCTGATCGCGCCGTCGAGCTGCTCCAGCGTGCGCGGGCCGACGATCGGCCCGGTCACCGCCGGCCGGGTGAGCAGCCAGGCCAGCGCCACGTCCGCCGGCTCCTCGCCGAGCTCGGCGCACAGGTCCTCGTACGCGCCGATCTGCTCCCGGTGCGTCTCCACCGTCTGCTTTGACCGGCCGCTGTTCCGCCGGCTGCCTTCCCGCTCCTTGCGCAGCACGCCGCCGAGCAGGCCGCCGTGCAGCGGGCTCCACGGGATCACGCCCAGCCCGTACGCCTGCGCCGCCGGCAGCACCTCCAGCTCCACCTCGCGGGTGAGCAGGTTGTAGATGGACTGCTCGCTCACCAGCCCGTACGAATGCCGGCGGGCGGCGGACTCGTTGGCCTGGACGATGTCCCAGGCGGCGAAGTTGGACGAGCCGACGTAGGTCACCTTGCCTTGCTGGACCAGGGTGTCCATCGCCTGCCAGATCTCGTCCCACGGGGTGTCCCGGTCGACGTGGTGCATCTGGTACACGTCGATGTGGTCGGTCTGCAGGCGCTGCAGTGACGCCTCGCAGGCACGGCGGATGTTGACGGCGGACAGCTTGTCGTAGTTGGGCCACTCGCCGTCGCCCATCCCGCCGTACACCTTCGTGGCGATCACCGTCCGGTCCCGCCGCCCGCCGCCCTGGCCGAACCAGTTGCCGACGATCTGCTCGGTGCGGCCCCGGTTCTCCCCCCAGCCATAGACGTTCGCCGTGTCGAAGAAGTTGATGCCGTGCTCGTGGGCCCGGTCCATGATCCGGTGCGAGTCTTCCTCGTCGGTCTCCGGGCCGAAGTTCATGGTGCCGAGAACCAGCCGGGAGACGCGCAGGCCGGTCCGGCCCAGGTGGGTGTACTCCATCCCCCCAGCGTGCCCCCGGTCATCTCGGCTAACCAGTCATCCCCGCCGTCGACATCGGCTTCCCCGTCACGCTAGGGCCGGCCGAGCCGACACAGCGCCGGAAGCCGCGCCGCTGACCCGTCAGTGCACCGGGTCGGGGAGACCCTCGCGCAGGTGGCCGTCGTGCATGGCCAGGACCCGGTCGGCGTAACCCCAGGTCTCCGGGTTGTGGGTGGCGATCAGGCAGGCGCCGCCGTGCCGCAGCAGCGCGCGGAACTCGGTGAAGATCGTGTCGGTCCAGCCGGCGTCCTGGTGCGCGGTCGGCTCGTCGGCCAGCAGCAGCGTCGGTCCGAGCAGCAGCGCCCGGGACGCCGCGCACCGCTGCTGCTCGCCGAGCGAGGTCTGCCGCGGGTAGCGCGCCGCCAGGTGCGCGATGCCGAGCGCGCTCATCAGCTCCAGCGCGCGCGGGCGCAGCTGCCTGAGCCGGCCGGTCAGCCGGGCCGGCAACAGGATGTTCTCCTCGACCGAGAGGTCCTCGAGCAGCCCCAGCGCCTGCGGCACGATCGCCAGCTGCCCCCACGGCAGCCGGTCCGGCGGTGGCCCGGCCAGCGCGGACGTCCAGTGCAGCGTCCCGTCGTCCGGTCGCTCCCAGCCGCACAGCACGTTGAGCAGGGTCGACTTGCCCGAGCCGGACGGGCCCACCAGCGCGACCAGCTCGCCCGGGTACAGGTCGAGCGACACCTCGCGCAGCGCGTGCACCCGCTCGTCGCCCCGCGCGTACGTCTTGGCCAGGCCGTTGGCCCGGACCACGGTCGCCACGTCCGTCACCACGACTCGACCACCCTCCCGTGCTCCAGCCGCAGCAGGTGGTCCGTCGACTGCACCACCCGCGGGTCGTGCGAGGACAGCAGGAACGCGACACCCTCCTCCCGCAGGTTGTGCACCGCCTCCAGCACCCGGTCCGCGGACGCGGAGTCCAGCTCGGCCGTCGGCTCGTCGGCCACCACGACGGCCGGCCGGCCGATGACCGCACACGCGAACGACAGCCGCTGCTGCTCGCCCCCGGACAGCTGCACCGGCAGGTGGTCCGCCCGGCCGGTCAGCCCGAGCAGCTCCAGCAGCCGGTCCACCTCGGCCGGCTCCGGGCGCACCCCGCGCAGCCGGGCGGCGAGCTTCACCTGCTCCGCGGCGCGCAGGTACTCCACCAGGTTGTCCGACGGATTCTGGAACACGTAGCCGACCGCGGTCCGGCGCAGCGCCCGCCGCCGCCGGACGCCGAGCGCGGCCACTTCCTGCCCGCCGATCCGTACCGAGCCGGAGGTGGGCCGGTCGACGCAGGCGAGGATGCGCAGCAGCGAGGACTTCCCGGATCCGGACGGGCCGACGATCGTGGTGACCCGGGCCGCCGGGAACTCCTTGTCCACCTCCTGCAGCGCCTGCACCTCCTCGTCCGCCACCAGGTAGACCTTGTTGACGTCGCGGCAGAGCGCGGCCGGCTCCGCGGTCGCGACCGGGACACCCCAGGTCGTGTCGTCCCACCCGTCAGGACCCAAGGCGAAGCACCTCCGCGACGTCGGCGCGGTCGGCGGACCGCTGGGCGTACAGCGAGGCGAGCACGACCACCACGCCGACCGCGACCGCTGAGCCGGCGAAGGCCACCGTCGGCACCGTGAGCAGCGGCCCCGGCAGCCGGCCCGGGTCGATGTCCAGTCGGCCGTACACCATCAGCACCGCCAGCCAGGCCAGCCCGGCCCCGACGGCCCAGGCCAGGCCCAGCAGCACGCCCAGCTCGGCCAGCAGCGAGCGCAGGTGGGTGCCGCGGCTCAGGCCCATCCGGCGGCCCAGCGCGTACGACGCCATCCGGCCGCGCTGCCGGGTCTCCAGGTAGAGCAGGAGACCGCCGACCGCGACCAGCCCGACCAGCGCCGCGAGCGCGGTCAGGTAGCCGAAGGTCCACGAGACGCCGAGGAAGTTGGCCGCCTGGAAGACCGTGTCCCGGCTGGTGATCGTGTAGATCCGGGCCCGCTGGCCCAGCACCGCGTCCCGGGCGGCGTCCGGGGCCGCCCGGCTCCACAGCTCGTTCGTGGTGCCGGCGAAGGGGTCGACGTCGGTGAGCCGGCTCCGGTCCACGACCACCATCGGGACCGGCACCCGCCGGCCGGGGAAGTAGCGCGGCTGCGCGACGACCCGGAGTTTCGCGGTGCTGCGACCCAGCCGGACGTCGAAGGTGGGGTCGAAGCCGGGCCCGGTCGGGATGACGATCGCCGGCACCCGGCCGTCCGCCGTCGGTGCGTGCAGCACAGCCAGCAGCTCGTCGAGTGGCCGGTCGGCGAACCGCGGGTCCCAGAACGCGGTGCCGGCGAAGGTGTCGGTGTCGACGGCGAGCACCGACACGTCGTCGGACTGGCCGGCGACCTTGCCGTAGAGGTAGCGGACGACCACGGTGCCGACAGCGTCGGTCCGCTGCGTCCGTCGCAACCGATCGACCGACTGGACCGCGACGTCGCTGCCGTTGAAGAGCGAGGCCTTGGCGTCCAGCGTGTACTGCGAGGTCTGGGTCAGACCCGCCGCGTACACCAGGACCGCGATCGGGGTGCTCGCCGCGGCCAGCAGCACCACGCTGATCACCCGGGAGGCGGTCACCCGGCGGGCGGCGAGATACCACGCCGGGCCGAGCCGGCCGGCGCCGCGCCCGAGCCGGGGCAGGCCGGCCGCCAGCACCCGCACCACCAGCACCGCGGTGCCGACCAGGAAGAGCAGCGGGAACGCGACGACCAGCAGGTTGATCTGGGCGATGCCGTCGTCCAGGGTGACCGCGCCGCCGGACCGCAGCCGCAGGTAGCACGCCAGCGCCGCGCCGAGCAGCGCCAGCTCCCACGGCACCACCGCCAGCCAGGACCGGCGGGCGCCCACCGGCCGCTCGGTGGCCGCCCGGCTGCGCAGGCCGGCGACCAGCGCGAGCAGGGCCATGCCGGCGACCAGCGCGACCGCTGCCGTCGCCGCGGCCTGCACCGGCGCGGACGAGTCCAGCAGCGGGCTCGGGCCGAGCGTGCGGACCAGCCAGCGGGCGACGAGCCAGCCGAGCACGGTGCCGACCAGCGCCGGCAGGGCCAGCTCGAGCGCCGCCTTGAGCGCGAGCGCGCCCGGCCCGACGCCGCGCGAGGACAGCAGCCGCACCTCGCGCACCCGACGGTCCGCCCAGTAGGACCCGGCCGCGCCGACGAGCAGCAGCGCGAGCAGCGAGCCGCCCAGCGCGATCGGCAGCACCGGCCCGCGCAGCCCGTCCCGGATCAGCGTGGTCCGGGCCACGAACTCCGGCATCTGGCCGGTCCCGGAGTTGCGCACGGCGAAGTCGGTCGGCTCCGGCACGCCGGCCGCCCGGTACGCCGCCGACTGGCTGTCCGCGATCGCCCGGCCCTTCGACAGGGTCAGGTCGTGGGTTGCCACCGGCGAGATCCAGGAGTCGGTGCTGGTGCCGAAGTAGCCGTCCCGCAGCGCGCCGAAGGTCGCCGCGTCCGTGGCCAGCACCAGCGGCGGCGGCACCACGTCGCCGCCGTAGCTCTGGCTGCGGAAGAGCGTGTCGTACGAGCACCAGTAGGGTCGGGTCGGTTCGTCGAAGAGGTTGCGGTAGATCCCGACCACCCGGCTGCCGACCGGCGGCGAGCCGCCGGAGGCCACCCTGACCCGGTCGCCGACAGTCGCACCGAGCCGCGTCGCCAGCGCCGAGGGCAGCCATACGCCCGACCCGCCGATCGACTGCCCTACCGGGCTGACCTGACCGAGCGCGCCGTCCCGGTAGAACAGCCGGGACCGCTGGTTCTGGATGCCGAAGGACACCGACGGCGCCTGGTCGCTCAGCCGGACCCGGGCCGGGTCGGCGAGCCCGGCGCCGGTCATCGCCAGCCGCACCCGGCCGTCCGGGTCGGCCGCGGCCTCCTCGTCGGACCGGACCGGCGGGCTGACGCCGGGCGGGGGCGGTGGGTTGAGCGGCTCCCCGTGCCCGGCGCCGGCTCCGACACCCTCGACCCGGACCGTGGCGTCCGCCGCGTCGGCGCACTCGGCGGCGACGATCCGGCGCAGCGACTCGGATGAGGCAGAGGACAGGAAGAGCGCCGCCGAGGCGCTCGCGCAGGCGAGGATGGCGGCGGCACCGACGACCGCGAGGATCACCGCGGGCTGCCGGAACGGCAGCAGCGGCGCCCGGGTCCACGGCGGCAGCAGGATCGTCCCGCCGCCGGACCGGCGTCGCGGCCCGCTCGGGCTCGACCGGGGCGGCACCCGCGGCGACTCCGCGGTGCCCACCGACCCCGGTCGGGTCGCCTCCATGGTCGTCCTCACCCCCGCCACGGTAGGTGGTGGCACCGACAGAAGTGGGGGGTTCGTGACCGGATCGTGAGGCGACGGGGGAGTGAGCATCGCAGGGCGCCTCAGGCGCCCGAGGAGCGGAGCGAGCCCGGAGGCGAACCATCGGCGCCGTGAGGCGACGGGGGAGTGAGCATCGCAGGGCGCCTCAGGCGCCCGAGGAGCGGAGCGAGCCCGGAGGCGAACCATCGGCGCCGTGAGGCGACGGGGGAGTGAGCATCGCAGGGCGCCTCAGGCGCCCGAGGAGCGGAGCGAGCCCGGAGGCGAACCACAGGCACGGTGAGGCGAAACCCGGTCGCCTCCGGGCGGCCGCGAGGTCAGACTCGACGGCATGTCCGGCTCGCTGCGGGCCCGCGGGGTCGGCGTCTCGCATGGTGCCGTCACCGTCCTGCAGGGTATCGACCTCGCGGTCGGACCGGGTGACCGGGTCGCCGTGCTGGGGCCCAACGGGGTGGGCAAGACGACCCTGCTCCGGGTGCTCGCCGGCGAGCTCGCCCCGGAGACCGGCGCCGTAGTCCGGCACCCGGCCAGCGCCTCAGTCGTGCATGTGCCGCAGGAGCCGGGGGTCCGGCCGGGGGAGACGCTCAGCGGTTACCTGGCCCGGCGGACCGGGGTCGCGGCGGCGCAGGCCGGGCTCGACGAGGCCACCGCCGCGTTGACCGCGGGCGACCGCGGCGCGGACGACCGGTACGCGGCGGCGCTGGAGAGCTGGCTCGCCCTCGGCGGCGCTGACCTGGCCGAGCGCACGGAGGCGGTCGCCGGCCGGCTCGCCGTGCCCACCGCGTGGTCGGGCGAGCCGGACCGCGGGGCGGCCGCGCTGTCCGGCGGCCAGTCGGCCCGGCTCCGGCTCGCCGCGGTGCTGCTGGTCCGGGCCGACATCCTGCTGCTGGACGAGCCGACGAACGACCTGGACAGCGACGGGCTGGCCGCGCTGGAGGACCTGGTGGCCGGTTACCCGGGCGGGCTGGTCGTGGTCTCGCACGACCGGGAGTTCCTGGCCCGGACCGCGACCCGGGTGCTGGAGCTGGACGAGTTCAGCCGCGGCGCGACTGCGTACGGCGGGGGCTGGGAGACCTACCTGGCCGAGCGCGCCGCGGCCCGGGCCGGCGCCGAGCAGGACTACGAGGAGTACGCGACGACCCGGGACACGCTGGTGGAGCGGGCCCGCCGGCAGAAGGAGTGGGCCCGCGCCGGCGCCGGCCGGGCCGGCAACCCGAAGCGCGAGCCGGACAAGCACATCCGCTACCGGGAGGTGCAGCGCTCGCAGCGCACCGGTGCGAAGGGCGCGGCGACCGAGCGGGAGCTGGCCCGGCTGGAGGTGGTGGAGCAGCCGCGGGACCCGTGGGAGCTACGGCTGACGCTGTCCAGCGCTGGCCGCGGGTCCGAGCTGGTCTTCGCGCTGCGCGGAGCGGTGGTGGAGCGCGGGGAGGTCCGGTTGGGACCGGTCGACCTGGCCGTGTACGCCGGCGACCGGGTGCGGCTGACCGGGCCGAACGGTTCGGGCAAGACGACGCTGCTGGACGCCCTGCTCGGCCGCCAGCCGCTGCTGGCCGGGGAGGTGTACGTCGGCCCGGGAGTGATCGTCGGCGAGCTGGACCAGGCCCGGCGGGACCTGCGCGGCCCCGAGCCGCTGCTGGAGGTGTTCCGGCGGCTGTCCGGGCTGGACGTCGAGGCGGCGCGCACGCTGCTGGCGAAGTTCCGGGTCGGGGCGGACGTGGTGCTCCGGCCCGCGGACACGCTGTCGCCGGGGGAGCGGACCCGGGTCGGGCTGGCGCTCTTCCAAGCGCGCGGCTCGACCTGCCTGGTGCTGGACGAGCCGACCAACCACCTCGACCTGCCGGCCATCGAGCAGCTGGAGGCCGCGCTCGAGTCGTACGACGGCAGCGTCCTGCTGGTGACGCACGACCGCCGGCTGGCCGCGTCGGTGCGGGTCACCCGCGAGATCGACGTACGGGCCCTGCGCGCCGCCTGACCTGTGATCCCCAAGAAGGCAGCTACCCTGCCGGGGGTGCCCGAGCTGGTGTCCGACCCGGCCGACCCGCGGCTCGCGGACTTCCGGGACCTGACCTCGGCGGACCGGAGACCGGATCGGCCGGGGGGTCGTGGGCTGGTGATCGCCGAGGGCGTGCCGGTGGTGCGGCGGCTGCTGGCCTCGCCGTACCCGGTGCGCGCCGTGCTCGGCGTTCCCGGACGACTGGCGGCGCTGGCAGGCGACCTCGCCGCCGTCGACGCACCTGTCTACCAGGCCAGCGCCGACGTGATGGCGCGGACGGTGGGCTTCCAGCTCAACCGCGGCGTGCTCGCCGCCGCGGACCGGGCGCCGCAGCCGTCGACCGGCCCGCTGCTCGCCGGGGCCCGACGGGTGCTGGCACTGGAGGGGGTCAACGACCACGAGAACCTCGGCGCGCTGTTCCGCAACGCCGCCGGGCTCGGGGTGGACGCGGTGCTGCTCGGGCCCCGGTGCGCGGACCCGCTCTACCGGCGCAGCGTGCGGGTCTCGATGGGGCACGTGCTGCGGGTGCGGTTCACCCGGGCCCCGCTGTCCGCCTTGCGCGAGGCCGGCCTGACCGTGCTCGCCCTGACCCCCCGGGCACCGGCCGTACCCCTGTCCACCGTGGACCCGACGGTGCCGCGGGCCGCGCTGCTGGTGGGTGCCGAGGGCCCCGGCCTCACCGCCGCCGCCCTCACGATCGCCGACCTGCACATCCGTATCCCGATGGCAGCCGGCGTCGACTCGCTCAACGTGGCCACCGCCGCCGCCATCGCCCTGCACCACCTCAGCACCTCGCCGCCGTAGCTGCCGGCGGCTCAGGCCAGTGAGTCGCGCCAGGCCTGATGCAGGGCGGCGAAGCGGCCGGTGCCGCCGATCAGCTCGGCCGGCGTGCCGTCCTCGACGACCCGGCCGGCCTCCATCACCAGCGCCCGGTCCGCGATCTCCACAGTGGACAGCCGGTGGGCGATGATCAGCGCGGTCCGGTCGGCCAGGATCGTGCGCAGCGCTCGCTGCACGGCACGCTCGCTCGGCACGTCCAGCGACGATGTCGCCTCGTCCAGGATCAGCACCGCGGGATCGGCCAGGAACGCGCGCGCGAAGGCGACCAGCTGCCGCTGCCCCGCGGACAGCCGCCCACCCCGCTTGCGCACGTCCGTGTCGTACCCCTCCGGCAGTGCTGCGATGAAGTCGTGCGCGCCGATCGCCCGCGCTGCCGCCTCGACCTCCGCCCGGGACGCGCCCGGCCGTCCGAAGGCGATGTTGTCCGCCACCGACCCGGAGAAGAGGAAGTTTTCCTGGGTCACCATCACCACGGCCCGGTGCAGGTCGTGTTCGGACAGCTGCCGCAGGTCGATCCCGTCCAGCAGCACCTGCCCGGACCGCGGGTCGTAGAAGCGGGCCAGCAGCCGCGCCACCGTGGACTTGCCCGCGCCGGTCGCGCCGACCAGCGCGACCGCCTGGCCGGCCGGCACCCTCAGGTCGAGGCGGGGCAGCACCACGTCCTCCCCGCGGTAGCCGAAGCGCACCGCCCGCAGCTCGACCTCGCCGCGGGCCGCCGGCAGCGGCGTCGGGTGCTCCGGCTCGACCACGCCCGGCCGCTCCTCCAGCACGCCGGACAGCTTCTCCAGCGCCGCGCTGGCCGACTGGAACGAGTTGTAGAAGACCGCGATGTCCTGCATCGGGTCGAAGAACCGGCGCAGGTAGAGCAGGAACGAGGTGAGCACGCCGACCTGCATCGCTCCGTCCAGCACCCGGTGGCCGCCGTAGAACAGCGCGGCCACCGTCGCGATGGTGCCGAGGATCGCCACGCCCGGCACGAAGAGCGCCATCAGCTGGAACGAGCGGGCGTTGGCCGAGCGCAGGTCCCCGTTCAGCGTCTCGAAGATCTCCTCGTTGCGCCCTTCCCGGCGGAACGCCTGCACCGCCCGGATCCCGCCGAGCGACTCGACGTACTGCACGATCAGCGCCGAGTTGGTCTCCCGGGTCCGCCGGTACGTCGAGAAGGACCGGCTGCGGAACCACCTGGACAGCAGCCACAGCGGCCCGAAGGTGGCGAGCGTGACCAGCGCCAGCGGCAGGTCGAGCACCAGCAGGATGATCCCGATCGTGACCACCGACAGCAGCGCGGTGATCAGCCCGTCCAGCCCCTCGTCCAGCAGCTCGGTCAGCGCGTCCACATCGGACGTGAGGCGGGACACCACCCGGCCGGAGGTGTAGCGCTCGTGGAAGGCCAGCGACAGCCGCTGCACGTGGTCGAACACCCGCCGGCGCAGGTCGAGCAGGACGGCCTGCCCGATCCGCCCGGTCCGGATCAGGAACGTCGTCCGCAGCACCGCGTCCGCCGCGGCGCAGGACAGCAGCGCGCCGCCGATCACCAGCAGCGGCGTCCAGTCGCCGGCCACCAGCGCCGGGATGCCGCGGTCGATGCCGACACCGACCAGCCACGGGCCGGCCATCGCCGCCGCGTTCTGCACCAGCACCAGGACCAGGACGGTCCACAGTGCCCGGCGGTGCGGCCGCAGCAGCAGGCGGAGCAGCCGGCGGCTGCGGGCGCGCAGCAGGATGCCGACCCGCTCCGGCAGCTCGTCCACGTCCTCCGCGGCGACCCCGCGCCAGTCCGGAGTGGACGGCGCGGATGGCACGGCCGGCACGGATGGCACGGTCGGTGCGACCGGCACGGCCGGTGTGGTGTCCGCTTGCGCGGTCACGACGCCACCTCCTCGACGGCGAGGTCGGACTCCTGGGCCAGCAGGTCCCGGTACGCCGGGACGGTCGCCAGCAGCTCGGCGTGGGTGCCGACCGCGGCGACGGTGCCGCCGTCGAGCAGCGCCACCCGGTCCGCGAGCAGCACCGTGGACGCCCGGTGCGCGACCACCAGCGCGGTGCTGTCCCGCAGGATGCGCCGCAGCGCCTCCTCCACCAGCGCCTCGGTGTGGATGTCCAGCGCGGACAGCGGGTCGTCGAGCACCAGCACCCGCGGCCGGCCGAGCACCGCGCGGGCCAGCGCGAGCCGCTGCCGCTGCCCGCCGGACAGGGTCAGGCCCTGCTCGCCCAGCCGGGTGTCCAGCCCCCACGGCAGGTCGTGGACGAAGTCGGCCTGGGCGACCCGCAGCGCCTCCCGCACCTCCTCGTCCGTGGCGTCCGGACGGCCCAGCGTGAGATTTTCCCGGGCGCTGACGGAGAAGAGCGTCGGGTCCTCGAAGGCGATGCCCACCACCTCGCGCAGCTGCGCCAGCGGCATGTCCCGGACGTCGACGCCGTCGACGGTGACCCGGCCTTCGGTCACGTCGTAGAGCCGGGGGACCAGCGCGGTCAGCGTCGTCTTGCCGGACCCGGTGGCGCCGACCAGGGCGAGTGTCTCGCCGGGCGCCAGCTCCAGCGTCACGTCGTGCAGCACCGGCCGGTCGGCGCCCGGGTAGCGGAAGCCGACGCGCTCCAGCCGTACCCGGCCGCTGCCGACCGGGACCCGCCGCACGCCGGGCCGGTCCCGCACCGTGGCCGGCGTGTCGAGCACCTCGTAGACCCGCTCGGCCGCGGTCTCCGCCTCCTGGGCCATCGCGACCAGCCAGCCCAGCGAGATGATCGGCCACTGCAGGAGCAGCAGCAGCGACACGAAGGCGACCAACCCGCCGAGGGTGAGAGAGCCCTGCGCGACCGCCACCGAGCCGCCGAGCACCACGATCGCGAGCACCACCTGGGGGTGCACCTCGAGCAGCGCCCAGAAGTACGCCAGCACGCGGATCTTGTGCAGCTCCGCGTCCCGCAGCGTGCGCGCCCGCTCCAGGTACCGGGACAGCACCAGCCGGCGCCGCCCGAACGACTTGACCGTACGGACGCCGCCGGCGGCTTCCTCGACGTTCGTGGTCAGCTCGCCGTTGAGGTCCTGCGCCCGGCGGGACGCGGTCGCGTACACCCGCTCGAAGCGCAGCGTCCCCACCGCAAGTGGGACGGCCGAGACGACGACGAAGAGCGCGAGCGGCCAGGACGAGAAGGTGAGCATGATGCCGACCACCAGGCAGGTGACCGCGTTGACGATGAGGAAGACCAGCCCGAAGCCGGCGAAGCGGCGGATGGTGGACAGGTCGCCGGTGGCCCGGGACAGCAGCTGGCCGGACTGCCAGCGGTCGTGGAACTCCACCGGCAGCCGCTGCAGGTGCGCGTAGAGGTCGCGGCGCACGTCGGTCTCCAGGCCGAGCGCGCTGCGGGTCATCACCCAGCGGCGCACCAGCACCGCGACCGCCTCCAGCGCGCCGAGCGCGAGGGCCAGCAGAGCGAGCGGGACCAGCGCGCCGCGGTCACGGTTGCGGATCGCGTCGTCGACGACCCGCTGGGCGATCAGCGGGACGGCGACCGGGGCGAGCTCGGAGACCAGCGCCGCCACCGCCATGGTGAGCAGGCCCGCCGCGTAGGGCCGAGCGTACGTCCGCAGACGCCACAGGGACCGGTACGACGACCGGTGTTCGGCGGACACGATGATTGACACTAACCGCCGGACTCCCCTGGTTCACCTGAGTTTCGCCTCACCGGTCCAGGACGCGCGAGGCCGCGATCGCCCCGAGGACGAGCAGCAGAACCGACACCGACAGCGCCACCCGGTCGGCGCCGGGTTGGATCACCCTTGCCCAGGCCCGACCGGCGCCGCCCGACCCGCCGAGAGTCAGGCCGAGGGCGGCGGTCAGCGGCGGACCCGCCCATCCCGGCCAGGTGCGCAGCAGGCGGGCCGACAGCAGCGCAAGTCCCAGGTAGCCGGTCAGTGCCGGCGGCGTACGCCGAGCAGGATGTCGTCCCAGGACGGGACGGAGGCGCGCCGGGTGCGCTCGTCCTCGGTCTCCGCCGGCAGGTCGCCCTCGCCGCCGGCGGCGACCCGCCGCTGCGGCTGGACGGGAGCGGGTTCGCCCTCCTGGTCATCGGTCGGGTCTTCGCCGGCCCGGCCCGTGCCACCGGCCGCCGCGGCACCACCCGAGCCCGCCGCGGTCCGGCGCCCGGCCCGCGCCCGGCCCGTCCGGGTGTCCCGGTGCGCCCCCTCGGCACCGGCCGCCGCAGGCCGGGCCGGGTCGCCGCCGGC
>JBJMII010000156.1:0-12336 GCA_045806925.1 Mycobacteriales bacterium
CGATGGCCTGGGATCCGCGCCACCAGGACCGTGTCTACCTCGGGAACGACGGCGGGATGTACCGGTCCGACGCGAACGGCGACCGGGCCTGGGTGAAGGCGACGTACCAGCCCTGGAACCAGTTCTACAGCGCCGCGATCACCCCGCAGGACACCAGCAGGGTCTCCGGTGGCGCCCAGGACAACGGCTCGCTGCGGTCCTGGGGAAGTCGAGAAGGCTTCAACGAGTACTACGGGGGCGACGGTGAGGAAAACCTGATCAACCCGCTGGACGAGAACCTGGTCTACGCCTGCTACCAGTACGGCAACTGCGCCGCGTCGACCGACGGCGGCAAGACCATGAGGTCCATCGGCGCCACCACGAAGAACCGCGCGAACTGGTTCACGCCCGTGCAGTTCGACCCGACCGACCCGCAGGTCATGTACTACGGCGGGAACCGGCTCAACCGCTCCACCGACGGCGGCCGCAGCTGGACCGCGATCAGCCCGGATCTCACCGGCGGGCCGAGCCGGGACAGCTACCCCTTCGGCACCATCACGACCGTGGCCGCCGCCACGGACGGCCGGACGGTCTACGTGGGCACCGACGACGGCCGGGTGTGGGTGACCCGCGACCTCGGCCAGACATGGACGCTGCTGCTGTCCGGCCAGCCGTGGGTGACCCGGATCGCAGTCTCCCCGGCCGGTGCCGGCACGGCCTGGGTGACGCTGTCCGGGTACCGGTCGGGCTCGACGCTGCCACACGTGCTGGGCACCAGGGACTACGGCGGCAGCTGGACCGACCTGACCGGCAACCTGCCGCAGGCGCCGGTGAACGACATCGTCCTCGGTGACGGGAGCACGCTGTACGTCGCCACCGACCAGTCGGTGTTCGCCAGCCCGGCCGGTGACGGCCAATGGCTGCGGCTCGGCACCGGGCTGCCGGTGGTCCCCGTCAACGACATCGAGTACGACGCCAGCCACCGCCGCCTGGTCGCCGCGACCTTCGGCCGCAGCTTCTACCAGCTCGGCGTCTAGGGAGGTCGCGCGCCGAGGCGGGACAGGACCCGTTGCTGGCCCGGGCACACTCGAAACAGGCCTCGATGCACTCGACCGGCGACGTCTTGGCGCCGCCGGAAAGGTGCCGCGGGGAGTTCCATGTCATGGACTCCCGCCGTGGCCTGCGCTAGCCTGACCCCCGGGTGATCTAGGTCACAGTGGGGTGTGGCCGTTGGGGGGCGATGCCTATGAGAGTTCGCGGATCCGACCGTGCGCCGCGGTGACCGGGCGGGCAGCTTCCACCGGGCCGGAAATGATTCTCGCGGTAACGCAGCCAACGCGGCCCCTGTGCAGACCGTTATTTCTCCCTATCGAAAGGGACTTCGTCAATGCCCCCACAACCCAAGAGGGACGATCTCGAGGCACGGTTGGCCGCCGTCGAGGCGGCGCTCGGACAGGGCGAGGCCACCCTGCGCCCGACGCCCACCGTCGGTGGACCCAGGCGGATCCGGGACGTCGTGCTCCGGGCCGCCTCCGATCCGGACTTCGCCACCGAGCTGCTCGCCAACCCCGACATCGTGGGTGCGGAGAACGGGCTGGAGCCCGCCCAGGTGGAGAAGATCAGGATGCTGGCCGGCCAGGGCCTGCTCCGCAACGTCCTGGAGAGCAGGGGAGCGGTCCCGCTGCGGCCGGTCGCCGAGGGCGGCGGCGGCTACTACTGATCTGCCCGGCCGGGCGGGCGGGCCACGCGCCTGAGGCGAGGGCTCGTCCCCCGGCCCCGCGCCGACGTCCGCGTCCCACCGCGCGGAAGTGACTGCCGCACACCTCCACGGCCAGGGAGTGCCGGATGCATTTCGACTCCGTGCTCGTCAGCACGACCGAAGTATGCACGGTGGGGTGCCGCCACTGCGGCTTCACCGGCTCCAGCCGGGACCGCGAGCCGTCGGCGACCGAGGTCGAGCACTGGGTCGGGGAGCTGTGCGACTACGGGATCCCCCGGGTGATCCTCACCGGCGGCGAGCCGTTCCAGCGGTTCCCGCTGCTGCGGGCGGCCGTCCGGGCCGTGGCCGCGCATCCGGCCCGTCCGCGGGTCGGTGTCTTCACCAGCAGTTTCTGGGGGCGCAACCCGGCGACGGTGCGCAACCGGCTGGCCGAGCTGCCCGGCCTCGGCCACCTCTATCTCAGCACCGACCCCTACCACCAGGAGCGGGTGCCGGCCTCGTACGTCACCAACGTCATCGAGGGTGCGCTGGACGCGGGAATCCCGGAGATCAGCCTCTGCATCACGGTCGAGAACGACGGCCAGGTGGCCGGGATCCGCCAGCTGTACGAGCCCTATCTCGACCGCGTGATGGTGCACGTGGACAAGGTCATCCCGACCCCGTTCATCTCCGTCGGGCACTCGCCCGCGCTGTCCGCGCACCCGGACAACTACCTCTCGTACTGTTATCTGGAGACCCCGCTGGTCAACCCGAACGGCGACGTGTCCGCCTGTCACATCGGCAAGTCCGGCGCCTACATCGACCTGTCCAAGCAGGTGTACTTCCTCGGCAACCTCCGGCAGGACCCGCTGCGGGACATCATGGCGAGGGCGGAGAGCAACTACGAGTACCAGTTCCTCCGGGTGTACGGGCCGCAGGGCGTCGCGCGGATGATCGCGGAGAGCGGCCCGCTGTCCGGGGCCCTGCGCGACTCCCGCTTCGCGAACGGCTGCGACCTCTGCTACAAGGTCCTGCGCTCCGAGCAGGGGTCGGCGGCGCTGCGGGAGCTGGTCTCCGACCCGTTCCAGCGGCAGCTGGTCGACGCCGCGCGGCTGGTCCGCTTCGGTGAGGACGTGGACGCCGTGGTGACCGCGCCGTGATCGGCGACTCCGTCGTCGGGGTGCTGCCGGCGGCCGGCCTCGCCTCCCGGCTGCGGCCCTTCCGCTATCCGAAGGAGCTGCTGCCCGTCGCGTACGAGGTCGAGGGTGAGGATGCCGGCGCGCTGCGCCCGCGCGCCGTCGTCGAGTACTCCGTCGCGGCCCTGGTACGCGCCGGCGTGCCGAGGTGCGTCGCCGTGGTCGCCCCCTGGAAGCTCGACGTGGTCCGCTATCTCGGCGGCGGCGAGGACCTCGGGATCAGCATGAGCTACGTGCTGCAGGAGGAGGCGCGTGGCCTGCCCTGGGCCGTCGACCTGGCGTACCCGTGGACCGGTGGCTGCGACGTGGTGATGGTGCTGCCGGACACGGTGATCCGGCCGCCGGACTTCCTCGCCACCACGCTGCGCCGGCACCAGGAGTCCGGCGCCGACCTCACGCTCGCGGTCTTCCCCACCACCGAGCCGCAGCGGCTCGGACCGGTGGTGCATCAGGGCGGGGTGGTCACGGCCGTGGTCGACAAGCCGGCGCGGGCACCGGCCGACAACACCTGGGGAGCGGCCGTGTGGGGTCCCGCGTTCTCCGAGCTGCTGCACCTGGCGGTGGTCGAGTCCCCCGCCGACGCCGGGGAGATGCCCCTCGGCAACTGTTTCCAGGCCGCGGTGGACAAGGGCCTGGACGTGCGGGCGGTCGACGTCGACGGGTCCTTCTGCGACGTGGGAACCCCCCGCGGCCTCGGCACGGTGCTCGCCGCCGGGCACCCGGTGGGTGGCGCCCGGTGAAGGTGCTGCTGCTCGCCCTGTCCAGCGCCGGCTACGGGGAGACGCTGATCGGCCTCTCCCTCGCCCGGCAGCTCGCCGCGGCCGGCCACGAGTGCCGCTTCGTCACCGAGGAGATGTCGGTACCGCTGCTGCGCGGGTCGCCGTTCCCGTTCGTCCCGCTGCAGCACGGCATGGGCCCGCTCGCCCGGCTCGTGGTCGACGAGGAGGTGCACGACTGGCGGCCGGACCTCATCGTGCTGTCCGACTACTTCACCTACTGCGGGGTGTTCGCCAAGCGCTTCGGCCTCGATCCCTGGTTCGTCGACGGCTACGGGATCCCGGTGGTGCCCATCGACATCTGGGAGTGGGCCCGGGCCGGCTTCGAGGTCGACGTCTTCTGCGGCAAGCGGATGCAGGTCGACGACCACATCCTGGACTACCCGGCCTGGCTGCGGCCGGTCCCGCTGTGCCACACCGCCGGCGGCGACGAGCCGCGGTCGTACCCGTTCAGCCTCGCCACCGGGGACGAGGCGGTGACCAGGCGCACCCGCCGGCACCTGCGCGAGGTGCTCGGGATACCGCCGACCGACCGGCTGGTCATGCTCGCGCTGGCCCGCTGGCAGCTGCCCGAGTACAACGACGACAACGGCAACCGGGTGGCGAGCCTGGTGCCCGACCTGCTGGTGCGCTGCCTCGCCGAGCTCCCCGAGCGGACGCACGTCATCCAGGTCGGGGATCGCATGAGCGGCCTCGAGCTGCTCGACCCGGCCCGCGCCCACCACGTCCCGGCCTGCTCGCCGAGCCGGTTCAACGTCCTGCTCGGCTCGGTGGACCTGTTCCTCGGCCTGAACGTCGGGGCCACCACGCTGGCCCGGGCCGTTCTCGCCGGCGTCAGCGGAGTGGTGGTCACCAACTCGTACGCGCTGCGGTCGCCGGACGAGGCCGCGGCCGCGGTCGAGACCCGCGGCGGCCGGATGGACGACCGGCTGGCGGGGTGGCTGCGGCAGGCGATGCCGCTCTACCCGTTCCGGATGTGGCCGCTGGGCTTCCACAGCTTCCTGTCGCCGCTGCTCGCCGACAACGCCTACACCGAGGCCTTCCGGCAGGTCGAGCTCGTCGACACCGCGGGCATCGTCCGTACCGTCGAGCGGGAGCTCTACGACCCGGCCGCGGCCGAGGCGCTCGCCGCCGGGCGGCGCCACTTCCGCCGCCAGCTCGACTCGCTGCCTCCGACCGCGGAGGTCTTCGAGAAGCTGGCCGGCTCGCTGGGACTGAGGTGAGAGACGAGTGCGCCAGTTGAGCCTGCACCTCACCGACTTGTGCAACAGCCGGTGCAGCTTCTGCGTGGTCGGGTCGCCGCTGGTCCGCGCGGACAGCGTCCGTTGGGAGGACGTGGTCGCGTTCCTGGTGGACAACGCCGGCGAGGGCTACGAGTCGGTGAACCTGCACGGCGGCGAGCCGACGATCCACCCGCGGCTGCTCGACGTCCTCGACATGGTCCAGGCGCTCGGCTACCCGGAGACCCAGATCCAGACCAACGGGCGCCGGCTGAAGGACCCCGCCTTCGTCGCGGAGCTCGCTGCCCGCGGGGTGCGGCTGCTGGTGATCTCCCTGCACGGCGCGACAGCCGGGCTGCAGGACCTGCTGACCCAGGCCGCCGGCGGCTTCGACGAGACGATCGAGGGCATCCGGAACGCCGAGCGCGCCGGGCTGAAGGTCCGCACCAACACGGTCGTCACCAACCAGAACCTCGGTCAGCTCGCCGACATCGCCCGGTTGTGCGCCGAGCTCGGCGTGGACCACGTCAACATCAGCAACCTGCACCCGGTCGGCAGCGGCTACTTCGCGCTCGACTCGATGGCGCCGACGATGGCCGAGCTGCGCGGCCACCTCGACCCCGCCCTGGCCGTCCTCGAGGACGCGGCGGTGACGGTGACGCTGGAGGGCTTCCCGCTCTGCGTCGTCACCCCGTACGAGCAGCTGGCCGTGGAGGACGGCACCCGGCAGATCCGGATGCTCTACCAGGGGCGCGTCTTCGACGACTACGACATGTTCATGGACCGGGAGTGCCGCGAGCACGGGCCGCCGTGCGCGCCGTGCCCGCTGCGGGCCCGCTGCGGTGGGGTCTACAAGGAGTACGTGGAGCGACGCGGGTGGTCGGAGTTCGGCCCGAGAGCCGCTGCGGTCCAGTGACAGCGCGCGGCGCGCCCAGGATCGGGCTGTGGGGATCCGCCGGACTGCCGAACCTCGGTGACCGGCTGATCAGCGAGGTCGTGCGGCGGGAGCTCGGCAACCGGCTGCCCGGCGCGCGGACGGAGGTCTTCTCCCCCTGGCAGGGCCTGGGTGACCGGGGCGACGCGGTCCGCCGGCTCCTGCTCGACGCTGGCTCGGGCTGGACGCCGGCGGCCGGGTACGACGCGCTCGTCGTGCCGGGCGGCGGCCTGCTCGCCGGGCCGCCCTTCCTGCACCCGGTCATGACCGCCTTCGCGCTCGGCGCCGAGCCCGCCGCGTTCGCGCCGGGCACGTTCGTCGCCTGGCACGCCGTCGGCAGCCAGGACGACTCCCCGGAGCCGGCCCGGCCGCGGGACCGGCGGTACCTGCGGTCGCTGGCCGACCGGCTCGACCACTGCACGGTCCGGGACGCCGTGACGGCCCGCCGGCTCGGGGCGACCGGCTCTCCCGGGCCGGCCGTCGTGCCGGACCCGGTGTTCGCGCTCGAACCGTTCGGGTCCGGCGCCCGACCGGCCCGCCGGCGTCCCCTCGTGGGCGTGTCGGTCGGCAGCTCGCCGCACACCGCCTCCCTACTAGAGGCGACCATCGGCGGGCCGGTGGCGGACCTGCCGCCGGTCGGCCGGGAGCTGTGCCTGACCCCGGAGGAGGTGCTGGCCCGCGTCGGCGGTGAGCAGCAGCTGCGGCGGCGGCGCACGATGGCGGAGCTGGCCCGCGGCCTGCTGCTGCTGGCCGAGCGGGCGGACCTGCTGCTGGTCGGCATCCGCAACATGTACGGCGACGCTCCGGTCGCCGAGCAGCTCGCGGCCGCCCTGCCCGGCGCCCGCTGCCTGCTCGTCGACCACCGGGACCACGACGCGGTCACGGCCGCGTACGGCTCGTGCGACACGGTCCTCGCCGCCCGCTACCACTCGATGGTGCTCGCCCTGCGCGCCGGGGTCCCGGTCGTCGGCGTCGAGGTCAGCGCCGTCAGCGGGCCCAGCAAGCTGCGGGACCTGGCCGCGCGGCTGGGCGCGCCCGACCGCTACTGGGGCCACCTCGACGGGCCGCCGCCGCCACTGCCGGACCTGGTCCTCGGCGCGCTGCGGTCCGGCTCGCCGGACGAGGAGGCCGACCGGTACGCCACCGCGCGACGCGCCGCGCTGGCCGCTCTCGACGAGCTGGCCGGGCGGATCGCGGACGGTGTCGACCGCCGGAGGGCCGGATGACGCTGAAGGCGGCGCTGCTGCACTCGAACGACGACGGGTTCTCCCTCGGCGTGGAGCTGCTGCGGGCGACCGTGCAGGAGCGCGTCGCCGGCGGCCTGGAGCACCGGGTGTGGTTCCACCCGCCGGTCGGCGACCTGTCCAACGACTATCTCGGCCAGTACAACCGGCTGATGGCCCGGCTGTTCAGCTGGCGGCCGGACGTCGTCGCCTTCTCCGTCTACGTCTGGAACCACGAGGAGTTCGCCCGGCTCTCCCAGCTGGTCAAGCGGCACCTGCCGGACTCGGTCGTGGTGTGGGGCGGTGCCCAGGTCAGCTCCCGGCGGATGGCGGCCCACCTGCTGGAGACCTGCCCGTCGATCGACCTGGTGCTGCGCGGGGAGGCGGAGGACAGCTACCCGCAGCTGCTCGCGGCGCTGCGGGACGGCGGCGACCTCGGCGGCGTCCGGGGGCTGAGCTGGCGGTGCCGGCAGCAGCCGCGGCACAACGAGGACGCCGCGAAGGTGGACCTGCGGACGGTGCCGCTGGTCTTCGACCCGGCCCGGATGGACCTCCGGACGCTGATGTCCGAGCGCCGGACCCGCACGGTCGCGTACGAGACCGGCCGCGGCTGCCGGCAGAGCTGCCGCTTCTGCCTGTACGGCCTGCCGGCGCTGCGGGCCTTCGACCTCGACCGGGTGGAGCGGGAGCTCGGCTACATACTGCGGGCCAGGCCGCCGTTCCTGCGGATCTGCGATGCGCACTTCGGCATCTCCCGGCCCCGGGCGATGGAGATCTTCGACGTGATCGCCGCGCACAACGAGGACACCGCCGTCGAGATCTACCCGGACACCCGGCACGTGGACCGCGAGTACGTCGCGGCGATGAACAGGTCGGGCTGCCGGGTCGTCTCGCTGGGCATCCAGTCGTCGGACGCCGGCACGCTGGAGCTGTCCCGGCGGCGCTTCGACGCGCAGACGTTCGCCCGGGCGGCCCGGCTGATCCGCTCCGGCCACAACCGGGAGCTGGCGGCCGACGTCATCATCGGGCTGCCCGGCGACGACTACGCCCGGGTGGAGAGCAGCATCCGGTTCGCCTTCGAGCACGGCGTCTCCCGGGTCCACTTCGCTCCGCTGATGGCCTTCCCGGGCACCGAGTTCTACGAGCACGCCGACCTCTACGGCCTGGAGTTCATGCCGTTCCAGCCGCCGCTGGCGGTGGAGTCGCCGGGTTTCCCCGCCTCGGACTACCAACGCGCAATGATCCTGGCGGCCCGGATCGAGCGGCTCCAGGACGAGGTCCCCACCCTGCTGCGGTGCGTTCTCGCCGTGCCGGCGGACCCGGTGGACCTGGTCCGCGACTGGGCCTGCGAGGTCGACGACACGCCGCTGCCGCTGGCGGCGGAGCTGCCGGCGAGGATCGCCGCCTGCTGGCCCGCGCAGGCCGCCTTCCTCCTCGACGGGCTGAGCTGGGACCGCTGCCGGCTGCAGCAGGCCCGGGCGGCCCTGCTGCTGACCTCGCCGCGGGACGACGACCCGGTCGAGGAGGCCGGCCTGGACCGGATGCTCACCCTCTCCGTCCCGATGGACCAGCTGATCGACGACCCGCTGCTGAGCCGGGGGGAGCTGCCCACCGGCGAGTACCGCTTCGTCTTCCCGGCGGGTGGCCGGGCGGCGTACCCGGTGGTGGGGCCGCTGGCCGCCGCGCTGGACGCGCTCCGGCCGGGCGAGACCTTCGGCGGCTGGCGTGCCCGGCTCCGCAGTGACGGCGGCCCCGCGGCGGGCCGCCTTGCGGACGAGGCGATCGAGGTCCTGCTCGCGGCCGGGGTGGTCCGGGCCGGGCGGCCGGCGCAGGCGGCCGTCCCGAGCTGACCCGGGCAGCACCGGCCGGGGTCACCGGCGCCGCCCGTCGACCGGAGCGCTGTCCTCGTGGCCGGCGGCGATCACGAAGTCGCCGCCGAACCGCTCGGCCGGCCGGTCGCGCACCAGCAGCTCGCCGCGGGCGGACGTGGCCGGCCGGATGTGCATGAGGTGGTGCGCGAGGCCGAGCTGGTCGCTGTGGCCGCGGCTGAGGGCCGCCCGCCACCGCCGGATCGCCGGCAGCGCTGCCGGGTGCTGGCGCTCGTACGCCGCGCAGTAGCTCTCGAAGGGGACCGGGCAGGCCTGCAGCGGAGAGAACTCCACGCTGCGGCCGGGCAGCCCGGTCCCGAGCGTGTCCGCGATCAGCGGGACGCCGTCCCGGACGAGCTGGAACAGGCACAGCACCGCCTCACCGTCCGGCTGCAGCAGCTCGTCGAGGCGGTGCAGCAGCAGGCCGGCGAAGCGGTTGCCGTCGGGTCCGCCGTTCGAGCTGAGGGTGCCCTCGATCCCGTCCGGGGTGGGCACGAACGGCGGGTTCGCGAGCAGGAGGTCGTACCGGCGGTCGGGGACGAAGGTGGCGAGGTCGCCGGTCAGGCACCGCAGCCGCTCCGGCCCGAACCGGTTGAGCCGGGCGCTGCGCAGCTGGAAGGCGCGGGCCCGGGGATTGACGTCGAGCAGGTCGACCGCACTCGCGCCGACCAGCAGTGCCATCAGCCCGAACGCGCCCGACCCGGCGAAGGGCTCGAAGACCCCCTTGCCCCGGGCACACCCCGGCGACGTCGCCAGGTAGTGCAGGACCGCCTCCTGGACCGGGCCGAGCGGGAGGATCCGCAGCGGGTCGTCCTTGCCGGCGACCTCCGCGGTCACCACCAGCCCGTTGCCGAAGGTGTAGACGACGGTGTCGCCGGCTACCTCAGCGCGCGGCCGCACGCGACCCCACCGGCCTCGCCCAGTGCCGGGCGTAGGAGGTCTGCGGGATCGGCGGGCCGTCGTGGTGGACGTAGAGGACGTCGCACATGGGCGTGACGTCGCCGTGCACGTCGATCCAGAAGACGGCCAGCGGGCCGTCCTCCAGGAGCCGCCGGGAGGTGCCGGCGAGCTCGGAGTGGTAGAGGGCCCGGTCGAAGAGGAACTCGTCGCCGGAGCGGCCCGGGTAGAAGACGACGCCGTCGTACGAGGCGGCCAGGACCGCCGGGTCGAGGGCGGGCAGCGGCACCACCCGCAGCCGCAGCCGGTCCGGCAGCGCCGCCAGCAGGTCGTCGGACCCGCCGGTCATCCGCAGCCGCGGGTTCTCGTCCGCGAGGCGGACGGCCAGTGCGGCGCGGCTGGCCGGGAGCCGGTCGCAGACGAGCAGCAGCCGGGAGCAGGGCAGCTTGCCGACGTTGGACTCCACCGCGGAGAACGGCGGCGCCTCGACGCCGGGCGTCTTGCCGGTGAAGAGCCAGTCCCCGATGCACAGCGCGTCCATCTCCGAGCGCCGGAACAGCCGCACCGCCTGCCGGCAGGTCTGCACCAGCGGCTCGCCGCGGTCGTTGAAGGACGTGTTCAGCACCATGCCCATGCCGGTCCGGGCCTTGACCGCCCGCAGCAGCGCGTGGAAACGCGGGTTGCTCTCGGCGGTGACGGTCTGCACCCGCGCGGTGCCGTCGACGTGGCACACCGAGGACAACGTCTGCCGCCACCCGGCCCGCACCGGCACCACCGTCGTCATGTACGGCAGGTCACCGTCCGCCTCGAAGTACTCGCCGACGTCCTCCCGCAGCACCGACGGCGCGAACGGCCGCCAGTCCTCCCGGTGCTTGACGCCCGCGTTGATCCGCTCCTTGATCCCCGGCGCCCTCGGGTCGCCCAGGATCGACCGGTTGCCGAGCGCCCGCGGCCCGACCTCCGCCCGGCCCTGCACCCACCCGACGACCTTGCCGGCGGCGAGCAGCTCGGCGACCTGCCGCGCCGGGTCGGGGACCCGCGCGCCGGACACCCCGTACTCGGCGGCCGCGCGCTCGGCGTTCTCCACGTCGACCCGCCGACCCCAGTAGGCGTGCGCCATGTGCCAGCGGCGCCGCCGCTCCCGGCCGGCGAGCCGGTGGTAGCCGTACAGGGCGCCACCGAGCGCCGTCCCGGAGTCGTTGGCCTGCGGGTAGGCCACCGCCCGGTCGAAGACCCCGCTGCGGGCGACCAGGCCGTTGCTCACCGAGTTCAGCGCCACGCCGCCGGTCAGCAGCAGGGTGCCGGCGCCCGTCGCCGCCCGCAGGAACCGCGCCGAGCGCAGCATGATGTCGTCGCAGACGCCCTGCACGGCGGCCGCGACATCCCGGTGCAGGGAGGTGACCGGCTGGCCGGCGGCGCGGCCCGGGCCGAACAGCCGGGTGAAGACGTCCGCCGCCAGTTCCGCCGAGGTGTAGCGGGAGGAGCCGCGGGTGCCGGCCGGCCGGAAGGCGAAGTCCCCGTCCTCGTCGACCCGGACGAACTCGTCCAGCCGGGCGCGGCAGCGGGCCGGGTCGCCGTACCCCGCCAGCGCCATCGTCTTGCCCTCCTCGCCGAACCCCCAGCCGAGCCAGAAGGTGGCTGCCTGGTAGAGGTGCCCGAGCGAGTGCGGGTGCGGGGTCGTCCGGAGCACGCTGATCTGCGTGCCGGTCCCGTGCGCGAGCATCGCCGTCTCGGTCTCACCGCTGCCGTCGACCGAGAGGATCGCGGCGTCGTCGTACGGGCTGGCGTAGTAGGCGCCGGCCGCGTGACAGAGATGGTGGCGGACGTCGACGACCCGCTCGCCCGGGAAGCCGGCGGCGAGCAGCACCCGGCGCCAGGTCGGCAGCCGCCAGTCCAGGTAGCGGTTCGTCGCGTCGAGGGCCGCACCGTGCAGGTAGCGGGCGGCCTGCGCCTTGCGTTCCGGCAGCCGGGCCGGGTCGATGCAGTTGGTGACCAGGTCGATGTCGGCGGGCGCCACCCCGTGCTCGTCCAGCGCGTCGAAGAGCACCGACAGGTGGCTGGACATGCCGTGCTTGACCCGGTTGAACCGCTCCTGCTCGTAGACGAAGACCGGCTCGCCGTCGCGGACCAGCGCGAAGCAGGCATCGTGCTGAGCCGGCTTCGTCCCCAGGATGAGCATCGGCTAGCCGCCCAGCTCGGCGAACGCCTTCATCCACTCCGGGCTGCGCCGGTCGGTGTTCAGCAGCGCGAACACCAGGTTGCGGGAGTAGTTGAGCAGCTGTTCGACGATGGTCGCGATCCGGTCCGACTGCTCGACCAGGATCTCCGCCTGGCGGCGCACCTCTGGGGAGACGTCGGCGCGGCCGGCGATCCCACGCGCCCGCCCGTTGAGGATCTGCAGCGGAGAGCCGATCTCATGCGCCAGCCCCGCGGCGAGCTGGCCGACCGCGACCAGCTTCTCCACCCGCTTCAGCCCGTCCTCGAGCGCCCGCCGCGACTCGACCTCCTCCTCGAGCCGCCGGTGCGCCGCCGCGAGGTCTCCCA
>JBJMII010000157.1:0-19638 GCA_045806925.1 Mycobacteriales bacterium
CGACCCGCAGGCCGCGGCCGCACCCGAAGCCGACGCCGACACCGACGCCGACGGCGACCCTCCCGACGCCGACGCCGACGGCGACCCTCCCGACGCCCAAACCGACGAAAGGCCCGACCCCACCGCCCGGCATTCCGTGACCGGGGAGCCACCGGCACCCGGGTGGAGCAGGCCCGTGCCGACTGTCCGCGGACCGCTGGATCCGGCCGCGGACGGGCGGCCACCGTTCCTGCCGTCCCGGGACGACCCGGTGGTACGCGCCGCCAGCGGCGCGATCGGCGGCCCCTGGGGGCGGCACGGCGCGCTCGGGCTGCGCCGCTTCTGGACGCCGCTGCGGGTGCTGCTCGCGCTGACCCTGCTCACGCTGGCCCTGGCCTGGCTGCAGAAGTCACCGTGCCAGGACGGCGCGTGGACCGAGGGCCGCCAGTACACCCACTTCTGCTACTCGGACGTCATCCCGCTCTACTACACCGAGAAGCTCAACGAGGGCGCGGTCCCGTACGTCGACCACCCGGTGGAGTACCCGGTGCTGACCGGCGCCTTCATGGGGGCGGCGGCGGCGCTGGCGAAGGCGTACGTGCGGACGGTCGATGCGGTGCCGGACCTGCCGCTGCCGCAGCTGCCCGAGATCCAGGCCTACTTCTCGGTCACCGCGCTGCTGCTGGCGGTCTGCATGCTGGTGGTCACCTGGAGCACCGCCCGGCTGGCCGGCCGGCGGAAGTGGGATGCGGCCATGGTCGCGCTGTCCCCGCTGGTGGTGGTGCACGCCTTCACCAACTGGGACCTCTTCGCGGTCGCGCTCGCCGGCGCCGGGCTGGTCGCCTGGCAGGGCCGCCGGCCGGGGCTGGCCGGCGTCCTGCTCGGGCTCGGCACCGCGGCGAAGCTCTACCCGGCGCTGTTCCTGCTCCCGCTGCTCGCCCTGTGCTGGCGGTCCCGGCAGCTGCCGGCCTTCGGGCGGGTGGCGCTCGGCCTGCTGGTGTCCTGGTCGGTGGTCAACCTGCCGGTCGCCGCCGCGTACCCGGAGTCGTGGAAGCGCTTCATCGAGCTCAACCGGTCGCGGCCGGCCGACTTCGACTCGCTCTGGTACGGCATCGACCACCTGTTCGGCGGGCCGGCCACCGGCTCGCCGCCGGAGGTCAACGGCATCGCCGCCGTCGCGGTGCTGCTCGCCCTCGGTGCCGTGGTCGCGCTCGGCCTGCTCGCCCCGCGCCGGCCCCGGCTACCGCAGCTGCTCTTCCTCACCGTCGCCGCCTTCCTGCTGACGAACAAGGTGTGGTCCCCGCAGTACTCGCTCTGGCTGCTGCCGCTGGCCGTGCTGGCCCGCCCGTCCTGGCGGGCGCTGCTGGCCTGGCAGGTCACCGAATGCCTGGTCTGGCTGCCGCGGCTGCTGTGGTTCCTCGGCACCGCGGAGAAGGGCGTCTCCTACGACTGGTTCCTGCGGGCGGTGCTGCTGCGCGACCTGGCGCTGCTGGTGCTCGCCGGGCTGGTGGTCCGGGACGTGCTGAGGCCGGAGCGGGACCTGGTCCGGACGGGCGGCGGTGCCGCCGACGCCGACGACCCGGCCGGCGGGGTGCTCGACGACGCCGCGGACCGCGGGCCGCTGGTGCCGTCCCGCTCCCCGTACCACTCGTGGTCCGACCGGTCCTGGGCCTCCGACCGGTCCTGGGCCTCCGGCGGGGCCGGGACCGCGGACGACGACCGCAGGAACACCACGTAGAGCAGGGCGAGCAGCACCGCCTTGCCCCAGACGCCGAGCACCGCGGCCTGCTTGGCCACCCCGAAGTCGCCGCCGCGGGTGATGTCGTAGTACCACCGGAACAGCCCGACGTAGAGCAGCAGGTCGACCGCCAGGAAGGACACCCACCAGCCCCAGCGGACCCGCAGCAGCACGAAGAACGGCAGCAGCCACAGCACGTACTGCGGGCTGTAGACCTTGTTGAAGAGCAGGAACGAGGCGAGCAGCGCGGCGCCTACCTGCAGCCACGGGTAGCGGCCGGCGCGCCCGGAGATCACCGCGCCGACCAGCACGGCGACCAGCCAGGACACCGAGATCAGCGCCGCGCTCCACCGGTTGACCTGGTCCACGCCCAGGTCCGGAAACCCCCAGTACCAGATCGAGTTGGTGGTCAGGTCGGCGACGCGGCCGGCCTGGTATGAGTAGGTCGCCCACCAGCCGTCCCAGTTGGCCAGCAGGAACGGCACGTTGATCGCCGCCCACACTCCGACGGTCCCGGCCACCACCCGCGCCGCCCCGCGGGTGTCCCGCAGCGCCAGGCGCTCGAGCAGCAGCGGCAGCGCGAGGAAGCCGGGGTAGATCTTGGTGGCGGCGCCGAGGCCGAGCAGCACCGCCGCGGTGCCCGGCCGGCCGCGGGCCCACGCCCACACCGCGCCGGCCACGCAGGCGGTGGCCAGGAAGTCCCAGTTGTGCACGCTGTAGAGCACCAGCGCGGGCGCGGCCGCCCAGATGAAGGCCCGCCAGCCGGCCAGCCGGGCCAGCAGGCCGGCGGTGAGCAGGCCGAACGGCGCCAGCAGCAGGGCGGTGGTGCGCAGGTAGTCGCCGTCGGTGCTGGCGCCGAGACCGGCCAGCCACATGAAGACCCCGGTGACGACGGGGTACTCGACCGCGCCGCCGACCAGGTTTCCCTCCGGCCGGTCGCTCGGCTGCAGCCGGCCGGTCAGGTACGGGAAGACGTGCTCGCGGACGCCGCGGCCGACCCAGAGCTGCTGCACGTCGGAGTAGCACAGGCCGCTGTACTTCCTGGTGCCGAAGTTGGCCGAGATCCCGTACCCGTCGTACGGCGGGCCGGTGCACGGCGTCTTGGAGAGGTAGCCGAGCAGGATGCCGAAGGCCGTGGTGGCGAGCACCGCCAGCAGCACCACGTCCGGCCGCCGCCGGACGGACCGGGCGAGCTCGGTCACCGGCTCACTTCGGCAGCCGGGACCGCAGGAACGCGATGTCCGCGCCCTGGCCCTCGGCCAGCCCCGGCGTCTCCACCAGGATCGGCGCGCCGGCCGCCGCGCACACCGCGACCACCGCCTCCGGGTCGATGTGCCCTTCGGTCAGGTTGGCGTGCCGGTCGGCGCCGGAGCCGAAGGCGTCGCGGGACCCGTTCGCGTGCACCAGGTCGATCCGGCCGGTGATCGCCTTGACCCGGTCGACCAGGTCGAGCAGCTCCTCACCGCCGGCGTGCGCGTGGCAGGTGTCCAGGCAGAAGCCGGGACCGAAGTCGCCGACCGCGTCCCAGAGCCCGGCCAGCCGGTCCAGCCGGCGGGCCATCGCGTTGTCCCCGCCCGCCGTGTTCTCGATCAGGATCGGCAGGCCGAACCGCGCCCGCGCGAAGACCTTGCGCCAGTTGTCGAAGCCGACCTGCGGGTCGTCACCCTCGTTGAGGTGGCCGCCGTGCACGATCAGGCCGCGCGCGCCCAGCGCCGCCGCGGCCTCGGCGTGCTGGTCGAGGATCTTCCGGCTCGGGATCCGGATCTTGTTGTTGGTGGTCGCCACGTTCACCAGGTACGGCGCGTGCACGTAGAACCCGATCCCGGCGGCCCGCAGCGGCGCGGCGTCGGCCTCCCGGTCCGGCGGCTTCTTCCAGCCCTGCGGGTCGCCGAGGAAGATCTGCACGATCTCCGCGCCGCGCGCGCGGGCCTCCTCCAGCGGGATCCCGCCGTGCAGGTGGGCACCGATGAGCACCATGCCGGCAGGGTACGGCGCGGGCGGACCGGACGGACCTCCGGCGGCCCCAGATCGGCTGCTGGAGGCTGCTGGAGGCTGCTGGAAGCGGAGGACCCGTCGGCGCCGCCGGGGCGTGGTCGGCGTCATCGGGCGGCGGCTCGGGCGTCTCCTCTCCGCCCCGCTCCGGGGCTCATGCGGACGCCGGACCCCGACCCGGCACTCTCCCCCGTACGCACCGGAGCGGGGCCCGGACGCGGGGTAGCGCGCGGGCGGGGCGGGTCCCGCCGTGGGGTACCCTCGTGCGGTTGCCCGCCAGGACGGCGGCGACGTCCTCCTGCCGCGGAGAGCCCGCGGCCGCCTGAGTCCACAGGAGGCTTGTGACCCGTGCGTCACTACGAGCTCATGGTCATCCTCAACCCTGACCTCGAGGAGCGGACCGTGTCCCCGCTGCTCGAGCAGTACCTCAACGTCGTGCGCACCGCCGGCGGCTCGGTCGAGAAGGTCGACGTCTGGGGCCGCCGCCGGCTGTCGTACGAGATCGGCAAGAAGGTCGAGGGCATCTACGCGGTCGTCGACCTGACCTCCGAGCCGGCCGCGGTCCAGGAGCTCGACCGCCAGCTCAACCTCAACGACGAGGTGCTGCGGACCAAGGTGCTGCGGCCCGAGCTCCGGTAGGGCGTCCGAGGGCCCTCCGGCGGCGTGGGTCGACACGCTGCGCCGCCGCACGCATCCACCAAGAACCATCGGACACCCCCCTAGCCCGAGACGTCCCGACGACCGGAGGTCGGAGCAATGGCAGGCGACACGATCATCACCGTGGTCGGCAACCTCACCGCCGACCCGGAGCTGCGGTTCACCCCGAGCGGGGCGGCGGTGGCCAACTTCACGGTGGCCTCGACCCCGCGCACGTTCGACCGGCAGGCGAACGAGTGGAAGGACGGTGAGGCGCTGTTCATGCGCTGCAACGTCTGGCGGCAGGCGGCGGAGAACGTCGCCGAGTCGCTCACCCGCGGCGCCCGGGTCGTCGTCACCGGCCGGCTCAAGCAGCGCTCCTTCGAGACGAGGGAGGGCGAGAAGCGGACCGTGGTGGAGCTGGAGGTCGACGAGATCGGCCCCTCGCTGCGGTACGCGACGGCCAAGGTCAACAAGGTGTCCCGCGGCAGCGGCGGCGGAGACTTCGGCGGGGGCGGTTACAGCGGCGGCGGTGGGCGCAGCTCCGGCACCGGGTCGGACGACCCGTGGGGGTCCGCGCCGGCCGCCTCGACCGGTGCCGCCGGCGGCGGCTCGTACGACGAGCCCCCCTTCTAGACACTTCCCTGAGAACTACTCGACGGAGCACACGACATGGCGAAGGCGCCACTCCGCAAGCCGAAGAAGAAGGTTTGCGCGTTCTGCAAGGACAAGGCCACCTACATCGACTACAAGGACACCGCGCTGCTGCGGAAGTTCATCTCCGACCGCGGCAAGATCCGGGCCCGACGGGTGACCGGCAACTGCAGCCAGCACCAGCGCGACGTGGCCGTGGCGGTGAAGAACAGCCGCGAGATGGCGCTGCTGCCCTACACCAGCACGGCCCGCTGAGGGGGACGGGATGAAGCTCATCCTCACCCAGGAGGTCGCCGGCCTCGGCTCGCCGGGAGACGTCGTCGAGGTCCGCGACGGGTACGCGCGCAATTTCCTGGTCCCGCGCGGCTACGCCATTGCCTGGACCAAGGGCGGCGAGAAGCAGGTCGCCACGATCAGGCGGGCCCGGGACGCGCGCGGTGTGCGCGACCTCGGCCACGCGCGGGAGATCAAGGCCAGCCTGCAGCGGCTGTCGGTGCGGCTGCCGGCCCGGGCCGGCACCGGTGGCCGGCTCTTCGGCTCGGTGACCGCCGCCGACGTGGTCGCGGCGGTGCAGGCGGCCGGGGGTCCGCAGCTGGACCGGCGGCGGCTGCAGCTGGCCGGCGGGATCAAGTCGCTGGGCCGGCACGACGTACCGGTGGTGCTGCACCCCGAGGTGACCGCGACGATCCCGCTCGAAGTCGTCCCCGCGTAGTCGAGCCGGCGCCGGTCCCGCCGGCGGCAGTCCTGCCCAGGGGCCGGTCCTGCCGAGGGGCCGGTGCCGCAGGGCGCGAGACCCGGCCCGCCAGCTGCGGTGCCGGGCCTCGGCCGTCAGGGGGTCAGGACCCTCGGGGTCAGCTCGCGGCGCGGGCCTTGCTCTCGGCGTACTCCCGCAGGCCCGACGTGCCGCTGATGAGCAGCATCTCGCGCACGATCGTCTCGGCTGGGCCGCGCAGCACCTTGCCGAGCAGCGACCCCGGGTCGGACTCGATCGCGTACGTGGCGCGGGTGCGGCCGCCACCGATGTCCTCGAAGGTCCAGGAGCCGCTCAGCGACGCGGCGTCGCCCTCCACCTGGGTCCAGCGGATCGCCCGCTTCGGCTCGTACGAGTAGCGGAGCAGGGCCCGGACGGTCTTCATCTTCGCGTCGGTGACCGTGTCCACCAGCACGGGTCGCTGCTCGGCGTCCCGCTCGACCACCTCGAGGCTCTTCAGCGGTTTCGCCCACTCGGGAGTCCTCTCGACGTCGGCCACGATGTCGTAGCAGCGCTCCGCCGGCGCGTCGATCTCGATGCTGCGGTCACCCTTGATCACACTCATGAGCCGAAACTCTATGGCTCCAGCGGCTTCTGCGACTGTTATGCCGGACTCAGGCCGGCTGACCATTGTATGCCTCTTGAGTACGCCGAGTCGGTTCTGTACACTCCGGCCCGGCGGTGCCGGCGCGCAGGCTTTCTTCGGTGAACTTTCTTCCGTGAACAGGGTGAGGACGGCTGCCGCGCAGGTCACCACGGCGGGTCGTGCGCATCCCGGACGCCGTCCACAAGCCCCTCCCCAGGCTGCCCACACCCTGCCCGGCACCATCCACAGACTGTCCCCAGAGCCGCCCACACCGGGCCGTGGTGCCCCCTCACGGTTCTGCCTAGGCTGAGCCTTCCGGTGATAGTGTTCGAACACTTGTTCGAGCGATGCGGACGGGAGGGGGGCCGGTGGCGGTCGCGGACGAGCTCGCGGTGGCCCGGCAGCAGCCGGACTTCGACCGGCAGCCGCCGCAGGACCTGCAGGCCGAGCAGTCCGTGCTCGGCGGCATGCTGCTGTCCAAGGACGCGATCGCCGACGTGGTCGAGGTGCTGCGCTCCACCGACTTCTACCGGCCCGCCCACCAGCTCCTCTACGACACGATCCTCGATCTCTACGGCCGCGGCGAGCCGGCGGACGCGATCACGGTCTCGGCGGAGCTGACCCGGTCCGGGCAGCTGCTCCGGGTCGGCGGCACGCCCTACCTGCACACCCTGATCTCCTCGGTGCCGACCGCGGCCAACGCCGGCTTCTATGCCGAGATCGTCGCCGAGCGCGCGACGCTGCGCCGGCTGGTCGAGGCCGGCACCCGGATCGTCCAGCTCGGCTACGGCGCGGCGTCCGGCCAGGGCGGCGACGTCGACGAGGTGGTGGACCGCGCCCAGGCGGAGATCTACGACGTCACGGAGCGCCGCACCAGCGAGGACTACGTCCGCCTCGAGCAGCTCCTGCAGGGCACCATGGACGAGATCGACGCGATCTCCTCCCGCGGTGGGGTGAGCATCGGCGTTCCCACCGGCTTCTCCGAGCTGGACCAGATCACCAACGGTCTGCACGCCGGGCAGATGGTGATCGTCGCCGCGAGACCGGCGATCGGGAAGGCGCTCGCCCTCGACACTCCGCTGCCGACGCCGGACGGCTGGACGACGATGGGCGAGGTCCGGGTCGGCCACCGGCTGCTCGGTGCGGACGGCCGGCCGACCACCGTCGTGGCCGCGACCGAGGTGATGACGGGTCGCCCCTGCTACCAGGTCGAGTTCTCGGACGGCACCGTGATCGTCGCGGACGCCGAGCACCAGTGGCGTACGACGACGAGGCCGGCGCGCCGGGCCCGGTCAGAGCACCTGGCGCTGGCTCAGGCGGCCGTCCACGAGGACGTGGTCACAACCGCGGACATGGCGCGCACGCTGCGCTGCACCTCGGCCGACGAGCGCCCCAGCCATGCGGTCGCCCTGGCTCGGCCGATGGTTCTGCCGGAGGCGGACCTGCCGGTCCCCGCGTACGCGCTGGGGGCCTGGCTGGGCGACAGCAGCACCGACGCCGCCCGGATCACGCAGGCGAGCCTGCGGCAGCTCGGCGTCCTGGGGAGCAGGCACATCCCGGCTGGGTACCTGCGGTCCTCGCAGGCGCAGCGACGCGCGTTGCTCGCCGGGCTGCTCGACACCGGCGGAACGGTCGGTCCGACCGGGACCGTGGTCTTCTCGGTGCCGAACCGGCGCCTGGCCGAGGACGTGCGCGAGCTCATCCTCAGTCTCGGCTACCGGGCGACGGTCTCGACCGAGCCGGTCCGGGGGCGTACGGCGGAGTCCTCGACCTGCCATTCGGTCTGCTTCACGCCCCCGGACCCGGTGTTCCGGCTGCCGCGCAAGCTGGCCCGGCAGAAGACGGCGGTGCGCACGGCCGACCGCCGCCACGTCGTCGACGTCCGGCCAGTGCCCAGCGTGCCGGTGCGGTGCGTGCAGGTGGACAACGCCGACCACATGTACCTGGCCAGCCGGTCGATGGTGCCGACCCACAACTCCACCCTCGCTCTGGACTTCTCGAGGGCGTGCTCGATCAAGCACGGGCTCACGTCGGTGATCTTCTCGCTGGAGATGAGCAAGTCCGAGATCACCATGCGGCTGCTCTCCGCGGAGGCGAAGGTGCCGCTGCACCACATGCGGTCCGGACACATGAGCGACGACGACTGGGCGAGGCTGGCGCGGCGGATGGGGGAGGTGGCGGACGCCCCGCTCTACATCGACGACTCGCCGAACCTGACCATGATGGAGATCCGGGCGAAGGCGCGGCGGCTGAAGCAGCGGCACGACCTGCGGCTCGTGGTGGTGGACTACCTGCAGCTGATGACCAGCGGCAAGCGGGTGGAGTCCCGCCAGGTGGAGGTCTCGGAGTTCTCCCGCTCGCTCAAGCTGCTGGCCAAGGAGCTGGAGGTCCCGGTGGTGGCGATCAGCCAGCTCAACCGCGGCCCGGAGCAGCGCACGGACAAGAAGCCGTTGCTCTCCGACCTGCGCGAGTCCGGTTGCATGCCGGCGGACACCACGCTGCTCCGGGCGGACAGCGGCGCGCCGGTGACCTTCCGGGAGCTGCTCGCGCGGGGTGCCGACGGCGTGCAGGTGTGGTCGCTCGACGAGCACCGCCGGCTCGTCCCGGCGCCGCTCACGGCGGTCTTCCCGTCCGGCCAGAAGGAGGTCTTCCGCCTCACCCTGGGGTCCGGGCGCACCGTCACCGCCTCCGGAAACCACCCCTTCCTGACGCTCGACGGGTGGGTCGCCCTCGACGACCTCGAGGTCGGCTCACGCATCGCGGTTCCCCGTCGGGTGCCTCCGCCCATCGCGGCCGGGCTCGGGTGGGGGGAGCGGCGGCTCGGCCTGCTCGCGCACCTCATCGGCGGCGGCTGCGTGCCGGCCCGCCAGCCGGTCCGCTACACCTCGCAGGACGAGGCCAACCTGGCCTTCGTCGAGGACGCAGCAGCGGCCGAGTTCGGCATCTCGCCCCGCCGGGTGTCCGGGGGCAGCCGGCAGCACACCTACCTGCCGTCGCCGTACCGGCTGACGCGCCGGCGCCGCAACCCGATCACCCGGTGGTTTCACGATCTTGGCATCGCCGACCTGCGCTCGCCGGACAGGCGGCTGCCGGATGCGCTCTACGCGGCCGACGACGACGAGGTGCGCATGTTCCTCCGACACCTGTGGGCGACCGGCGGCAGCGTGTTCGTTCCCGGACCGTCGGTGGCGAAGTCGGAGCCGCCGGTCTCCTACTCGACCTCCAGTCGCCCCCTGGCCGACGGCGTCGTCCACCTGCTCTCGCGGCTCGGCCTGGCCAGCCGGACGTACGAGGTCCGCTACGAGCGGTCCAGGCATCCCGGCTACCAGATCGTCGTCGCCGGAGCCGATGACAAGCGGCGCTTCTGCGCCGAGGTCGGGGTGCACGGCCGGCGCGGCGAGCACGCCGAGGCGTACCTCGCCCGGTCGGAGAACACGGTGCACACGACGAACGTGGACACTCTCGACTCCGAGGCGCTCCGGTCGCCGGCGACGGACGACGTGCTCTGGGACCGGGTCGTGGGCCTCGAGTCGCAGGGACGCCAGCCGGTGTACGACGCGACCGTCAAGGGCACCCACAACTTCGTCGCCGACGGCGTCGTCGCGCACAACTCGCTGGAGCAGGACGCGGACATGGTGATCCTGCTGCACCGCGAGGACGCGTACGAGCGGGAGTCACCGCGCGCCGGCGAGGCGGACCTGGTCCTGGCCAAGCACCGCAACGGGCCGACCGGTCTGGTCACGGTCGCCTTCCAGGGCCACTACTCCCGCTTCGTGGACATGGCCACCTGACCCCCGCTGCCTGACCGGCCGGGTCGCCCTCGTAGCGCTGACCACAGCACTGACCACAGCACTGACCGCAGGTGGTTGCGGGGCGGCCGAAGTGAGTACTCTCCCTCGCAACGAGGAGGGGCGCCGCGCCCTCCCGGCAGGCAAGCCCGGACCCGAGGAGACGGGACGGCCTCGCAGGGCACCGACAGGGGGAAGACGACTGAACCACCCTTCGAGCCCGGTGGGCACCGGGTGAGCAGCCTGTTGCCCACCGTGGGCGAGCCCACCGCGCCGGCGGAGACCGTCCGGGTGCTGCTGGTCGAGGACGACGACGGCGACGCCTTCCTGGTCGGCGAGCTCCTCGACGAGGCGGTCACGCCGGTGCAGATGCTCCGCGCCCGCACGCTCGCCGAAGCCGAGGCCGCGGTGGGTCGGGTCGACTGCGTGCTGCTCGACCTGGGCCTCCCGGACGCCGCCGGCCTGGACGGGCTGCGCCGGCTCGCCGCCCGGGCGGACGGCGTCGCGCTGCTCGTGCTGACCGGTCTCGCCGACGAGCACCGCGGCGCCGAGGCGGTGGCCGCCGGCGCCCAGGACTACCTCGTCAAGGGCCAGGTCGACGGGCAGCTGCTGACCCGGGCGATCCGGTACGCGATCGGCCGCAGCCGGATCGAGGCCACCGAGCGGGCGCTGCAGGAGCAGCAGCTGCACGCCGAGGAGAACGCGCGGCTGGAGCGTGGGCTGCTGCCCAGCCCGCTGATCGCCGGCGCCGGGGTGCTGTTCGCGGCCCGCTACCAGGCGGGTGGCCGGCGGCTGCTGCTCGGCGGCGACTTCTACGACGCGGTCCGGGACGCCGACGGCGCGCTGCACGTGATGATCGGCGACGTCAGTGGGCACGGCCCGGACGAGGCGGCGCTCGGCGTACGGCTGCGGATCGCCTGGCGCGCGCTGGTGCTGGCGGGCCTGCCGCCGGCGGAGATCCTCAGCACGCTGCAACAGGTGCTGGTGCACGAGCGGCACCGGGAGCACATCTTCGCCACCGTCTGCGCGCTGACCATCGGCGCGGACCGCCGGTACGCCCGGGTGCACCTCGCCGGCCACCCGGCGCCGCTGCTGGTCGGTGAGACAGGCGTCCGGCTGCTGTCCGAGGCGCGGGTGGTGCCGCCGCTCGGCGTGGTGCCGCGGACCGACTGGCCGGCCACGGACGTACCGCTGCCGCCCGCGTGGGCGCTCCTGCTGCACACCGACGGGCTCATCGACGGTCGGGTCGGGCGCGGGCCGGAGCGGCTCGGTGGCGACGGGCTGGCCGAGCTGGTCGACCGGCTGGTCCACCGCCGCCCGGGCTGGCGGGCCGGCCCGGAGCCGTTCCTGGACATGCTGATCCAGCAGGTCGATGCGCTCAACGGCGGAGACCTGGTGGACGACGTCGCGGTGCTGCTGGTCGGCGCCCGGCCGGTCGATGGCTGAGGCCGTCGATGGCTGAGGCAGAGGTGCGGCCGGCACCGCCGCTGAAGCCGCCGCCCGAGCTGCCCGCCCAGCTGCCCCGGGCCACCGCCCGGCCCCGGCAGAGCCGGCCGACCAGGGCCTGGCCGCTGCGCCGGTTGCTGGCCGTCCTCGGCGCGGTCGCGGCCCTCGTCTCGACCCTGATGATCGTCGCCGGTGCGCTCGCGCTGGGCCGACTGGGCGATGCCGGGGGCCCGGTGGCCGACCGGATCGACCCGGCGTACCGGATCGCCGTGCTCATCGCGGTCGGCCTGGTGGCGCTGCTGGTCGTGCTCGCGGTCGGGGTGCGCCGGGTGGTCACCCGGCCGATCTCGGCGCTGGCCGGCGAGGTGCGTCGGGTGGTGGACGGCGACTTCGAGGTGGCCGTGGTCGGCACCGGCCCGCGGGAGGTGGTCGAGCTCGCCGGCGACGTGGACCGGATGCGCCGGCGGATCCTCGCCGAGCTGGCCGCGCTGCGCGCGGCGACCGAGCGGCTGGACAGCCAGGCCCAGGATCTGGAGCGGTCCAACACGGAGCTGGAGCAGTTCGCGTACGTCGCCTCGCACGACCTCCAGGAGCCGCTGCGCAAGGTGGCGAGCTTCACCCAGCTGCTGGAGCGTCGCTACCACGGCCAGCTGGACGCGCGGGCCGACCAGTACATCGCGTTCGCGGTCGACGGCGCCAAGCGGATGCAGATCCTCATCAACGACCTGCTCGCGTTCTCCCGGGTCGGCCGGCTGCTGCACGAGCACGTCGAGGTGGAGGCGGACGACCTGGTCGCGCAGGCGCTCAGCAACCTGTCGATGGCCGTGGAGGAGACCGGCACCGAGGTGACGGTCGACGAGCTGCCCCGGGTCTCCGGTGACGTCTCGCTGCTCACCGGCGTCTTCCAGAACCTGATCAGCAACGCGGTGAAGTTCCGCGGCGCCACCCGGCCGCGGGTCCACGTCGGCGTGCGGGACGCCGGTGACCGGTGGGAGTTCTCCGTCGCGGACAACGGCATCGGGATCCCGCCGGAGTACGCCGACCGGATCTTCGTGATCTTCCAGCGGCTGCACCCGAAGGACGCCTACCCCGGCACCGGCATCGGGCTGGCGATGTGCCGCAAGATCGTCGAGTACCACGGCGGCCGGATCTGGCTGGACACCGACACCGGCGCCGGTGCCACGTTCCGCTTCACCCTGCCCAAGATCGCCCCGCTCCTGACCGTCCGGCCGGAGATCGTCCTGCCCGAGGTCGCCGCGCCGTCCGGCGAGGTGCCCGCCGCTGTCGCCGAGGAGCCGGAGACCACCGGATGACGAACCTGACCGACCCCACCGCCGGCCGGCCGGCCGTGATCGACGTGCTCCTGGTCGAGGACGACCCGGGCGACGTGCTGATGACCCGCGAAGCCTTCGAGGAGCACAAGCTGCGCAACGCGCTGCACGTGGTCAACGACGGCGTCGAGGCGGTGTCCTTCCTGCGCCGCGAGGGCGAGTTCGCGGACGCGCCGCGGCCGGGCCTGATCCTGCTGGACCTCAACCTGCCCGGGAAGGACGGCCTGGAGGTGCTGGCCGACATCAAGGCGGACGAGGACCTGCGGACCATCCCGGTCGTCGTGCTCACCACCTCCGAGGCGGAGGAGGACGTGCTGCGCAGCTACGACCTGCACGCCAACGCGTACGTCACCAAGCCGGTGGACTTCGAGCGCTTCATCGAGGTGGTCCAGCAGATCGACGACTTCTTCGTCACGGTGGTGAAGCTGCCGTCCTGAGCCGGTCCAGGGGTCCGGGGGTAAGGGGGTCCGGGAGGTCTGGGAGGTGTCGGAGGTCGGCGTGGCCGGGCTGGACGGGTGCGGCCCGGCCCCGCCCCTCACTGACGACGACGGCGTCGTACGGCGGCTGGTCAGGAGGCCGGCGCGGCGGTCGTCGGCGCGGGCCGGGTGACCCTCGGCGTGCCGGTGGTCTCCGGCGCGGTGGGGGAGGCCGGCTCGCCGGTCGGGCTCGGCTCCGCGGTCGGGGACGGGGCGGTCGACGGCGGGGAGCCCGGCGTGGCGGTCGGCGTCGGAGTCGGCGTGTCCTGCCGTTCGGGGGCGGGCCCGGGGTCCGCGCCGACAGTGCGCCCGATCGTCGTGCCGCCGCCCTTCTCGTCGCCGACCAGCGCGGCCAGCGGCTTGCCGAAGGCGGACTCGATGCCCGTGATCGCGACCAGCGCGACGACGAAGGCGGCCACCGTACCGGCGGCGAGCACCGCCCAGGCGGGCGGCCGGCGACCGAGCCGGGTACCGGGGAGGGCGGACCGGTCGTCCCCGGCCGGCCCGGCACCGGCCGCTGAGGCGGTCTCCGGTCCGGCGCCGGGTCCGGGTGCCGCCGCCGGGTCCGGCTGCCCGGTGAGGGCGGCGAGCTCGGCCTCGGCGACCGCGGCCAGGCCGGGGTCCACCGCGGTCGACCCGCCGGTCGGGCCGGGTGCAGCCATCGTCTGCCGCAGCCGGGCCGTCGTGCGCAGCAGCGACTCGTTCGTGCGCTGGGCCGAGGTGCGGAGCACCGCGGTGCTCACGGTGCCGACGATGCTCGCCAGTGCGGCACCGGTCAGCGTCCCGGCAGTCCCCAGGTACGACGAGGCGAACGCGGTGATCACGGCCGCCGCCGCCCCGACGCCGACCTCGATCGGTCTCAACTCCGGCTTGGGTGTCGTGGTGGAAGTCTTCTCTGCCATCGTCCTGGGAGCACGCGTAACGGGCCGCCCGTGTTCCCGGATGGCCCTGTGAGTCGACCCACAGGGTGAGTCAACGGCGGGTGGCGCGGTCCTCGGCGCGGTGCCGTCTCGCCACGTGCCGCAGCTGGACCACCCGGGCGGTGCCGAGCAGCGCGACCACGAGCGCGCCGAGCACCGCGGCGAGCAGCAGCGCGACGCCGAGCGGCAGGTTCGGTTCGGCACCGAAGAGGGAGACCTCGACCTGCTCGCCGTTCTGCAGGATGAAGATCAGCAACAGCAGGATCAGCACGGCGGCGGCGATCGCGGCGACCCACAGCCCGCCGGTCCGGGTCCGGTCGAGGGAGTGCTGCGGCAGCGGCGCGGCCGGCTCCCGGGGGACCGTCTCCGGGTCGGCCGCGGCCGGGGGGTCCGGGCCGGCCGCGCCCGGGTCCGTGGGCGGCTGCGGCTCCGCCGGTGGGCGCGGGTCGTCGGCCGGGCGCGGGTAGGCGGGGTCGCCGGTCATGAGCCGCCCCTACCCCCCTGACCGGGCCGCATGCGGCGGTAGCTGCGGCTCTGCTGGGGTAGGCCGGGACCGACGACCCGAGCCGCGGGAGGACGGATGAGCGACCAGCGGATCGACACCGGGGCCGACGCCGCAACCAGCACCGACGCCGACCCCGCCGAGGGGCAGGGCATCGCCGACCCGGGTGCGCACGCGGACCCCCTCGACCCGGAGGGCCACCGGACCTCCGGGGCCGACGCGGAGATGCCGCAGCCGACCGCGGACCGTCGCGGTGCCGCGCCGGGCGAGGCTGGCAGTGCGGCGACCGAGGGTGCGAGCGGGCTCCAGCAGGTGCAGCGGACGGCGGAGTCCGAGCAGCGGAGCGAGCCCGACCTGGGCGGTCGCGAGCCGGCGGGCGCCCGGGTGAACCAGCCGGCGGCTCCGTCCGGTGCGGCCCGGCCGGCACCCGCGGAGACCGGCGAGGTGTCCGCGCCGCCGTCGCCGCAGCGGCGGGCGGAGGACCCCGGCTCGATGGCGACCGAGTTCGGCGACCGGGCCGACTCCGCGCCGGAGGACGACGTCGCCCACCCGTCCATCTAGACACGTCCTGGAGATGGCGCGAGTCCCGCCCGTCCAGGCGGCCGCGGTCGCCGTCAGCCCAGCTGGGCGCGCACCTCCGTAAGCAGCCCCCGGCAAGCCGCCTCGACCAGGTCGAGGACGTGCTCGAAGCCGTCCGGCCCGCCGTAGTACGGGTCCGGCACGTCCGGTTCGCGGTCTCCGGCCGCGGCGGCCGCGGGGTCGTACGAGCGGAGCAGCCGCACCTTGTCCCGGTCCGCGGCCGTCGGTGCGAGCGCCCGCAGGCTCCGCTCGTGACCGCAGTCCAGTGCCACGACCAGGTCCCGGTGCGCGAAGTCGGACGCCCGGAACTGGCGGGCCCGGTGCGGCCGCTCCGGATAGCCCCGGCGCCGCAGCACCGAGGCCGACCGGCGGTCCGCGCCCTCGCCGACGTGCCAGTCCCCGAGCCCGGCGCTGTCCACCTCGACCTGCCCGGCCAGGCCCGCCTCGGCGAGCTGCCGGCACAACACGGCCTCAGCCGTCGGAGACCGGCAGATGTTGCCGGAGCAGACGAAGCAGACGCGGTACGGCACCGGCCCAGGCTAGGTGGTCGGTCACGGTGACCGAGCCGCTGGCGGACCAAGGCCGGGGCCACGTCAGCCGAGCAGCTCGTCCAGGTAGCACCACCGCCAGTCCTCGCCCGGCTCGTGCGACCGGATCACCGGGTGCCCGCTCTGCCGGTGGTGCGCCGTCGCGTGCCGGGGCGCGGACGAGTCGCAGCAGCCGACGTGCCCGCAGGTGAGGCAGACCCGCAGGTGCACCCACGGCCCGTCCTCGGTCCGGTGGTCCTCGCACCGCCCCGGAGTGCTGGGCCGGACATCGGCCCGCGCCTCGCGCAAGTGCTCGCACTGCTCGCGGGAGCGCGGGGCCTGCCCGGCCCGCAGCAGCCGGCGGAAGAGGCCGAGTGGGCGGTCGTCCCGCTCGTCGGGGAGCCCGGTCACGGAGGAAGTGTGCACCCGGGCACGAGTGCCGCCGGCTGTCGGCGCGGCAGCAGCCGCTGGACGATCCCCGGCCGGACCAGGAAGGCCTCGGCCTCGAGCGCGGCGAGCGCGATGCGCGGAAGGTCCCGGGTGGTCGGGAAGGACAGGTAGCGCGGTTGCCAGGACGGGCGGAACTTGGCGTTGAAGCGGTACAGGCTGTCGATCTGCCACCAGCGGGACGCGAGCAGCAGCACAGCCCGCCACCACCGGGACACCGGCCCGGCACCGAGCCGCGAGCCGCGCTCGAGGGCGGCCCGGAAGACGGCGAAGTTCAGCGACACCCGGGACACGCCGAGGTCCGCGGCGGCGGCCAGCACGGCGGTGATGAGCAGCTCGTTCAGCCCGTTGTCGGCGGCACGGTCCCGGCGCATGAGGTCCAGCGACAGCCCGTCCGGTCCCCAGGGCACGAAGTGCAGCAGCCCGTACGGCCGGCCGTCCCGGCACGCGGTCGCCAGGACACACCCGGCGTCGGCCGGGTCGCCCAGCCGGGACAGCGCCATCGAGAACCCGCGCTCCACCGAGGTCCCGCGCCAGGCGTCCGCAGCCGTCACCAGCGCGGTGAGCTCGTCCGGCGGGATGTCCCCGACGCACCGCACGGCGGTGACGTAGCCGGCCCGCTCGACCCTGGCCACCGCCTGCCGCACGCCCCGCATCGACCGGCCCGCCAGGCCGAACCCCGCGACGTCGACCACGGCCTCGTCGCCGAGCTCGTACGCGCGCAGCCCGTACCGGCACCACACCGTCGCCCCGAGCTGGCCGCAGCCCATGACCGCCGGCACCCAGGCGTGCCGGGCGGCCAGCTCGAGCGTCGTCTCGATCGCCCCGGGCCAGGCCTCCGGATCGCCGAGCGGATCCCCGCTGGCCAGCAGCACGCCGTTCAGCACCCGGTACGTCACCGCCGCCTTGCCGGACGGTGACCAGACCACGCTCTTGTCCCGCCGCAGCGCGAAGTACCCGAGCGAGTCCCGGCGTCCGTCCCGCGCCAGCAACGCCCGGAGCCGCTCCTCGTCCGCCGGCGACAGCGTGGCGGCCGGCTGGGCGGGACGCAGCACCAGGTACGCCGTGACCAGAGCGAGCAGCAGGCCCAGCGCGAGCAGGGTCGCGCCGACCTCGTCCTGCGCCGACTCGCTGCGGAACCGGACCGGCCCGGCGGTGCCGACGAGCCCGAGCAGCACCTGCCGGAGCCGGTCGGTCCAGGACGGATGGCCGACCAGCCGGCCGCCGTAGGCCTGGAGCAGGAGCAGGCCCAGCGCGAGGTCCAGGGCGAGCAGCTCGGCCGCCCGGCGGACCGCCAGCCAGCGGGTGACCGGGTCCCCCTCCGCGTGGAACTCGGCCCGCGACCACACGAGCGCACCGAGCACTCCGGCGGAGACCGCGAACTCCTCCACGTCGAGGCCCTTCAGCAAGTGCGACGCCCCGGCAGCGGCGGCGACGACGACGGCGACCCGCCAGGCCCGCCGTTTCCGCCGCCGCAGGCCGGCGGCGAGGTAGAGCAGCAGCACGCCGAGCGCCGCGGACACCCCGGTCGCCGCCGCCGACGCCTGCGCCGGGACGAACTCGGTCAGCAGCCGCAGCCGCGCCCGGTCGGCGGGCAGGAGCGCGCTGCCGATGGTCACGACTCCGAGCAGCCAGGTGAGCGCCGCCACCGCCGACGCGGTCCGGGAGCGCGTCGGGCGCACGGCGGAGGCCGCACGCGACCAGGCCGGGCGGGCAGCTGACATGTCCCGCCGTACCGTGCTGGACCGCCGCCGGCCTCCCACCCGGGGGCGGGGCTTGGCGACGACGGTTCCGCCGGCCGGTCGGGGTGTCACCGGATCGGTCCTTCCTGTGGGCGTGGCCGCGCATCGCGGGCGGGATGGGAGCGTATCGGCCGGCGCAGGGCGACGCCGGCCGTGGCGAGCGTGAGCTCGACGCCAGGCACCGCCGGGTCAGCCGGCGCCCGGCTGGGTCGACGAGGGGTCAACACCGAGCGGCGGAGATCTGTCGGATCCTCGGACTAGGGTCGGGGGACCAAGTCAAGGGAGGCTGCCGTGCCCGACGGTTCGGCGCCGGGGATCGACCCGGCTTTCCTGGCGCTGCCGATGCGCCGGCTCGCGGACGCCGCGCTCGGCCGGGCCCGGGAGCTCGGCGCTCAGCACGCCGACTTCCGGCTCGAGCGCATCCGGACGCAGGCGCTCACGCTGCGGGACGGTAAGCTCGACTCCGCCCGGGACGGTGAGGACCTCGGCTTCGCGGTCCGGGTGGTGCACGACGGGACCTGGGGCTTCGCCGCCGGCGTCGACCTCAACCCGGAGGCCGCGGTCCGGGTCGCCGAGCAGGCCGTCGCGGTGGCCCGGGTCAGCCGCCCGGTCAACTCCGAGCCCGTCGAGCTGGCCGACGAGCCGGTGTACCGCGACGTCACCTGGGTCTCGGCGTACGGGGTGGATCCGTTCGGGGTGCCGGAGGGGGACAAGATCGGGCTGCTGGTCGACTGGTCCGAGCGGCTGCTCGCCACCGACGGCGTCGACCACGTCGACGCGACCGTCCAGCAGGTGCTGGAAAACAAGTTCTACGCCGACCTGGCCGGGAGCGTCACCACCCAGCAGCGGGTCCGGCTGCACCCGGAGGTGACCGCCACCAGCGTGGACCGGTCCCGCGGCACGTTCGAGTCGATGCGGACCTGCGCGCCGCCGGTCGGCCGCGGCTGGGAATACCTCACCGGTGACACCTGGGACTGGGCCGGCGAGCTGGCCCGCATCCCGGAGTGGCTGGCCGAGAAGGCGAAGGCGCCATCCGTCGACCCGGGGAGATACGACCTGGTCGTCGACCCGTCCAACCTGTGGCTGACGATCCACGAGTCGATCGGGCACGCAACCGAGCTGGACCGCGCGCTCGGCTACGAGGCGGCGTACGCGGGGACGTCGTTCGCGACTTTCGACAAGCTCGGCAAGCTGAGGTACGGGTCGGACGTGATGAACGTGACCGGCGACCGCACGGTGCCGCACGGGCTGTCCACGATCGGCTATGACGACGACGGGGTGCGGACCCAGTCCTGGGACATCGTCAGGTCCGGCGTACTGGTGGGTTACCAGCTGGACCGGCGGATGGCCCGGCTCAAGGGGCTGGGCCGGTCCAATGGGTGCGCCTTCGCCGACTCGCCCGGGCACATCCCGCTGCAGCGGATGGCCAACGTGTCGATCCAGCCGGCCGCGGACGGCCCGTCACTGGACGACCTCATCGGCGGGGTCGAGCGCGGGATCTACGTGGTCGGCGACAAGAGCTGGTCGATCGACATGCAGCGCTA
>JBJMII010000158.1:0-9716 GCA_045806925.1 Mycobacteriales bacterium
CGGCGTCGCCCGGGGTCGGATCGGCCGTGCTGGGGTCGGGCGTGCCGGGGTCGGCGGCGGTCAGGCCGGCGCTGGCGGCCGGGCGGCCGCGGCGACCGGCGACCCGGGGCCGGCGCGGCGGGTGGGCCGGGCTGCGGCGGGGTGCGGGCACGGGAGCTCCTCGGGTCCTCAGCCGGTCAGACCGAGCGCGGTCAGGTTCGACACGAGCCAGCGGCCGCCGACGCGGGTGAGATCGAGCTGGAAGCGGTACCGCCGGCTGGTCGGGGTGGCCGATGCGGTCGAGGTGACCGTGCTGTCGACCGCGACCAGCACGGTGCCGGAGTCGCCGTGCCGGGCGACGACTCCGGCGTCGACGGCGGACCCCCGGGCCACCACCTTGCCCCTGGTCACCACCTGCTCGGTCTGGGCCCGGCGCTGGTCGAGGTCGGCCCGCAGCTGGCCGGTCGCGCCGTCGGCCGTCCGGCGCAGGTCCGCCGCGACCGTGCGGTGGTCCTGGCTGGTGAGGTTGACCGCCTCCTGCTTCGCCGCGGCGAGCAGGTCGGCCCGGTCCGCCTCGGCCGCCTGCCCCGACCGGGTCCGGGTGACGAGCACCGCGCAGGCGACGGCGAGGGCCAGCACCAGCACGGCGAGCAGGGCGACGGCCCGCGCCGGGGCTCGGCCGGCACCGGCGACGGCGGGCCCGGCGACGGTGGGGCTGGCGACGGCGGGGCTGGGAGCGCCGCCCGCGACTTCCTCCGGTGCACTCCTGCTGGACATCGTTTCTCCTGACGATCTCGACGGCGCAGCCGGTCGGCGGCCCGCGCTAGGGTCCCAGCGGCCCGAGCAGCAGCGGCAGCCAGGACCGGTCGGCCAGCACGTCCCGGTGGCCGCCGGTGGAGCCGACGGAGTACCCCGGCAGCTCCGGCGATCCCGGCCCGGCCGCCCAGCCGGCCCGTCCGCCGGCCGGCCCGGACGAGCGCGACCCACCGGGCCGGGGGGAGTTCTGGGCGCCGCGGACGCTGGTCGGGCTTCCCCGCGGCTCGGCGCACCGGGCCCGGGTGTTCGGCGGCGCCGGGCTGGTGTCGGCCGGCGGCCGCCGGCGGGTGCCCTCGTACCCGCGGGTGCAGTTCGGCGGGTCCTCCGCGTTCAGCACCAGGCCGAAGTGCGAGGTCCCGTCCCCCGGCACGACCGTGAAGCCGCCGGCGACCGCCGACGGGTAGGTGACCAGCACCTGCTCCATGCCGGGCAGCCGGCGGACGGTGATCTCGCTGGCCGTGAGCAGGTTGGAGATCAGCACGCCGAGGTCGGTGCGGTTGTCCCGGATCAGCTCGGAGATCTCGGCGGCGGCGACTGGCCCGTTGTCGAGCAGCCGGCGGATGTCCGGGTCGCTGGCCCGCAGCTGGTCGGCGAGCAGCCGCAGGTCCCGCGCCCAGCTGCGGATCGCGGTGCGCGACTCCCGCTGGGTGGCGAGCACGACGGTGCCGTCCTCGATCAGCCGCAGCGTCTCCGGCAGCGACTCCCTGGCCGCGGCGAGCAGCCGGTCGCCCTGGTCGAGCAGCCGCTGCAGGTCCGGCCCGCGCCGGTCGAACGCGGTACCGAGCTCGTCGATGACGATCGCGAGGTTCTCCCGGTCGACCGAGCCGACCACGCGGTCCAGGTTGAGCAACAGCGCCTCGACCGGGAGCGGGATCCGGGTGCGCTCCCGGGGCACCACCTCGCCGGGGCGCAGGTACGGGCCGCCGGCCCGGCCCGGCTGCAGGTCGACGTACTGCTCGCCCACCGCCGACCGGTTCGCCACCACCGCGCGGGCGTCCGCCGGGATGCGCGGTGCGTCCCCGTCGATGACCAGGTCGACCCGGACGCCGTCGGCGGCCAGCCGCAGCGCGCCGACCCGGCCGACCTTCTTCCCGCGGTAGGTCACCTCGGCGTCCGGGTAGATGCCGCCCGAGTCGGCGAAGTCCGCGTGCACCGTGTAGCCCCTGCCGACCAGCAGCCGGCCGAGCCCGGCGTACGACATCCCGACGTACGCGACGCCGAGCACCGACACCACCGCGAAGGCGATGAGTTGCAGCCTGACCCGGGGGGAGATCACGGCGTCCTCCCGGCGGTGACGCCCGGGATGATGCCGGGCAGGGTGCCGACCTCGGGCAGGCCGGTCCCGCTCGGCACCGGCCGGCCGCCCCGGCTGGCCGCGCGCGCCGCGTACCCGCCGAGCAGGTTGCCCAGGACCGTCGAGAGGTCGAGGTCGGCGGTGACCCGCAGGTTCGTGAAGTCGCCCTTGATCGCCCCGGTGATGTTGCGCGGGAAGGGATAGGTGAGCAGCAGCTCCAGCGCGTCCGGCAGGTCGCGGCCGGCGCGGGCGAGCTGGGTCAGGATCGGCTGCAGCGCCCGCAACGAGGCCACCGCGTCCGCCTGGCTCGCGTCGATGACCCGGACCGCGACCCCGCCGAGCCGGTCGAGGGCGACCAGCATCCGGGTCAGCGACGCCCGCTCGGAGACAAGCACGGCGAGCGCGCCGGGGAAGGCCTCCAGCGCATCGGCCAGCACCTGGCGGCGGGCCGCCAGCGTCGCACTCAGCCGGTCCAGGCCGTCGATCGCCCGGACGATCTGTGCCCGCTGCCGGTCCAGGCCGCCGACCAGCGTCCGCAGCTCGGCGAGGGTGGACCTCAGCGCGGTCTCCCGGCCCTGCAGCGCGATGCCCAGCTCGCGGTTGATCGTCCGGAGCTGGGGCAGGCCACCGCCGGACAGCAGCAGCGACAGCGCGCCCAGCACCTCCTCGACCTCCGGGTTGCGGCCGGAGCGGCCGAGTGGGATCCGGGCGCCGTCGGCCAGCCGCCCGGTCGGGGGCTCGGCGGTCGGCGGGGCGAGCGACACGTACTTCTCCCCGAGCAGGCTGCTCTGCCGCAGCTCGGCCCGGGCGTTCGCGGGCAGCGTCACCTCGCCCCGGACGGCGACCCGGACCCGCGCGTGCCAGCCCGCCAGCTCGATCTGCTCCACCCGGCCGACCGCCACGTCGTTGACCTTGACCGCGGACTGCGGGACGAGGTCGAGGACGTCGGCGAAGTCGATCGTCACCCGGTACGGCCGGTCGCCGAGGTCCGCGCCACCCGGCAGCGACGCGTCGTAGAGGCCGCGGAAGCCGCAGCCGGTCGCACCGGCGACCACGGCGAGCAGCAGGGCCAGCCGGCGCAGCAGCGGTGTCGCAGTCACGGCAGCCCCGGGATGGTGGGGGTGGTCAGCAACGGGCCGCTCGGCGTGCTGGGCGGCGGTGGGACCGGCGGCGCCGAGGGCACACCGGGGACCGGCGGCACGGAGGGGACCGGCACCGGCGCCCCCACGCTCGGCACCGGCAGCGTCGGGCCGGACCCGCCCGGCGGCGGGCTGCCGGGCGCCGGCGGCAGCCCCGGGATGGTGGGCAGCCCGGGGCTGCGGTTCACCGCGTCGCAGAACTGGCGCTGCAGCGCCGGCAGCGCCGGCAGCCGGCCGCCGGCGCCGAGCAGCGAGCAGAGCACCGCCGGCACGGCGAGCTTGCCGAGCTGGTTGCGGGTGTCCAGCGTCCCGGACGACGGGTTGTACGCGTCGTTCAGGTTGCTCAGCGCGGTCGGCGCCACCTCGAGGAACTCCGCCAGCGCCGCCCGCTGGTCGGTCAGCACCGAGGTCACCGCCGCCAGGCCGGAGACGTTGCGGCGCAGCAGCTCGCGGTTCTGCCGGACGAAGCGGGCCACGTCACCCAGCGCGGTGGCCAGGTTGGCCAGCGCGGCGCCGAGGGCGACCCGCTCGCCGGCGAGCTGGGCGGCCACAGCCGCGAGCAACGAGTTGAACCGCCGCACCTGGGCGTCGTTGCGGGCCAGCGCGGTGGTGAAGACCTGCAGGTTGCGGATCACCCCGACCAGGTCCTGGCGGCCCTCGGACAGCGTCCGCACCGCGCGGGAGAGGTCCGACAGCGACCGGCCGATGTCCGCCCCGGTCCCCTTCAGGTTGGCCGCGCCGACGTCGACGAGCCGGGACAGCGCGCCGTCCCGGTTCGCCCCGCGCGGGCCCATCGCGACGGACAGCTCGTTCAGCGCGCCGTACACCTCGTCCAGCTCCACCGGGGTGGCCGTGCGGGAGACCGGGATGTCCGCCCGGTCCGGCAGCGCCGGGCCGCCCCGGTAGACCGGGGCGAGCTGCACGTACCGGTCGCTGACCACCGACGGGGCGATCACGACCGCGATCGCGTCCGCCGGGACCTTGCGGTCGGCGTCGTACTCCAGCTCGACCCGGACCGTCTCCCCGGCCGGCTCGACCCGGGTGATCGTGCCGATCCGCACGCCGAGCACGCGGACGTCCGAGCCCTCGTACACGCCGACGGCGCGGGCGAAGTGGGCGGTCACCCGGGTCAGCCCGCCGCCGGTGCGCAGCACCACCAGGGCCAGCACCAGCGCGGCCACGACCAGCACCGCCAGGGCGGTCCACGCCGCCCGCGGCAGCCCGCGCAGCGCGCCGGCCGCCCGGCCGCCGAGCCCGGTCACGGCGCGCCTCCCGGCCGGGTGGACCGCGTGGCCGGCCGCCCCGGGATCGCGACCGGCCTCGGCTCGGTCAGGTTCTGCACGTAGGTGTCGAACCAGCGCCCGTTGCCGAGGGTGTTGGTGAACAGCCGCACGAACGGGGCGAGCAGCGCGATGCTCCGGTCCAGGTTGTCCTGGTTCTTGCGCAGCACGTCGACCACGCCGGCGAGCTGCTCGAGGGCCGGCCGCAGCCGCGCCTCGTTGTCCCGCACCAGGCCGGAGAGCTGGATGGACAGCTCGGTGGTGGTGCGCAGCAGCGCGGAGATCACCGCCCGGCGGGCGCGCACCTCGGCGAGCAGCAGGTTGGAGTCCGAGATGAGCCGGGTGAACTCGGTGTTGCGCTCGGCGAGCACCGCGGTGACCCCGCGGGTGCGGGCGAGCAGCTCGCGCAGCGCCACGTCGCGGGTGTGGATCGTGCGGGACAGCGCGGACAGCCCGCGCACCGCCGAGCGCACCTCCTCCGGGGTGTTCCGGAACGTCGAGGCCAGCGTGTCGAAGGCGCGCGCGAGCCGGCCGGTGTCGATCTCGTCGATGGTGTCGGTGAGCCCGCTGAACGCCTCGATCACGTCGTACGGCGACACGGTCCGGTCCAGCGGGATCTGCGCGCCGCGGCGCAGCTGCCGCTCGCCGTCCGGCTCCAGCGCCAGGTACTTCCGCCCGAGCAGCGTCTTGATCCTGATGGCCGCCGTGGTCCGGTCGCCGAGCCAGGCGTCCTTCACCCGGAAGCTGACCTTCACGTGGTCGCCGTCGAGCTCGACGCCGGACACCTTGCCGACCTTCACCCCCGCGAGCCGGACCTCGTCGTCCGGGCGCAGGCCGGCGGCCTCCGTGAAGGCGGCCGAGTAGCGGGCGCCGCCGCCGATCAGCGGCAGCGACTGCGCGTTGAACGCGAGCAGCACCAGGACGAGCACCACCGCCAGGCCGACACCGCCGACCAGCGGGTAGTTGCGCTCCGGCCGCCCGGCCATCAGCCGCACCTCGACCGGTCGTAGTGGAACTCCGGGGTGTACGCGGCGCCGGCCGGCAGCCCGATCCGGCCGTCGAACGAGCAGAGGTAGAAGTTGAACCACGAGCCGTACGTGGCGGTGCGGGTGATCGTGGCCAGCTTGCCCGGCAGCCGCTGCAGGACCCCGTCGACCACGTCCCGGGAGTCGTTGAGGTTCTTCGACACCCGGCCGAGCTGGTCGATGTCGCCCCGCAGCGGCGGCCGCGCCTCGGTCAGCAGCCCGGCGGTCGCCGCGGCCAGGTCGTTGATCCCGGTCAGCGAGTCGCCGATCGCCCGGCGGTCCGCGGCCAGCCCGGAGATGAACCGCTGCAGCTCGGCGATCGTGGTGGAGAGCTGGCGGTCGCGCTGGTCGACCACCCCGAGCACCGCGTCGAGGTTGCTGACCAGCCGGCCGATCACCGCGTCCTTGGCCGCGATCGTCGAGGTGAGCGAGCCGGTCGAGGCGAGCAGGTCCTCGATGGTGCCGCCCTCGCCCTGCAGCACCTGGACGATCTCGTACGACAGCCGGTTGACCTGCGCCGGGTCGAGCGCCTGGAACAGCGGCTGGAAGCCGTCGAACAGCACGGTCAGGTCCAGCGCCGGCGCGGTCCGCTCCAGCGGGATCACACCGTCGGCGGGCAGCCGCCCGCCCACGTCGCCCGGCCCCTGGGCGAGCGCGACGTACCGCTGGCCGACCAGGTTGCGGTAGCGGATCGCGGCGGTCGCCGAGGCGGGCAGCGGGCGGTCGGAGCGGACCGTGAAGCTGATCTCGGCGACCGAGCGGCGGACGATCCGGATGCCGGACACGGAGCCGACCCGGACGCCGGCGATGCGCACGTCGTCGCCGCCGACCAGGCCGGTGACGTCGGTGAACTCGGCCCGGTAGGTGACCGTCCCGCCGTACCCGCGGTTGGCGATGGTCGCCACCAGCACGTACGTCGCCAGTACGGTGACCACGGCGAAGGCGACGAGCTTGAGCAGCGGCCCGCGGACCGCCAGCGCCGACCGGGCGGTCACGAGACCCGCACCTGCATGCCGCGGGCCAGCGGCGCGAACAGCAGCGACGGCAGGTCCGGCACGGCCTCGGGCGCGGTGCCGAGCGTCGGGGCGAGCAGGGCGGACAGCAGCGACCGCTCGGCCGGACCGGCCGTGACGCCCAGGTCGAGGTCGGGCCGGCCGGTGCCGGAGAAGCCGGCCGGGCCGGCCCCCGGCCCGGCCGCGTCCAGCGAGCCCTGACCGCCGGGGCGGCTGCCGTCCGGGATCGTCGGCCCGTGATAGGGGCGATGCTCGTGCGGCATGCCGTGGCAGTCCGGGCCGCTGTGGGCGAGGTTCCTCGGCTCCTCGCCGGGGACGTACTTGCCCCGGTCCTTGACCGTCTCCAGGGTGATGTGCAGCGCGCCGGTGGAGAAGGCGCCCTCCAGCAGCGGCTCGAACCGGGCCAGACCGTCGAGCAGGCAGGGGTACTCGGGCGAGTAGCGGGCCAGCAGCGCCAGGATCGGCCGCCCGGTGGCCGCCAGCCGGATCAGCCGGTCGCCGTTCTCGGCCAGGAAGCTCCGGGTGTCCTGCGCGCTGGACGTCGTGAGCCGCAGCAGCGCGTCGAGCTGCGCCGCCTTGTCCACGGTCGTCCGGCTGGTCACGGTGAGGTCCTCCAGCAGCGTCAGCAGGTCCGGTGCCGCCGCCTGGTACGTGTCGGCGAGGTCGGCCACCCCGCGGATGTCCTCCTGCAGCTGCGCGAGCCGGCTGTTCAGCCGGCCGGTGTACGCGCCGAGGTCGGCGAGGTTCGCGCCGAGCCGGTCGCCCCGGTTGCGCAGGGCGTCGGCCAGCGCGGTGAGGGTGGATGCGACCTTCTGCGGCTGGAGCGTGTGCAGCAGCGGCATCAGGTCGGCGAGCACCCGCTCCAGCTCGATCGCCGCCCGGGACCGGTCCTGGCCGATCACGTCGCCCTCCCGCAGCGGCCGCGGCGCCGGCTCCGGCGGGATGACCAGCGCCACGTACCGTTCGCCGAACAGCGTCTTCGGCAGCAGCCGGGCCTCGACGTCCGCGGGGATCATCCCGACCTGGTCCGGGTCGAGCGCGAGACCCACCCGGGCCCCGTCGCCGTCCGAGTCGACCGTGCGGACCTCGCCGACGATGATCCCCCGCAGCTTGACGTCGGACGCCGGGGCCAGCTGGTTGCCGACGTGGTCGGTCTTCAGCGTGACCCGGACGACCGGGACGAACCGCTTCTGGTAGGCGGCCACGGACAGCCCGACGAGCAGGGCCAGCACCGCGAGGAACGCGACGCCGAGAGCGCGCCGGCGCAGGGCGGTCACCGCGGCCTCACCCGGCGATCCGCACGGTCGTGGTGGCGCCCCAGATCGCCAGGCTGAGGAAGAAGTCGACCAGGTTGATCGCGACGATGCTGGTCCGCACGGCCCGGCCGACGGCGACGCCGACGCCGGCCGGGCCGCCGGAGGCGCGGTAGCCGTAGTAGCAGTGGGTCAGCACGATCACGACGGAGAAGACCAGCACCTTCCCGAACGACCACATGACGTCGCCGGCGGGCAGGAACAGCCGGAAGTAATGGTCGTACGTGCCGGCGGACTGGCCGTGGTACTGCGTCGCGATCGTCCGGGTGGCGAGGTAGGAGGAGAGCAGCCCGACCACGTACAGCGGGATCACCGCGACGAAGCCGGCGATGATCCGGGTGGTGACGAGGAAGGGCAGCGACGGCACCGCCATCACCTCGAGCGCGTCGACCTCCTCGCTGATCCGCATCGCGCCGAGCTGGGCGGTGAAGCCGCAGCCGACCGTCGCCGACAGCGCCAGGCCGGCGACCAGCGGGGCGATCTCCCGGGTGTTGAAGTACGCCGAGACGAAGCCGGTGAACGCCGAGGTGCCGATCTGGTCGAGCGCCGCGTACCCCTGTAGCCCCACCTCGGTGCCGGTGAAGAAGCAGAGGAAGGCGATCACCCCGACGGTGCCGCCGATCACCGCGAGCGCGCCGCCGCCGAAGGAGACCTCGGCGAGCAGCCGGAGGATCTCCTTCTTGTACCGGCGCAGCGTCCGCGGCACCGCGGCCAGCGCCCGGGCGTAGAAGCCGAGCTGGCCGCCGAGGTCGTCCAGCACCTCGACCGGGCGCTGGACCAGCCGGCGGACCGGGGCGGCGAGGTCGACCATGCCTCAGGCCCCCTTCGCCGGGACGAGCTGGAAGTAGATCGCGGTGAGCACGAAGTTGGTGAAGAACAGCAGCAGGAACGTGATGACCACCGACTGGTTCACCGCGTCGCCCACGCCCTTCGGGCCACCGCCGGCGTTCAGGCCCTTGTACGCCGCGACGACCGCCGCGATCGCGCCGAAGATCAGCGCCTTGATCTCCCCGGCCCAGAAGTCCGGGAGCTGTGCCAGGGCCGAGAAGCTGGCCAGGTAGGCCCCCGGGGTGCCGCCCTGCAGGACCACGTTGAAGAAGTAGCCGCCGGCCACGCCGACGACGCTGACCAGGCCGTTGAGCAGCAGCGCGACCAGCATCGAGGCGAGCACCCGGGGCACCACGAGCCGCTGCACCGGGTCGATGCCGAGCACCTGCATCGCGTCGATCTCCTCCCGGATCCGCCGCGCGCCGAGGTCCGCGCAGATGGCCGAGCCGCCGGCGCCGGCCACCAGCAGCGCGGTCACGATCGGGCTGGCCTCCCGGACCACCGCCAGCACGCTGGCCGCGCCGGTGAACGACTGGGCGCCGAGCTGGCGGGTCAGGGTGCCGAGCTGCAGCGCGATCACCGCACCGAACGGGATGGCTACCAGCGCGGTGGGCAGGATGGTCACGCTGGCGATGAACCAGGCCTGTTGCACGAACTCGCGGAACTGGAACGGCCGCCGGAACGTCGCCTTCCCGACGTCGAAGGCCAGCCCGAACAGCCGGCCGCTGTTGGCCAGGGCACGGGTCGGCAGGGCGGTCACCGGCCGCCCCCGCCGTCGTCGGGACGCCGGTCGCGCCGCCGGCCCCAGTCCAGGAAGCCGCCGCGGCCGAACAGGCCCCGGTCGCCACCGTCGTCACCGCCGCCGTCCGGGCCGGTCTCGTCGAGGCGCGTCTCGTCGGGACGGGTCTCGTCGGGACGCGTCTCGTCCGGACGCTCGTCGTCCAAGCGCGTCTCGTCCGGGCGCTTGTCGTCCGGTGGCGTGTCGTCCGGTGGCGTGTCGTCCGGACGCTTGTCGTCCGGACGCTTGTC
>JBJMII010000159.1:0-23159 GCA_045806925.1 Mycobacteriales bacterium
AACGGTCCGCAGGCGACCGTGGTCTCCGGGGACCTCGACGCGCTAGAAGAGTGGCTGCCCCGCTGGCAGCACCGCAAGACCAGCCGGCTGCGGGTCAGCCACGCGTTCCACTCCCCGCGGATGCAGCCGATGCTGGCCGAGTTCCGCACCGTCTGCGCGGGCCTGACCTTCACCGAACCGGCGATCCCGGTGGTGTCCAACCTGACCGGTCAGGTCGTCACCACCGAGCTGACCGACCCGGACTACTGGGTCCGGCACGTCCGCCAACCGGTCCGCTTCGCCGACGGCGTCCACACCCTGCACCAGCAGGGCGTGACCCGGTTCCTCGAGCTCGGCCCGGACGCCGTCCTGACCGCGATGGCCCGCCAGACGATCGACGATGCCGTCTTCGCGGCCGCGCTGCGCGCCCGGCAACCGGAAGCGGAGACCTTCGCTGGCTTCCTGGGCCTAGCGCACGTGTCCGGCGTCGGCGTGGACTGGGCCGCGTTCTACCCGGGCGCCCGCCGGGTCGACCTACCCACCTACGCCTTCCAACGCGACCGGTTCTGGCTGCTGCCCCGCGCGGGCGCCGGGGATGCGGCCGCTGCCGGGCTCGACCGGCTGGACCACCCGCTGCTGGCGGGCGCGGTCCGGCTGGCGGACCGCGACGAGTGGATGCTCACCGCTCGGGTGGCCCAGGACACGGTGCCGTGGGTGCTCGATCATGCCGTGTTCGGCATCGTGATCGTGCCGGGCAGCGCGCTGGTCGAGCTCGCGGTTGCGGCCGGTCGGCACGCGGGCTGCCCGGTGCTCGAGGAGCTTGTGCTCGAAGCGCCGCTGATCCTGCCCGAGAACGCGGCGGTGCAGCTGCAGGTCATGCTCGGCAGTCCCGACCAGGATGGCCGGCGGGAGGTGGGGATCTACTCGCGTCCCGAGACACGCAGGGAGGATGAGCAACCCGAGGTGAGCTGCCACGGGCGCGGGGTGCTGGCCGCGGACACTGAGCTGCTCGCGCCGCTGACGCCGCCGTGGCTACCGGTCGAGTGGCCGCCGCCGGGGGCAGAGCCGGTGCCGACGGGGGCGTTGTATGCGCAGCTGGCTGAGGCCGGCTACGAATACGGGCCGCTCTTCCAGGGCGTACGGGCGGCGTGGCGAGCCGGTGATCAGGTCTACACGGAGGTGGCGCTTCCAGACGGCGTCGATGGCGAGGGATTCGGGATCCATCCGGCGTTGTTGGATGCCGCGTTGCACGGTGGCCTGCTGGGCAAGGGTGCGGGGTCGGCGGTGGACCTGCCGTTCTCGTGGTCGGGGGTGCGGCTCGAGCCAGGGGGCGGCTCGCGGGTGCGGGTCCGGATGAGCCCGGCCGGCGAGTCCGCGGTGCGGATCGAGATCGCCGGGGAGCACGGAGGTCTGGTCGCGAGTGTGGAGAAGCTCGCGTCCCGGCCGGTCGAGTCGACCCAGCTCGAGGGGGCCCGGCGGACCGGGCCGAGCTCGCTGTTCAAGCTCGACTGGGTCACCGTCGCCAAGGCGGAGCAGAACCGGTCGGATCCGGCCCGGATCGTCGTCGTCGGTGGGCTCGCCGTACCGGACGGGGAGTCCTACCAGGACCTCGATGCGCTGGAGCACGCGGTGGCGGCGGCCCCGGTCCCCGACGCGGTCATCGTCGCGATCGAGCGGGCCGAGGCGGCCGGTGAAGCGCAGGCGGCGCACGCGGTCGCCGGGCGGACGCTCGGGTTGTTGCAGCGGTGGCTGAGGAGTGAGCGGCTGGCCGACGCGCGGCTGGTGGTGGTGACTCGCAACGCGGTCGCGGTGGGTGACGAGGCACCGGATCTGGCGATGGCGCCGGTGTGGGGGTTGGTGCGCAGCGCGCAGTCGGAGCATCCGGGGCGGTTCATGCTGGTGGATCTCGGCGTGGGCGGCGATCCGGACTGGGAGTCGCTGATCGGGCTGGATGAGCCGCAGCTGGCGGTGCGTGGGGACCGGTGGTTGGCGCCGCGGCTGGAGCGGGCGCCGGCCGGGTCGGATGGTGCGTGGCGGTTGGCGATCTCCCGGAAGGGGTCGCTCGAGGATCTGGCGATCGTCGCATCGGACGCTGACCGGCCGCTCGGCCGGGGTGAGGTGCGGATCGGGGTACGGGCGGCGGGTCTGAACTTCCGGGACGTGCTGATCGCGCTCGGGGTGTATCCGGGTGATGCGCCGCTGGGCAATGAGGCGGCGGGCACGGTCCTCGAGGTCGGTGCCGGGGTGACGGACCTGGCGCCAGGTGACCGGGTGATGGGTCTGGTGCTGGACGCGTTCGGGTCGGTGGCGGTGGCGGACCGGCCGATGCTGGTGCCGATGCCGGCGGGTTGGTCGTTCGCGCAGGCGGCGTCGGTGCCGGTGGTGTTCCTGACGGCCTACCACGGGCTGGTCGATCTTGCTGGTCTTCGTCGTGGCGAGCGGTTGTTGGTGCATGCCGCGGCAGGTGGCGTGGGTATGGCGGCGGTGCAGCTCGCCCGGCACCTGGGGGCGGAGGTGTACGCGACGGCGAGCCCGCCGAAGTGGGATGCCGTGCGGGCGCTCGGGGTCGTGGACGAGCAGATCGCCTCGTCGCGGGACCTGACCTTCCAGGACCGCTTCCTGGCCGCCACCGGTGGGGCTGGCGTCGACGTCGTGCTCAACGCCTTGGCCGGGGAGTTCGTCGACGCGTCGCTGGCACTGTTGCCGCGCGGCGGACGATTCCTCGAGATGGGCAAGGCCGACATCCGCGACCCGGACGTCGTCGCCCGCGAGCACCCCGGGGTGCGCTACCGCTCCTTCGACCTGTTGGAGGCGGGGCCGGACCGCATCCAGCAGATGCTGCTCGAGATCGTCGCCCTGTTCGAGCAGGGGGTGCTCGAACACCAGCCGATCCGCTGCTGGGACGTGCGTCGCGCCCGGGACGCGTTCCGGTTCCTGCGGGAGGGCCGCAACACCGGCAAGGTCGTGCTCACCGTCCCGGCGCCGCTCGACCCGGACGGAACGGTGCTGGTCACCGGCGGCACCGGCGGCCTCGGCGCTCTGTTCGCCAAGCACCTCGCAACCGAGCACGGCGCCAAGCACTTGCTGCTGGTCAGCCGCCGCGGCCCGGCTGCCGACGGCGTGCCGGAGCTGGCCCGGGAGCTCGAGGCGCTCGGCGCCACCACCCGGATCGCCGCGTGCGACGTCGCCGACCGTGACCAGCTCGCCGAGCTGATCCGGTCGCTGGAGCGTCCGTTGACCGCGGTGGTGCATGCGGCCGGGGTGCTCGATGACGGGCTGGTCGACACGCTCACCGCCGAGCAGCTCGAGCGGGTCATGCGCCCGAAGCTCGACGCTGCGCTGCATCTGCACGAGCTGACCACCGACACCGAACTATCGGCGTTCGTGCTGTTCTCCTCCGTCGCGGCGCTGATGGGCAGCCCCGGGCAGGCGAACTACGCCGCCGCCAACGCCTTCCTCGACGCCCTCGCCGCGACGCGGCGTGCGGCCGGGCTCGTCGCGAGCTCGCTGGCGTGGGGACTGTGGGCGGACTCGACCGGGATGACCGGTGAGCTGGGTACGGCCGGGTTCGCGCGGCTGGAGCGGACCGGCTTGGGCGCGCTGCCGGCGGAGCTCGGCTTGGAGCTGTTCGACCGGACGCTCGGGCTGGATGAGGCGTTGCTGGTGCCGGTGCGGCTCGACCACGGCGCGCTCCGGACGCAGGCGAGAGCGGGCCTGCTGGCGCCCCTGCTCCGCGGCCTCGTCCGGACGCCGGCCCGGCGCGCGGAAGCTGCGGGCGGCTCGCTGTCCCAGCGGCTGGCCGGCGTGCCGCAGGCCGACTGGGAGCGGGTCGCGCTCGATCTGGTGCGGGCCCAGGTCGCGGCGGTGCTGGGGTACGCCTCGCCGGAGGCGCTCGATGCGGACCGCGGGTTCAAGGAGCTGGGGTTCGACTCGCTCGCCGCCGTCGAGCTGCGCAACCGACTGACCCAGGCCAGCGGCCTGCGGCTGCCGACGACGCTGGTCTTCGACCACCCGTCCCCGGCCGCGGTCGCGACCTTCCTCATCGCGGAGGTCGGTGACCGGGGAACGTCCGCGCAGGTCGCCGCCCCACGGCCGGAAAACGCCCTCGGGACGCTGAGCACGCTGCTGCGGCACGCCCACGCCGCCGGGTCGATCGTCGACACGGTGTCGCTGCTCACCGAGGCGTCGAGGTTCCGTCCCACGTTCGCGTCGGCCGACGAGCTCGGCACCGGCGATGGATACGTCGTGCAGCTCGCTTCGGGGAGCGGACTGCCGAAGCTCGTCTGCGTGCCGTCCTTCATGGTCGGCTCCGGTCCGCATCAGTTCATGCGGTTCGCCGACCGGCTCGGGGGCGTACGGGACGTGCTCGTGTGCTCGCTGCCGGGGTTCCGCGGCAGCGAGCCGGCGCCGAGCACCTGGGACGCCGCGATCGAGGTGCTGGAGCAGGCAGTCCGCCGGGCCGTCGGCGACGACCCGTTCGTGCTCGTCGGCTACTCGATCGGCGGGGTCGTCGCGCACTCCCTCGCCGCCCGGCTGGAGGCCACGGGCACCGCGCCGGCGGGCGTCGTGCTGATCGACACCCCGGCGCCGGAGGGCGAGGAGGAGACCACCCGGGTCTTCTCCATGGTGATGACGGAGATCCACGAACGGGAGCACGAGGCCATCACGGTCGACGACGCCAACTGGCTGGCCATGGGCACGTACCTGCGGCTGCTGGCCGAACGCGCCCCCGTACACGTCGCTGCCCCGAGCCTGCTGATCCGGGCCGGGCAGCCGTTCGGCGGCAGCGGCGCCGCCTGGCCGGCCTGGGACGTCGCCGGCGACGAGGTCGAGGTCGCCGCGGACCACTTCGCCCTGATCGAGGACGCGGCGGTGGCGACCGCGGACGCCATCGAAAGCTGGCTCGGCGGATGAGCGGCGCCGCGCCCCGGCGGGGCTGGCAGGGAGCGGGCGCCACTCGTACGCCGATCAGCGCCAGACCTTGACCACCTGCAGTAACTCAACGAAAGGGTGACAGAGATGGACAATCCGACGACGGACCAGGGTGCGATCGGAACGCAGGAAGCCGCGGCGGAGCGCTGCCCGGTCGACCACCGCACGGCGGCCCAGCCGGCCCAGCGCGCCCAGCCCGCGGCCATACCCGCCACTGCCCTGCCGGGCCCGCGGATGCACCCGGTGGCGCAGCTGCTCAACTACTGGTTCCGCCAGCCGAGTTTCGTGCAGCACTGCCACGAGCGCTACGGCAGCCGGTTCGCGCTGACCATCCGAATCCCCCCGAAGCCGCTGTACGTGCTGACGGAGCCGGAGGACATCAAGCAGATGTTCCTCGCCCCGGCCGACGTGCTGCACACCGGCAACGGCTCGGCCACGATCGAGAAGTTCCTCGGCCACACCGGTCTCGCCACTCTCGACGAGGACGAGCACAAGGCGCGGCGCAAGCTCATCATGCCGACCATGCACGGCAAGGCGCTGGACCGGATCACGGCGTCCGTGAACACGATGGCCAAGCGGTACGTCGCCGAGTGGCCGAACGACATCCCCCTGCCGATGCACCGGTACATTCACCGCTTCACGCTGCAGGTGATCCGTGAGGTGGTCTTCGGGGCGAAGGTGCCGTCCGGCTGGGACGAGATGCATGACCGGCTCCACGACTTGATGAGCCTCAACGACCACATCTCCTCGGCGATGATATTCCACCGGATGTCGCCCCGGGCGGTGAAGCTGCTCGCCCGGATCCCGCCCTTGGGCGTCGGTTCCTTCCTCGAGCAGCGCGACCGCGTCGACGCGCTGATCGCCGAGGCCGTCGAGGAGCGCCGCAACTCCGGCTTCGTCGGCGACGACCTGCTCTCCGTGCTGCTCGGCATCACCCACGACGACGGCTCGCCGCTGACCGCCGTGGAGCTGCGCGACGAGATGATGACCATCTTCTTCGCCGGCACCGAGACGACGGCCGTGGCGCTGTCGTGGGCGTTCGAGTTCCTCAGCCTCGGCCACAACCGGTCCGTGCTCGACCGGTTGGTCGCCGAGATCGACGCCGGCGTCTCGGACGAGTACCTGAACGCCACGGTCAAGGAGGTCCTCCGGCTGCGGCCGTCGATCCCGCAGATCATCCCGCGGACGGTGATGAAGCCAATCGAGATCGGCGGCGTCCGGTACGAGCCGGGGATGCTGCTGTGGGCGAGCGCCTACCTGCTGCACCGCAACCCCGAGCTCTACCCCGACCCGTACGCGTTCCGTCCGGAGCGCTTCCTCGGCACCAAGCCCGGCATCTACACCTGGATCCCGTTCGGCGGCGGCCGCATCCGCTGCCTCGGCGACTCCATCGGCCTGATCGAGATGGGCGCCATCCTCCGCGAGGTGCTGGCCCGGTACGAGCTCGTTCGGACCCACCCGAAGCCGGAGCGGCCCCGCAGCCGCAGCGTCGGCTTCAGGCCGGCCAAGGGGCCGCGCCTGCAGCTGCGGACCCGGTCACCGGAACCGAGCCTGGCTGGGCACTGAGGTCGCCCGACCAGCCGCGACCGGACCCGGACTCCGGCGATGCCGGTCGGCACGGACGCCGTTGCACGGGGGCCGGTGGTCGGCTCGGGGGCACCCTGGCCGACCTCCGGCCTCGCCGGCATCGGCATGCCCAGCGGCGTGTCGAGCTACCGGGGCGCCGCCTCGGCCAGCTCGACAGCGGGCAGCGCGGGCAGCAGCGCCCGCGCCTTGACCCGGGTCTCCTCGATCTCGGCGGCCGCGTCCGCCAGCGCGGTGATGGCACCGCCGACCCCGATGCGCACCTCGCGCGGGGTGACCACCATGGTGCGGATAACGATGCCGAGGTCGGCCCCGCCGGTCAGGGAGAAGTAGCCCAGCGCTCCGGTGTAGACCCCGCGCGGGCCGCCCTCCAGCCGGTCCAGGATCTCCATGGTGCGCAGCTTCGGCGCCCCGGTCACCGACCCGCCGGGGAAGGCCGCCCGGACGCAGTCCACAGTGGACGCGCTGGGCGCGAGCCGGGCGGTGACCGTGCTGACCAGCTGGTGCACGGTCCGGTACGTCTCCACCGCGAAGAGCTCCGGCACGTCGACGCTGCCGAGCTCCGCCACCCGGCCGAGGTCGTTGCGGACGAGGTCGACGATCATGAGGTTCTCGGCCCGTTCCTTCTCGCTGCCGAGCAGCTCGGCGGCGAGCGCCCGGTCCGGCCGGGGGGCGCCTCCCCGCGGCCGGGTGCCCTTGATCGGCCTGGACTCCACCCGCCCGTCCCCGCCGATCCGGAGGAAGCGCTCCGGCGAGGAGCTGAGCACCGCGAGTCCGGGCAGCCGGAGGAAGGCTCCGTACGGCGCCGGGTTGGTCCGCCGCAGCACCCGGTAGGTCTGCCACGGGTCCGCCAGCACCGGTACGGACAGCTCGTTGGTCAGGCAGACCTCGTACGACTCGCCGGCCGCGATCTCCTCCTGGCAGGCCCCGATCAGCGCCGCGTAGCCGTCGCGGTCGTGCCGGGGGAGGACCGGCGGCGGCACCGCGCCGGCACCGGGCCGCGCCGGCTCGGGCAGCGGGGTCAGGCCGGCGAGCACCGCTGCCGTCTCGGCCAGCCAGCGCTCCGCCGGGTGCTCCCGGGTGGACAGCGCGAGCAGCCAGCCGCGCCGGTCCCGGTGGTCGACCAGCAGCGCCCGGTCGCTGAAGAGCAGCATCGCGTCCGGCTCGGTCGTCCGGTGCGCGGCGGTGCCGCCGCAGTCGGCCTTGAGCTCGTAGCCGAGGTAGCCGACGTAGCCGAGCCCGAAGCCGGTCGGCAGCCCGGGGTCCGGCAGCCGCCGCTCGGCCAGCATCCGGTCGAGGTGGTCGAAGAGCGTCTCCCGGTGCCGCCGGACCTCGCCGCCGTGGGTGACCGCCACCTCGCCGGTGTCCACCCGGTAGGAAACCAGCTCCGCGAGCGGGCCGCGGCTGCCGCCGAGCACGGAGAAGCGGGCCGTCCCGGCGCTGTCCAGCCAGTAGGCCGCCGGGTCGGTGCCGAAGAGCGCGGCGAAGGCGGCCTCCGGGTCCGGCGCCCGGGGCAGCTCGCGGACCACCAGCTGGTACGGGCTGCCGGCCGGGACCGGTCGCGGGGCCGGCGGCGCCGGGCTCCCCCGCCGTACCCCGGCGAGGTCGAGGAAACCGGCCAGCAGCCGCTCGCCGTGCTCGGTGGCGATCGACTCGGGGTGGAACTGCACGCCCCACTGCGGCTTGTCCCGGTGCCGGGCCGCCATCAGCAGCCCGTCCCCGGTGTGCGCCAGCGGCTCGATCGCGGCCGGCAGGTCGTACACCAGCAGCGAGTGGTAGCGGACCGCCGGGAACGGCGACGGGATCCCGGCGAACAGCCCCTGCCCGCCGTGGTGGATCAGGTCGAGCCGGCCGTGCACCGGCTCCGGCGCCCGCTCCACCCGTGCCCCGGCGGCCAGGCACATGAGCTGGTGCCCGAGGCAGATGCCGAGCACCGGCAGCCGGTCCTGCTCGAAGGCCCACCGGCTCAGGCCGACGTCACGGTCCCGGTCCGGCCGGCCCGGTCCCGGCGACACCAGGATGGCGTCCAGTGTGGACAGGTCCAGCGCGGCCAGCCCGGCCGTGTCGTCGTTGCGCAGCACCAGCGGGCGGCCGGCACCGGCCCGACCGATCGCGTGCACCAGGTTCCAGCTGAACGAGTCGTAGTTGTCGACCAGCAGCACCCGCCCGGACGCCGCGTCCACAGTAGAGCGGCTCGGCGGGGTGGGCACGGGAGACGAGCCTACCGACCCGGTCCGTCGGTGACCCGGATCCGGACGCCGCGGAAGAGCGCGGGCGTGCCCTGCAGCACCTTCAGCCGCGGGTCGGGCACGTCGAGCCGGGCCTCGACCACCAGCGGCCGGAGCGGCGCCAGCCGCGGGTCGGCGAGCACCGGGTCGACCGCCCGCCGGTCGCCACCGAGCACGACGGCGTCCAGGGTGGGCGCGGCCGGCACCAGGACGGCGGCGGCTACGTCTGCCGCGGCGGCGAGCGCCACCCTGGCCTGCCCCTCCCGGCGGCGGGCGAAGCGCTGCTGCGACTGGCCGCCGGCCGCGCTGCGGCCGTGCACCGGCCGGGAGCCGACCTTGCCGGCGACGAGCCGGTCGCCGGCGAAGACGCCGGCCGCGTAGCCACCGAGCCGGACCAGCAGGACGCCCACCCGCCGGTCGGTCAGCGCGTGGGCGACCAGGCCGCCGTACGGGTCGGTCGCCTCGACGGTGAGCGGCGGGAAGGGCACCTCACACTCCGCGACGGCCCCGTCCGCGCCGGTCACCGCGACCACACGTGCGCCCACGGTCGACCCGACGGTCCCGCCGTGCCCGGCCGAGAAGCGGCCCAGCCAGCCGGCCAGCCGCTCCGGCGGCACCGTCACCCACCGCCCGGCCACCACGTCAGCCGACCTCGGTCCGCACGCTCAGCCGCCCAGCCGGTCGACGGCGGTGACGTGCACCGCGGCGCGGCCGGCGGCGTCCGAGCCGGCCAGGTCCACCTCGGCGCCGATGCCCCAGTCGTGGTCGCCGGCCGGGTCGTCGAAGACCTGCCGGACCCGCCACCGGTCCGGCTGCTCGTCCACCAGCAGCAGCGCCGGTCCGCGCGCGTCCGCTCCGGTGAGCAGCGCGCCGTGCTCGGCGAAGTACGGCTCCAGCGCGTCCGCCCAGGCCTGTGCGTCCCAGCCGTCCTCGCCGTCCAGCTCGCCGAGGTCGCCGTAGCGGCGCAGCGCGGCCAGCTCGACCCGGCGGAAGAGCGCGTTGCGGACCAGCACCCGGAACGCCCGCCGGTTGGTGGTCACGGCCGGCGGGGGCGCCTCGATCCCGTCGGCGGGCACCGGTGCCTCCGGGTTGGCCAGCTGCTCCCACTCGTCCAGCAGGCTGGAGTCCACCTGCCGGACCAGCTCGCCGAGCCAGGCGATGACGTCGAGCAGCTCGTCGGTCTTGGCGTCCGCCGGGACGGTCTGCTGCAGCGCCTTGTACGCGCTCGCCAGGTAGCGCAGCACGATCCCCTCCGACCGGGCCAGCTGGTAGTGCTGCACGAAGTCGGCGAAGGTCATGGCCTGCTCCCACAGGTCGCGCACCACCGACTTCGGGGCCAGCTCGTGGTCGGCCACCCACGGGTGCCCGCGCCGGTACGCCTCGTACCCGGCGGCCAGCAGCTCGGCCAGCGGCTGCGGGTAGGTCACCTCCTGCAGCCGCTCCATCCGCTCCTCGTACTCGATCCCCTCCGCCTTCATCGCGGCGATCGCCTCGCCCCGGGCCTTGTGCTCCTGCGCGGCCAGCACCTGCCGCGGCTGGTCCAGTGTGGACTCGATCACCGAGACGACGTCCAGCGGGTACGACTCCGACTCCCGGTCCAGCACGTCGATCGCGGCCAGCGCGAAGGTGGACAGCGGCTGGTTGAGCGCGAAGTCCTCCTGCAGGTCGACGGTCAGCCGCAGCAGCCGGCCCGCTGGGTCAGCAGTATCCCGAGTGGACAGTCGCTCGACCACGCCGGCGGCGACCAGCGACCGGTAGATCGCGATCGCCTCCCGGATCAGCCGGCGCTGGGTCGGCCGGTCCGAGTGGTTGTCCTCCAGCAGGTGCCGCATCGCCGCGAAGGCGTCGCCGGGCCGGGCGATGACGTTGAGCAGCATCGCGTGCGACACCTTGAACTGCGAGGTCAGCGGCTCCGGCTCGGCCTCGACCAGCCGGCTGAAGGTCGGCTCGCCCCAGCCGATGGCACCCTCCGGCGGCCGCTTGCGGACCACCTTGCGCCGCTTCTTCGGGTCGTCGCCGGCCTTGGCCAGCGCCTTCTCGTTCTCGATCACGTGCTCGGGTGCCTGCGCGACCACCGAGCCGGCGGTGTCGAAGCCGGCCCGCCCGGCCCGGCCGGCGATCTGGTGGAACTCCCGGGCGGTCAGCAGCCGGGTCCGCTGACCGTCGTACTTGGACAGTCCGGTGAACAGCACGGTCCGGATCGGCACGTTGACGCCGACCCCGAGGGTGTCGGTGCCGCAGACCACCTTGAGCAGCCCGGCCTGGGCCAGCCGCTCCACCAGCCGGCGGTACTTCGGCAGCATCCCGGCGTGGTGCACCCCGATGCCGTGCCGGACGAGCCGGGACAGCGTCCTGCCGAAGCCGGTGGTGAAGCGGAAGCCGCCGATGAGATCGGCGATGCCGTCCTTCTCGGCCCGGGTGGACACGTTGATGCTCATCAGCGCCTGCGCGCGCTCCACCGCGGCCGCCTGGGTGAAATGCACCACGTAGACCGGCGCCTGCCGGGTGTCGAGCAGATCCTGGAGCGTCTCGTGCATCGGCGTCGTCCGGTACGCGTAGAACAGCGGGACCGGCCGGACGGCCGAGCGGACCACCGCGGTGGGCCGGCCGGTGCGCCGGGTCAGGTCCGCCTCGAAGCGGCTGACGTCGCCGAGCGTGGCGGACATCAGCAGGAACTGCGCGCGCGGCAGCTCCAGCAGCGGCACCTGCCAGGCCCAGCCGCGGTCCGGGTCGGCGTAGAAGTGGAACTCGTCCATGACGACCTGCTGCACGTCGGACGCCGGCCCGTCCCGCAGCGCGATGTTGGCCAGCACCTCGGCGGTGCAGCAGACGATCGGCGCGGTCGGGTTGACCGCCGCGTCCCCGGTCATCATGCCGACGTTCGCGGTGCCGAAGGTCTCGCACAGGTCGAAGAACTTCTCCGACACCAGCGCCTTGATCGGCGCGGTGTAGAAGGTGCGCCGACCGGCGGCCAGCGCGGTGAAGTGGGCGCCGGCCGCGACCAGCGACTTCCCGGAGCCGGTCGGGGTGGACAGGATCACGTTCGCGCCGGAGACGACCTCGATCAGCGCCTCCTCCTGGGCCGGGTAGAGCACCAGCCCGCGGTCCTTCGCCCACAGCGCGAACCCCTCGAAGAGGGCGTCCGGCTCGGGCTCTGCAGGCAGCAGGTCGAGGAGGTCCACGCCCCCATCCTGCCCGTACGCCGGTCCGGTGGGCGCAACCGTCCGCGCGGGACGCCGGCTCGCCGCCGCGGCGGCCGCAGTGGAGGCCTAGGCCGGCGGCTCGGAGCCGTGGACGCCGTCGACGTTCCCGGCCGGCTCCGGCGCGGCGCCGAGTGCCGCCCGGGCGCGGGAGCGGCTGAGCAGGACCGCCCAGGAGCCGAGCACCAGCGCGGCGACCAGGGCCTGCACCAGCGGGGTCAGGCGGGCCGGGTAGAGCACGCCCTCGACGTACCGGTCGATGAAGCCGCCGGGCGGCGGCGCCTGGCCAGCCCGCGCCCGCAGCCAGTCCTCCGCGCTGGTCAGCGGGCAGCGTACCGAGGCGGCGACGACCAGCAGGCCCCACACCGCGGCACCGACGTGCAGCGGCAGCGTCCGCGGCCAGCGCAGCGCCACCAGCCCGCCGACCACCACGTACGCCAGGAACGCGCCGTGCACCAGCACGACGCCGTCGGCGAGCAGCCGCCAGGGCATCGCTCAGCCGCAGCCGCAGGCCCCGCCGCAGCAGCCGCCGGCCCGCGGGGCGGGCGCCGGGCCGGATCCGGTCAGGGCGACCGTGGACAGCAGCCGGACGGCGTCGGCGTGCCCGGCCGGGCAGCTGGCCGGCAGCGCCGACTCGGCCATCGGGCGGGACACCTCGAAGATCTCGGTGCACTCGCGGCAGCGGTACTCGTAGCGCGGCACCCCCCGAGGATAGGCGCAGATTCGCGGCCGGGGCGCCTGGGTAGAGGTTGGGCGAGCACGAGCCGGGCCCGGCGGCCCGGGGTCGGCCGGCTTCAGGGTCGGCGGGCTTCACGGTCGGCGGAGGAGGCAGCGGTGACGGCGGCGCAGGCGGCATACCGGACGACGCACGGACCCTGGCCGGAGCGGCTCACCCGCCTCGGTCTGGCCTGCCGGGGTGTGCTCTACATCGTGCTGGGCATCCTGGCGATCGGGATCGCGCTGGGGAATGGTGACCAGCGGGCGAACCAGAAAGGGGCACTGCAGGAGGTCGCGGCCCAGCCGTTCGGCCAGGTGCTGATCTGGGTGGTCGCCCTCGGCCTGGCCGCGTACGCGCTGTGGCGGCTGGCCACCGCCGCGTTCGGCATGCGGGCGGACCCGGCGGCGACCAAGGCGTCGGCGCGGGTCAAGGCGCTGCTCGAATGCATCGGCTACGGCACCGTGGCCGCGCTCGCGGTGCGCATCGCCGCCACCGGCGGCTCCAGCTCCCAGCCGGGCGGCGGCGACCAGGGACCGAGGAGCTTCACCGAGACCGTGCTGGAGTGGCCGGCCGGCCAGTGGCTGGTCGGCCTGGTCGGCGCGCTCATTGTCGGCGCGGGTGCCTACCTGGTCGTCGAGGGCTGGCGGGCGGACTTCACCAAAGAGCTCGCACTCGGGCGGGTCGGGCCGACGCTGCGCAGGACCGCGATCCAGCTCGGCCGCGTCGGCCGGATCGCCCGCGGCATCGCGTTCGCGCTGATCGGGTTGCTCATCGTCGACGCCGCGGTGACGTACGACCCGAGCAAGGCGAAGGGTCTGGACGGGACGCTGCGGACCGTCGCGGCCCAGCCGTTCGGCACCTGGCTGCTGGTGCTCATCGCGCTCGGCCTGATCGCGTTCGGCGCCTACGGGCTGCTCGAGTCCCGGTTGCGGCGGCTGGGCTGAGCCGGTCGGGTCGGCACCGTTTCTCAGGCCGTGGACAGCTCGGCGCCGACCAGCTCGGCGATCTCGGCGGTGTTGAGGGCCGCACCCTTGCGGAGGTTGTCGCCGACCACGAAGAAGTCCAGCGCGTCCGGGAAGTCGAGGGCCTGGCGGAGCCGGCCGACGTAGGTCGGGTCGGTGCCGACCACGTCCGCCGGCGTCGGCACGATCCCGGCCGCCGGGTCGTCCAGCACCACCACCGACGCCTCGGCGGCGAGCACGGCGCGGGCCTCCTCCACCGTGACCGGCCCGGCGAAGCGGGCATGCACCGCGAGCGAGTGGGTGGTCACGACCGGCACCCGCACGCAGGTCGCGGACACCGCCAGATCCGGGATGCCGAGGATCTTGCGCGACTCGTTGCGGACCTTCAGCTCCTCCGACGACCACCCCCCGTCGCGCTGCGAGCCGGCCCAGGGCACCACGTTGAGCGCCAGCGGCGCCGGGAAAGGCGAGGACTCCGGCAGCCCGGACAGCGCCTTGCGCACGTCACCGGCCTGGACGCCGAGCGTCCGGTCACCGCCGACCGCGGCCAGCTCGTCGTACAGCCGCTCGATCCCGTCCTGCCCGGCGCCGGAAGCCGCCTGGTACGACGCGACCACCAGCTCGCGCAGGCCCCACCGCCGGTGCAGCGCGCCCATCGCGGCCATCATGGTCAGCGTCGTGCAGTTGGGGTTGGAGACGATCCCGCGGGGCCGGGACCGGACCGCGGCCGCGTTGACCTCCGGCACCACCAGCGGCACGTCGGGGTCCATCCGGAAGGCGCCGGAGTTGTCCACCACCACCGCGCCGCGGGCGGCCGCCACCGGCGCCCACTCGGCCGACACCACGTCCGGCACGTCGAACATCGCCACGTCGACGCCGTCGAAGACCTCCGGCGCCAGCGCCAGCACCTCGACCTCGGCGCCGCGCACCCGCAGCCGCCGCCCGGCCGACCGGGCCGAGGCGACCAGCCGGATCTCGCCCCAGCCGAACGGCCGCTCGGACAGGATCGCGAGCATCACGGTCCCGACCGCCCCGGTCGCCCCGACCAGCGCCAGCGTCGGCCGCTGCGAGCCCTCGCGCTCGGTCGATGCCCGCTCCGCGGCGCCGCTCATCGCCCGGTCCCCGCGTACACGGTCGCCTGCTCGGTGCCACCCAGCTCGAAGGCTTCGTGCACCGAGCGCACCGCCAGGTCGAGGTCGGTGTCCCGGACCAGCACCGAGATCCGGATCTCCGAGGTGGAGATCAGCTCCACGTTGACACCGGCGTCGGCCAGCGCGCCGAAGAAGCGGGCCGAGACGCCCGGGTGCGACCGCATCCCGGCGCCGATCAGCGACATCTTGCCGACGTGGTCGTCGTAGATCAGGGACTCGAAGCCGATCGCCGGCTGCACTTTCTGCAGGGTGGCCATCCCGGTCGGGCCGTCCGACTTCGGCAGCGTGAACGAGATGTCGGTCCGGCCGGTCGCCGCGACCGACACGTTCTGCACGATCATGTCGATGTTGATCTCGGCGTCGGCGATCGCCCGGAAGATCGCCGCGGCCTGGCCGGGCTTGTCCGGCACCGACACGACGGTGATCTTCGCCTCGCTCCGGTCGTGCGCCACGCCGGTGATGATCGCCTGCTCCATGACCCTTTCCTCCATCGAGCCGGTGACGAGCGTGCCCGGCAGCTGCGAGAACGACGAGCGCACCCGCACCGGGATGCCGTACCGCCGGGCGTACTCGACCGAGCGCAGGTGCAGCACCTTGGCGCCGGACGCCGCCATCTCCAGCATCTCCTCGTACGTGATCGTCTCCAGCCGGCGCGCCCGCGGCACGATCCGCGGGTCGGCGGTGAAGACGCCGTCGACGTCGGTGTAGATCTCGCAGACGTCCGCCTCCAGCGCGGCGGCCAGCGCGACCGCGGTGGTGTCGGTGCCGCCGCGGCCGAGCGTGGTGATGTCCTTGGTGTCCTGGGAGACGCCCTGGAAGCCGGCGACGATGGCCACCGCGCCGGCGTCCAGGGCCTCCCTGATCCGGCCGGGCGTGACGTCGATGATCCGGGCCCGCCCGTGCACGCTGTCGGTGATCACGCCGGCCTGCGAGCCGGTGAACGACCGCGCGTCCACGCCGGCGGTGTGGATCGCCATCGCCAGCAGCGCCATGCTGATCCGCTCACCGGCGGTGAGCAGCATGTCCAGCTCCCGGCCGGGCGGCAGCGGGGTGACCTGTTGGGCGAGGTCGAGCAGCTCGTCGGTGGAGTCGCCCATCGCGGAGACTGCGACGACCAGGTCGTGGCCGGCCCGCCGGGTGGCGACGATCCGCTCGGCCACCCGCTTGATCCGCTCCGCGTCGGCGACCGAGGAGCCGCCGTACTTCTGCACGACGAGCCCCACGCTTCTCCCCACCCCTGCGACGATCGGGCTGTCCGGCCCGTCCACACTACGGCAGGCTGCTGCCGACCCGGCGTGCACCAGCCCGGGCGAGAGGGGAGCCGATGACCGGACCCGAGGCGCTGGGCGGCGCTCCGCCGCCCGGGCCGCCGCCGTTCGCCCCGCCGACCCTCGGAGTGCACGCGCGCGGGGTGCGGCGCTCCTTCGGGCCGGTGCACGCGGTGCAGGGCATCGACCTGGACGCGCCACCCGGGCAGGTCACCGCGCTGGTGGGGCCGAACGGGGCCGGCAAGACCACGCTGATGCTGGTGCTCGCCACGCTGCTCAAGCCGGACGCCGGCGAGGTGCGGGTGGGTGGCTTCGACCCGGTCACCGAGGCGGCCGCGGTACGGGCCCGGATGGGCTGGTCGCCGGACGTCTTCGGGCTGTACGACAACCTCAGCTGCACCGAGTACCTGGAAGTGATGGCCGCCGCGTACGACGTGCCGAGGCCGGACCGCGCGGACCGGGCCCGGCAGCTGCTCGAGCTGGCCCGGCTGCCGGACAAGGCGGCCGAGCCGGTGCACAGCCTGTCCCGCGGGCAGAAGCAGCGGCTCGGGCTGGTTCGGGCGCTGGTGCACGACCCGGCGGTGCTGCTGCTGGACGAGCCGGCCTCCGGGCTGGACCCGCGCAGCCGGGTGGAGCTGCGCGACCTGCTGCGCCGGTTCGCCGGGGAGGGCCGCGCGGTGGTCGTCTCCAGCCACATCCTGTCCGAGCTGGAAGAGGTCGCCGACCGGGTGGTCTTCGTGGACGCCGGCCGGACCGTCGGGCAGCACGAGGTCGGCGAGCTGCCGGACACCCGGTCGCTGCGGACCTACCGGCTGCGCTCGCTGGACCCGGACGCGCTGCGCCGGACGCTGGAGCGGGCCGGCGTCGGCTGGGTGGAGGCCGGCGCCGGGGGCGCCGCCGGCCTGGACGTCGAGGTGGTCGGTGGCGAGCGGACCGCGGCCCGGCTGCTGTCCGAGCTGGTCGCCGCGGGCGTGCCGATGAGCGCCTTCGCCCCGCTCGGCGGCGCCCTGGAGGCGACCTACCTGGACCTCGTGGAAGGGCAGAGATGAGCGGGCCGGTGCGGCCGTCGGGGATCCTGACAGTGGCCCGGCTGGAGTTCCGGCTGCGGATCCGGGCCGGGCGGTGGCGCTGGCTGGTCGCCTCCTGGTTCGCGGTGCTGCTGGTGATCACCGTGCTGGTCCGCGCCGCCGCCGGCCAGCAGAACGTCGCCGGCGACGAGGAGGCGCTCGGCGCGGTGATGTTCGGCGTGGTCGTGCTGGTCGTGCTCGCGCTCGCGCTGCTGGTGGCACCGGCGCTCGCGGCCCAGTCGGTGAACGGCGACCGGGAGCGGGGCACGCTGGCCACCCTGCAGGTCACCCGGCTGAGCGCGGGCGAGATCGGGGTCGGCAAGCTGCTCGCCTCCTGGGGCACCGCGCTGGTCTTCCTCGCCGTCACGCTGCCGCTGGCCCTGTGGTGCTTCGTCGAGGGCGGGCTGTCGGTGCTCCGCGTCGCCGGCGTCTACCTGGTGACCGCGCTGCTGCTCGGCGTGGTCTGCGCGCTGTCGCTGGCGCTGTCCGCGCTGCTCGCCCGCAGCACCACGTCCGGGGTGCTCGCGTACCTGACCGTCTTCGCGCTGACGGTGGGCACGCTGATCGCCTGGGGGCTGCTGACCGCGGCGACGCAGGAGACCGTCCGCGCGTCCAGCCAGGTCTGCGACGGGGCCTCCTGCCAGACCTATGCGTACGAGACCACGATCGCCCGGACCGACCGCACCTGGTGGCTGCTCGCGCCGAACCCGTTCGCGGTGCTCGCCGACTCGGCGCCGGCCGGACCGGTCCACGAGGTCCGGTTGCCGGACGGCCGGACCGTCCGCGAGCCGGTGGCGGTCGACGTGCTCGGCTCGATGTCCCGGGCGCTGCACGACATGCGGATCAGGCGGGAGCCGGTGGCCACCGAGCTCGGCACGTCGTACCAGGTGCCGGCCGGCGCGACCGGTGGCCCGGTCTGGCCGACCGGGCTGGCCATCGACCTGCTGCTCGCCGCCGGCGCGAGCTGGCTGACCGTCCGGCGGCTGCGGACGCCGAGCGACCGGCTGGCCAGAGGTCAGCGGATCGCCTGAGCGGTCGTGCGAGGTCGCCACAGGTCCGCACTTTCGAGGGGCATGCGGCCGGCCCGCGCCGTCGGTTAGGCTTCCGCCGTGGCACCCGACAGGCTCTGCCTGCTCCTTCTCCGCCGCGGCGAGGCCTTCTAGCGGCCGGCTCCCTCGCCGCGGCGATCGGCCTGCGTCGGCTGCCGCCCCGTCCCGAGGGAGCTTTCGAGCCATGTCCTTCCGCTACCAGCCGCCCGTCCAGCGGCCGTCCGGGATGCCGTACGGCCGCTACCCACCGTTCACCCCCGTCGACCTGCCGGACCGCACCTGGCCGACCGGCCGGATCGAGGCGGCGCCATTGTGGTGCTCGGTCGACCTCCGCGACGGCAACCAGGCGTTGATCGACCCGATGACGCCGCCCCGCAAGCGCCGGATGTTCGAGCTGCTGACCCGGATGGGCTACAAGGAGATCGAGGTCGGCTTCCCGTCGGCCAGCCAGACCGACTTCGACTTCGTCCGGGAGGTCATCGAGGAGGACCTGATCCCGGACGACGTCACGATCCAGGTGCTGACCCAGGCCCGGGAGCCGCTGATCGAGCGGACGTTCTCCTCGATCGCCGGCGCGCCGCGGGCGATCGTGCACCTCTACAACTCCACCTCGACGCTGCAGCGGCGGGTGGTCTTCGGCCTGGACAAGGACGGCATCACCGGGATCGCCACGGACGCGGCGCGGCTGTGCCTGAAGCTGGCCGAGACGATGGGCGACACCGAGGTCCGCTTCGAGTACTCGCCGGAGTCGTACACGGGGACCGAGCTGGACTACGCGCTGGAGGTGTGCGCGGCGGTCATCGACGTCTGGCAGCCGGCGCCGGACTGGCCGGCGATCATCAACCTGCCGGCGACGGTGGAGATGGCCACCCCGAACGTGTACGCGGACTCCATCGAGTGGATGTCGCGCCACCTGCCGCGGCGCGACTCGGTGGTGCTGAGCCTGCACCCGCACAACGACCGCGGCACCGCGGTGGCGGCAGCCGAGCTGGGCGTGCTGGCCGGTGCGGACCGGGTCGAGGGCACCCTGTTCGGCAACGGCGAGCGGACCGGCAACGTCGACCTGGTCACGCTGGGCATGAACCTCTTCTCCCAGGGCGTCGACCCGATGATCGACTTCTCGGACATCGACGAGATCCGCCGGACGGTCGAGTACTGCAACCAGCTGCCGGTGCACGAGCGCCACCCGTACGGGGGGGACCTCGTCTACACCGCCTTCTCCGGCTCCCACCAGGACGCGATCAAGAAGGGCTTCGACGCGCTGGAGCGGGACGCGGCGGCGGCCGGGGTGCCGGTCGACGAGCACCCCTGGGGCGTGCCGTACCTGCCGATCGACCCGAAGGACGTCGGCCGGTCGTACGAGGCGGTCATCCGGGTCAACTCGCAGTCCGGCAAGGGCGGCGTGGCGTACCTGATGAAGACCGAGCACGCGCTCGACCTGCCGCGCCGACTGCAGATCGAGTTCTCCCAGGTGGTGCAGCGGGTCACCGACTCGGCCGGCGGCGAGGTCGGGCCCGGGCAGCTGTGGGAGATCTTCTCCGCGGAGTACCTCGCGCCCGGGCCGGTGCGGCTGGTCCGGCACGAGTCGTCCACACTGGACGGTGCGGTCACGGTGACCGCGGAGATCCTCCTCGACGGCCAGCCGCGGACCGTGCGCGGCGAGGGCAACGGGCCGATCGCGGCCTTCGTCGCCGGGCTGGGCGGGGCCGGGTACGAGGTCCGGGTGCTCGACTACGCCGAGCACGCGCTGTCCGCGGGCGGGGACGCCCGAGCGGCGGCGTACCTCGAGGTCGCGGTCGGTGACCGGGTGCTGTGGGGGGTGGCGGTGGACGCCAACATCGTCACCGCCTCGCTGCGAGCGGTGCTGTCCGCGGTCGCCCGCAGCAGCCGCGCCGGCTGAGCCGGTCCCACCCGGGTCAGCAAGCGGTAACGATTCGCCTCGACACTGCCCGGGCGGTCCTAGAGTCGGGGAATGTCGGGTCCCGACGTGCTCGGCAGCGGACCGGACCGCGGTCCCGCCGCCGGGCTGCCCGAGCGGGTCCGGTCGGTGTCCGGAGCGGCCCGCCGGCGCCGCTGGACCGGGCTGGCCGGGACCGTGCTGGTCGTCGCCGCGGCCGCGGTGCTCGCCGTCCGGTCGCTGCCGGAGCCGTCGGTGCCCCCGCCGCCGGCCCCCACCCCGACCGCCTTGGTCGCCGAGCCGGTCCGGTTCGTCGGGGACGCCGCGGTCGGCACCCGCTGGGCGTACGTGCTGGTGGCTTCGTGCCTCGGACCGGAGGACACCCGGCAGTGCCGCTACCGGCTGCTGCGGCGCAGCCCCGCCGGCGGCGACTGGACGCCGACCGCGCTGCAGACCGGGCCGGTGGCCGGCGCGACCGGGCCGGCCCGGCTGTTCGTCACCGCCGGCGACCAGGTCACGGTCGTCGACCAGCCCACCGTCGGGAACGTCTACGTCAGCCCGGACGGCGGCGACACCGTGTCCGAGCACGCGCTGTCCGTCGGGACGCCGATCGCCGCGGTGCCGGCCGGCGCATTCATCGACCTCGGCCTGTGCGAGTCGTGCATGGTCCAGCTCACCGTGCTCGAGCCGCGCAGCGGGCGGCTCCGCATGCTCGCGCGACCGCCCCGGCTGGGCTCGACGGTGGGGATCCGCTCGTTCGCGGAGTCCGGCGGCGCGCTCTGGGTGCTCGGCGACGGCGGCTCCCGGTTGATCAGCGCGGTCAGCCTGGACCGCGGCCGGAGCTGGCGGGTGCTGCCGGTCGGCGGCGCCCGGGCACCCGCGGACTTCGCCGCGCTGGCGTCCGACGGCGGTCGGGGGGCGTACCTGCTGATCGGCCGGGACACCCGGCCGGACGTGGAGAGCGAGTTCTCCGAGCTTTGGCGGGTCAGCGACCCGACCCGGCCCGGCGCGGCGTGGCGGCAGGTGACCCCGGCCGTACGGCCCCGGTCCGCGGTCGGGCTGCTGACCACCGGCCGCGGGCTGCTCCTCCGGGACGACGGCGGCGACCTGTGGCGGCTGGCCCCGGACGGGCGGATGCGCCGGCTGCCACCGGTCCGGGTCGGCGGGGTGCCGGTCGCCCCGGCCCTGGTGGTCCGCGGCCCCGGCCCGCTGCTGATCGGCGTGCTCGGGCCGCCCGGCGCCGGCCCGCCGACCGTGCTGCTCTCCCCGGACGGAGGCGACACCTGGCGGGTGGAGAGGGTCCCGGCCTGACCGGGCGTCCCGGCGCCGGGACGGCGACCAGGGTGCGGCTCATACGTCGAGCAGCCGGCGCCCGGAGAAGGCCCGGCCGAGGGTCACCTCGTCCGCGTACTCCAGGTCGCCGCCGACGGGCAGCCCGCTGGCCAGCCGGGTGACCCGCAGGCCCATCGGCTTGATCAGCCGGGCCAGGTACGTCGCGGTGGCCTCGCCTTCGAGGTTGGGGTCGGTGGCCAGGATCAGCTCGGTCACCGTCCCGTCCCGCAGCCGCAGCAGCAGCTCGCGGACCCGCAGGTCGTCCGGACCGATGCCCTCGATCGGGCTGATCGCGCCGCCGAGCACGTGGTAGCGCCCGCGGAACTCGCGGGTCCGCTCGATCGCGACGACGTCCTTGGGTTCCTCCACCACGCAGATCACCGTCAGGTCGCGGCGGGCGTCCCGGCAGATGCGGCACTCGTCGGCCTCGGCCACGTTGCCGCAGGTCTTGCAGAACTTGACCTCGTCCTTGACCCGCTGCAACGCCGCGACCAGCCGGCTGACGTCCGCCGGCTCGGCGGCGAGCAGGTGGAACGCGATCCGCTGCGCGCTCTTGGGCCCCACCCCGGGCAGCCGGCCGAGCTCGTCGATCAGGTCCTGGACGGCCCCCTCGTACACGCCGCCCTACATCCCCGGCAGGCCCAGGCCACCCATGCCGCCGAGGCCCTGGGTGAGCGGGCCCATCCGCTGGCCGGCCAGGTCCTGGGCCGCCCGGTTGGCATCCCGGACCGCCGCGACCACCAGGTCCTGCAGCGTCTCCACGTCGTCCGGGTCGACCACGGACGGGTCGATGGTGACCGAGCGCAGCTCGCCGCTGCCGGTGACCGTCGCCGTGACCAGACCGCCGCCTGCCGAGCCGGTCACCTCCGTGGCGGCCAGCTCCTCCTGCGCGGCGAGCAGCTCCTGCTGCATCTTCTGCGCCTGCTTCATCAGCTGCTGCATGTTGGGCTGGCCACCGGGTCGCACCGCGGGTCTCCTGTGCTCGCTCCGTCAGGTGCCCCGAGCCTATCCGGCCGGTACGACGAAGCCCGCGGTGGCGGGACCGCCATCCCGCGCCGGTGCGCCAGCCTCGACTTCCGGCCGCACCGGCCCGCCGTCGCCGGGCTCTGCGGGACTCCGGCCGGGGTCCGCGGGTCCGGGCGCCGAGTGCTGGTCAGGGGCGGTCCTCGACGCGACGGGCGCCGAGGGTCGACTCCAGCAGGGAGATCGCCACCTCCTCGGGGTCGGTGCGGGCCGGCGCCTCGCCACCGGCCCGCGGCGCGGCCGGCTCGTCGTCGCGCGGGTCCTCCTCGGGCGGCGGAGCGGGCGTGGGGTCGGCGCCGCCGACGGCCGGGCCGCCGTCCACCCGGACCTGCACCCGCCAGTCGACGCCGAGCACGTCCCGCAACGCGCCGCGGACCACGTCGGTGTTGACGTCCTGGGCGAGGATCCGAGACAGCGGCGCGTGCGAGATCGTCAGCGTGAGCACGCCATCGCTGACCGAGTGGACGGACGCGTTCATCAGCAGGGCGTGCGTGGTGCGGCTGCGGCGCTTGGCGGCGTCGAGCACCTCGGGCCAGATGCGGCGGACGGCGGCGGCGTCGACCGGGCCGACCGCCGGCGCCCGGCTCACCGGCGCGCCCTCCGGCTGGGCCGCCGGTGCCTCGACCGGCCCGGTACCGCGGCCGGCTCCGGTCCGCGCCGCCGGGGCGCCCTTCTGACCTTCGGCCGCCGCCCGCAGGCCACCGCCGGCCGTCGGGTCCGCGGTGGCTTCGCCGGTCCCCGGGCCGGGCGCCCCCGGTAGACGCCCCGT
>JBJMII010000160.1:0-9708 GCA_045806925.1 Mycobacteriales bacterium
ACCGCGTGCTGCGCGTTGTAGCCGTGGTCCTTGACCACGAACTCGACCCGCCGGTCGCACACGCCGCCGTGGGCGTTCTTGTCCTCCCAGAACATCGTCCGGCCCTGCTCGAGGGCCTTGCCGGCGGCCGCGAACGGGCCGGTCCGGTCGGTGAGCACGCCCAGCTTGATCACCTGCCCGGTGACGCCGGGGCCGGTGGCGAGCCCGCCACCGGTGTCGGTCTGCCCGGCGTCGCTCTTCGTCGAGCATCCGGCGGCGAGCAGGGCGACGGCGAGTGCGGCCAGCGGCAGGCCGCGACCGGGTCGCCGGAGGATGGGTTGCAGGGGCGACCACGACATGGGGTTCTCCTTCACTGCGACGGGTTGTCGGGCTGGGGCCGTGCTGACCGAGTGGCGCGGGGAACGGCTCGGCGGGCGGCGCGTTGAAGGCGGCGGCCGACTGCGGCGGCACCGCCCGGTTCGAACAGCAGCAGCGCGATCACCGCCGCGCCGAAGGCGAACCTCGCGGCCACCCCCGGGCTGATGCCCTCCTCGCCGGCGGGAGCGAGTCCCGGCAGCACCGCCGTGTAGCGTTCGAGCACGGCCGGCAGGCAGGACACGAAGAAGGCGCCCACGACCGCTCCGGCCGGCGAGGCGAGCCCGCCGATGACCACCATCACGAGGTACTCGATCGCCAGTGCGATCCCGAAGGTCTCCGGGACGATCCGTCCGAATGCGAGGGCGAGCAGCACACCGCCGAGGCCGGCGTACATCGACGAGACGAGGAACGCGTACGCCTTGTAACGGGTCACCGGCACGCCCATGATCCCGGCCATCAGCTCACGGTCGCGGACCGCCCGCAGCGCCCGCCCGGGCCGCCCTCGGACCAGGTTCCGGCAGCACAGGTAGGCGGCGACGGTGATGACCAGGGCGAGGTACCACAGCTTCTCCGCGCGGCCGAACGGCACGCCCAGCACGTACAGGGTCTCGCCGGGGAGCTCGTCGAACCGGAAGCCCGGCAGCGCGAAGCTCGGCACGTCGCGACCGTTGAAGCCACCGGTGAGCGGCTCGGCGTTGTACAGGATGTGCTGCCCGCCGAAGACCAGGGCGAGCGACGCGATGCCGAGGTAGATGCCGCGCAGGCGGGCAGCGATGGGGCTGAACAGCAGCCCGGCGACGCCGGCGAGCAGCACCGCGAGCACCAGGGCGACCACGGGTGACAGGGCGAGCCCGGCCTGGTGGCTCACCCCCAGGTTGCGGCTCTCGGCGGCGAAGAAGGTGTAGCCGTAGGCGCCCACCGCGACGAAGAAGGAGTGCCCGAGCGAGAGCTGACCGGCCTGGCCGAGCAGCAGGTTCAGGCCGAGCGCTGCGACGGCGCCGGCGAACGCGAACAGGCCGAGTTGCAGCCAGAACGTCTCGACGTACAGCGGCAGCGCTAGGGCGACGGCCGTGCCGGCCAGCGTGACCGCGATCGCCGCCGGGCTCCGGCCGGTGCGAGCGGTGGCCTTCTCGACCTCGGTGGTGGCGGGGTCGACCCGGTCGTCCACCGCCAGGTCGGTCAGTGGCTCAGACACGGTGCAGCTCCCTGCTGCCGAACAGACCGGACGGGCGGGCCAGCAGCACCAGGACCATGACGGCGTACGGCATGACGGTGTGGAAGCCCTGCCCGAGGAAGGACAGCTCGCCCGCGTAGCCGCCGGCCAGCGCCTCCGCGACGCCGACGACCACGCCCCCGACGACCGCGCCGCCGGTCGAGTCCAGGCCGCCGATGATCGCCGCGGGAAAGGCGCGCAGGGCCACCGCCGCGGTCGCCGGCTCGAGGCCGGGCGAGGGGAAGACGCTGAGGAACAGGCCGGCGATCGCCGCCAGCGCCCCGGCGAGCATCCAGGCGATCGCCGAGACCCGGACCCGCCGCACGCCCATCAGCGCGGCCGTCCCGGGGTCCTCGGCGACGGCCCGCATCGCGATTCCCCAGGTCGAGAACCTGAACCAGGCGAAGAAGGCGGCGATGACCGTGACGCCGACGACCAGCGCGGCGATGCGGGTCTGCGGGATCGTCAGGCCGGTGACGCTGACGACGCCGTCCTGCCAGGGGTCGCCCATGGGCAGGATGTCGACGCCGATCCGCCGGGTGATCTCGGTCTGGATGACCACGTCCACGCCGATGGTCATGATGCTCACCGCGATGACGGACCTGCTCGCCATCGGACTCACGAGCAGTCGCTGGATGACGAACGAGACGGCGACGGCGGCGCCGATGCCGGCCAGCAGGGCGAACTCGAACGGGAGCGTGTCCGCGGCGGTCAGCCGCGCCGTGACGTACGCGCCCACCATCAGCAATGCGGGGTGCGCGAAGTTCACCACCCCGCTCGCCCTGAACACCACGACGAAGCCGAGCGCGAGCAGCGCGTACACCGCGCCGAGCGAGACCCCGCTGATGAGTAGCTGGAGAAACTGGGTCACTGTCATTCCTCCCCGCTGCCGAGGTAGGCGCGTTGCACCTCGGGGTCGCGCTGAACCTGCGCGGGTGTGCCGTCGGCGATGCGGCGACCGAAGTCGAGGACCGTCAACCGGTCGGCGATGCTCATGACCAGGCCCATGTCGTGCTCGACGAGCAGGACCGGGATCTGCAGGGCGTCCCGGATGTCGCGGATGAGGTGCGCCATGACGGCGGTCTCGTGCGCGTTCATGCCGGCCGCCGGTTCGTCCAGGAGCAGCAGATCGGGTTCCACGCACAGCGCCCGGGCGATCTCCACCCGCTTCCGGTCGCCGTAGGACAGCTGTCCGGCCGCGGTGTCGAGCCTGTCGCCGAGGCCGACGAAGGCGGCGATCTCCCGGGCGCGGGCCCGGTGGCGGCGCTCTTCCCGCCGCGCCGTCGGCAGCCGCAGCGCCGCGGTGACGAACCCCGCGCGGGTGAGGTGGTGACGGCCGAGCATCAGGTTCTCCTCGACCGTCTCCGTCGCGAGCAGCGCGATGCTCTGGAACGTCCGGGCCACCCCGAGTCCGGCGATGTCGTGCGGGCGCAACCGGGTCAGGTCCACGCCGTGGAAGCGGACGGAGCCGCCCACCGGCCGGTAGGCGCCGGAGACCACGTTGAACAACGTCGACTTGCCGGCGCCGTTCGGGCCGATCACGGCATGGATGGCCGCCTTGGCGACCGCGAACGACACCGCGTCGAGGGCGGTCAGGCCCGCGAACCGGACGGTTACGGCGTCGACGGTCAGCGCCGGGGAGTTGAGCGCGGCGGGGGCGGGAGCCGACTTCATCCCGCCCACCGCCGCAGATAGGGGCGGCTGCCCGCCGCGGTGCCCAGCTCCCGGTCGACCGCTGCCTCGGTGTCCCGCCCGAGATAGAGGTCGCGGACGGTGTCGTCGGCGGCGAGCTCGGCCGCCGGGCCGGACAGGGACACCTCGCCGGTGGTCAGCACGAGGGCGTGGGTGGCGACCGCCAGGGCCATCGCGGCGTTCTGCTCGACCAGCATGACGGTGGTGCCCCGCGCGTTGATCTCCTTGATCACCTGCCCGATCTGGCCGACGACCTTGGGTGCCAGCCCCAGCGACGGCTCGTCGAGCAGCAACAGCCTGGGCGCGGCCATCAGGGCGCGTCCGATGGCGAGCATCTGCTGCTGGCCGCCGGAGAGCAGGCCGGCCCGCTGGTCGCGCTTGTCGCGGAGGATCGGGAAGAGCTCGTCGACCAGCTGCCGTGCCCGGGCGGCGGCAGTCCCGCCGCGGACGGCGAAGCCGCCGATGCGCAGGTTCTCGGCGACGGTCAGCCGCTCGAAGATCCCTCGGCCCTCCGGGGCCTGCACGATTCCCGCGGCCACGATGGCGGCGGCGGACCGACCCAGCACGGAGTGCCCCTCGAACGCGATCCTGCCGCGGTCGACCGCACCGCCGTGCTCGCCGAGGACACCGGAGATGGCCCGCAGCAACGTCGTCTTGCCCGCACCGTTGCTGCCGAGCACCGCCACGATCGCGCCCGCCGGCACGTCCAAGGAGACGTTCCGCACGCCGACGATCGCCCCTCCGTAGCTCACCCGTAGATCGCGTATGGTGAGCATCGGCATGCGAGGTCCTCCTGCTGCGTCCGGCGTTCCGCCCGAGGGCGACGTGGTTGCCGAGGTTGCGCCCCGCCGACCGCGAGGGGTAGCCGCAGGTGCAGGTGTCACTTCGGAGGTCTCGGTACGGAGGTCTCCGGATGGAGATGGCCGCGCCCCGGCGGGTGAGCGAGGATGGTCCCGGTGCGCCGAGGGCCCGCGACGTACGCGATCCGCACTCAGCGCCGGGAGCTGGATCTGCGATGAACGACCTGCGGCCCCGCCTGCGTGCGGCACCGCTGCCCGACGTGCTGCTCGGCCTCGACGAGGAGTACGCGAACATCCTTGCGCTGCTCGACCGGGGCGCCGCGGTGCAGCGAATCATGACGAACGTGCCGCAGCTGGCCGGCGTCGACGTCGCCTGGCTGGGCGAGCCGGACGGTGCGGACCGGATCGTGCTCCAGCACACGGTCAACATCGTCACGGACAATGTGGCCGGCCTCGTCGTGCCCGTCGGCACCGGACTCGGCGGCCGCGTGGTCGCCCTGCGCCGCCCGTTGTGGGTCAGCGACTACTGCTCCTCGCCCTACACCACCGACCACTTCAGGACGCAGGCCGAGGCCGAGGGTGTCAAGGCGATGATCGCCGTCCCGATCACCCACGACGGCGAGCTGCTGGGTGTGCTGTATGGAGCCAACCGCTGGGAGACCGAGTTCGGTGACCGCACGGCGCAGGCCCTCGAACAGCTCGCGGCGCGGACGGCGGCGGCGAGCGTCATCGCCGAACGGGCCCGGCACGCCGCCGAGGTCGCGGTTCACGAGGAACGGCGACGCGTCGCACTCGAGCTCCACGACTCCGTCGGCGCCATGCTGTTCACCCTTCGCGCCGGCATTCAGCGATTGGGCGACGAGCCGCTGCTCGACGAGCGGGTACGGGCACGCCTGACCGCGATCGGGCAGCAGGCAGTCGAGGCGTCCGCGGCGCTCCGCGGCTCGCTGCGGGTGCTGAGCGCCCCGCCCGAGCAGGTCGCCCTCTGCGTCGCGCTGCGCGAGCACACCCGGGCCTTCGCGGACCGCGCCGGCGTCAACGTCCGGATGATCACGCTCACCGAGCTGCCGACCCTGCAGCCTTCACGCGCCGTCGCGCTGGCCGACGCCACCCGGGAGGCCCTGCTCAACGTGGAGAAACACGCCAGCGCACAGTCGGTCGTGGTCAGCGTCTTCGCCCTGCGGGACGGCGTCGCGGTCACCGTCTCGGACGACGGTGTCGGCCTGGATGACGACTTCACCCGCGGAGACGGTCTGGGCCTGGCGTCCGTGTCGGAGCGGGTCGCCAGGGTCGGCGGGACGATCACCATCGGACGCAACGACGATGGCGGCGCGACCTTCCAGGCCTGGGCACCGACGTGAGCACCGGAGTGGTACGGGTGCTCGTCACGGACGACCACCCGATCGTCCTCGACGGCGTGACACTGGCCCTGCAGAACACGTCCTGGCTTCGGGTCGCCGGCTACGCCCGCACCGGCCGCGAGGCGATCGCGGCGGTCCAGAACCTCCGCCCGGATGTGATCCTGCTCGACCTCCGGTTGCCCGACATGCTCGGCCCCGAGGCGGTGCAGGCACTGCGCGCGCAGGACCCCCGAGTCAAGATCATCCTGTTCACCGCCTACCCCGATCACGCGGCCCTCGATGCCGCCCTCGCCGCCGGCGCGCACGGCGTGGTGGTCAAGGACACCGAGCGTGAGGATCTGGTCGACGTCATCAGGCGGGTGGTAGCCGGCGAACGCGTCGCCGGCATCGACGTGGGCAGCAGCGGAGATGCACTGCTCAGCCGCAAGCTGCGCGAACACGGCCTGACCAGACGCGAGTACGACATCCTGCGGCGGGTCGCCATGGGAGAGACCAACCCCGAGATCGCCGCCGCGCTCGGCCTGGCCCGCAACACCGTCAAGACGTACCTGCAGCGGGCCATGGAGAAGCTCGGTGCCCGAAACCGCGTGGAGGCCCTCGCCCGGGCGAACCAACTCGGCATCCTCTGAACGCGGCGCCACTGCCAGGGCCAGGGTTGGGGCAGGTGTAGGCGGAGTCGGCGGGCGGAGCGGGCCAGCCCAGGCCAAGGCGACGCGAGTCATATCGGATGACGTGTCTCGAGCCACGTGCACGACTCGGATAGCGGATCGAAGACTATCTGGTACGGACCCCACAAGCGGCTTGATGGCGCGCGCTTCGGCTGGCGTTAGGCGGTTGCGGTCATCGCAGGCGAAGCGCACCGACTCGGCGGCCGCGACTCGTTATCGCCACCGCAACCCGCACACAGCCAGGCGTCGCGGCACGACCAGGCGCCCACACCGCTGATGGTCGCGCGTCGCGCGCGCAGTGCGGCTGAGCTGCGTTGAGCTTGTTCGCGACGGTCCAGCTTGCACGGATTTCCGACGTCGTCCGCGCGATGTGCTGATCGTGCACGGCCGGCCCGCTCGCGCGTCACACCCCTCCGGCCATTGACAAGAGAAACGAGCAGATGAAGCCGACGACACAGGCCAGGCCGACCGCAGGACCGGCGTGCTCGACGGCCTCCGGCACCATCGTGTCGGCGAGCATCGTCAGCACTGCGCCAGCGGCGAAGGCCTCTGTCACGGCCAGCGTCGTCTCCCCCGCGCTGCCGAGCAGCCCGTAGCCCAGCCGCGGCGACCGTCGAGGCGACCACCACGAGCACCCACAGGCGCAGGACGTAGCCGACAGAGCGGCCGTCCCGTTTCATGCCGGCGCTGGCTGAGAGGGACTCGGGGATGTTCGACAGGAACACCGCGATGACGACCGCAGTCCCCACCGAGCCGCCGCCGAGCAGGCTCACCCCGATCGCGGCCGACTCCGGGATGCCGTCCAGCAGCGCCCCCAGCACCAGCGAGGTGGACGCCGACGCGCCTGCGCCTGCGGCGGTGCCGGTGGGGTCCTTGCGGTTCTCCGCGCCCATCCGATCGATCACCCAGTCGCCGACGAAGAACGTCAGCGCTCCCGCGGTCAGCCCGATCACGACCGGCACAGCTCCCGCCCGCTCGTACGCGGCCCCGGTCAGCTCGAAGGCGACGGCGCTGATCAGCACCCCGACCCCGAACCCCATCACCAACCCGACGAGCCGAATCGGCACCGACAGGAAGAGGCCCACCAACGCACCGATCAGCAGGGAGGCACCACCAACGAACCCCCAGAAGGCAGCCTGGAACACGGGGTGACTCTTTCCCCTGCCGATGATCCGCAACCGGCCGGCCCAACCCCCAAGAGCAGGCGAAGCGACCCGGTGTGTAGCCGACGGCGCCGATAGCGAGCTCCGCTACTGGATCGCACTCCCGTGAACCGCTGACCAGGTCCGAGAGCGAGACGCCGGCCAGTCCACGTACGGTTACACGCTCCGACCAGCGGCATGGTCGAAAGATCGGCTCTCTGGCGGGTAGCGTCTTGATCGCACGGCTCCCGAGTCGGAGCCGAACGGCGCTGCCGACGTTGCCTGAGCCACCTCGCTGTGTCATCGTGGTCCTGAGTTCTGCTGACGTTGGCGCCAGAGTTTCCTCTGACGGGTTACGCGAGCAGACCTCCGGGCGGGTGTTTGGACACGTCCGTGAGGGTCGCAGCTGAAGCCGACGACTCGGCTGTGGCATCGCTGTAGCGCGCTGCCGTGCGGGCAGCACGGAGGAGGCCATTCTCTGAGTCCCTGCGTCGTAGCTATTCAGCAGGGTTCGGGGGCTGGTGGTAGCCAGGCGCCGGTGGTGAACAGCTGGTTGAGTACGTCGAGGGTGTCCAGGCCCCATTTGGTGGCGGTGGACAGGTAGGACTGGACGACGGCGAAGTCGGCGATGCCGGCCAGGGTGCGCCAGCAGCCGCCGGAGGTCCGTTGCTGGATCTTGACCGGGCGGAGATCGCGCTCTGCTTGGTTGTTGGTGAAGGGCACGGCGAGGTCGACCACGAAGCGAAGGATCATGTCTTCGTGGTCCCGGAATCGCCGCGCCAAGGTGAGCGCGTCGCGGCCCAGCGGGCCGGCCCGGGGGTTGTCGGTGATGCCTTTGGCGACCGCGCCGCGATAGTGGTTACGGATCTGCCGCAGTGTGTCCGGGGCCAGGGCGTCGTGTCCGGCGGCGCGGGCCGCGGTTGCGGCGTGGTGGGCGTCGGTGAGGGTGTCGGCCATCGCGGCCGCCCAGACCTGCCGGTGGGGGTCGGCGGTGTGGAAGGCCCGCAGGTCGCGGAGTAGATGCGCGCCGCACCAGGCGTGGTGGGCGTCGATCAGATGGGTGTAGCCGGCGTAGCCGTCGCGCACGATCGTGCCGGCATAGCCGCCCAGCACGCCGCCGGCGTCGATGTCGGTCTTGGCGCGCCCGCCGGTGTGCATGACGGTCAGGAACTCGGTGGCCGCGACGTGGACGTACTCCAGGCCGCCGTCGGCGCGGCCGGGGGTTTCATCGGCGTGCAGCACGCCGGCCTGGCGCAGGAGCTCCCGGACCCGAGGCAGGAACGTGTGTTCCAACACCGCGGCGGCCCGGTGCCGCACCGTGGCCATGAACCCGACCGAGGGCGCCACGCCCAGCATGGAGCGCATCAACCGGGCGGCGCGGGCCACCGGCAGATAGTGCGCGCACAGCAGCTCCGCCGCCCGCGCCAACACCCCTGGCCCGTACTGCGCCCGGCCAGGCGCGCACGCTGGTGAAGCACCGGTCGCGGCCGCCCCGCAGCCCGGGCAGGTCCGGGTCAGGATCTGATACTCGGTGACCCGCGGCCGGGGCGGTGGACTTACCTCGGTGACCTGCCGGCGGATCACACCGGTCACCGGCGCCCCGGAAAGGTCCGCCCCGCAGCCCGAACAGCACACCGGATCACAACAGACGATCTCGTCCGGATCCCCGATCAGCGGCAGTGTCGAGCCCGGCTGCCCGGGCTGCTTACCGGGCCTGCGCCCGGACGCCGTCCGCGACGAGCGCCGCGGCGGCTTGCGGTACGGCCCATCCGAGGACGGCGGCCTACTCGACGTCGACGAATCGGCGCCCAGCTGCCGCTCCAACTCCGCGATCCGCGCGGCCTGCCCCTCCACCACCCGCTGAAGATCGGCGTTGGCGGCCCGCAGCTCAGCGTTCGCCGCCCGCAGCTCGCCTACCAGCGCCCGCAGATCCTCCGCCGAAGCGGACGAAGACGCGGACGGGCCTCCGAGCACCAGCCCATGATCACATCAAGGACAGCAAGATCAAAATGACACGCCCACGACACCCGCACGGTCAACCAGAACCGCCCAGCGGCCGACCCTGCTGAATAGCTACGATGGCGGAGCTTGCCTTGACTCGCCAACCAGCTTCCTGAAACTGGGTCTCGGCAGTATTGGCCACCGTGGGCGGCTCAATGGGTGGCAGCCGGTACGCCCCAGCGTCGCTTCTCAGGGCGGAGCTGATGGCCCTGAGCTGCTGGCCCATCGCCTCGGCATCCGTGTTGTTCTCGGTAACTGGCATGGTTGCTGGCCTCCTCATGGTTCCGGTTCGGATAACCGGAACTGCCTGCGTGTACTTGGGGCATCAAGCTCCCTGATGCACGTGCAGCGTCACGACGACGGATATTGAGGTAACGTCCCACCCCGGCGAGCGCCCAAGTGTTGACGATGCGGCTACTTGCGACGCAGGCTCCCGAGCAATACCGGGTCTTCGAAGTTAACCGGGGTTGAGGC
>JBJMII010000161.1:0-10324 GCA_045806925.1 Mycobacteriales bacterium
GCGCTCGACGCGGCCCGGCGAGCGCCGTCCGCCCGAGCCGGCCGCGCCCAGGCGGCGGGCGTCGCGGCCGCGGTCGCCGCCGCCTGGTCGCCCTCGTAGGCGGTGCCCGGGGGCCGACCTGGCCGACGGAGACGGTGTCCGTTGGCCGAAACAGGAAGTGCCCGAATTGTCGGAGGGCCCCATTAGGTTGCCGTCATGACCGCGGTCCTCGATGTGCCTCCGGCCGCTGGTCGTGGTGACCGTGCCGCTGCGCACCCTCACCGGCGCCGGCGTCCTGGACGACGGCACCCCGGTCTCCGCGACCGCCGCTCGCCGGCTGGCCTGCGACGCGGCGGTCGTGCCCGCGGTGCTCGGCGGCGCCGGGCAGCCGCTGGATCTCGGCCGGTCCCGGCGGCTGTGCACCGGACCGGTCCGCCGCGCCCTGATCATCCGCGACCGCGGCTGCGCGTTCCCCGGCTGCGACCGACCCCCCGGCTGGTGCGAGGCGCACCACGTCCGGCACTGGGCCGCCGGCGGGCCGACCAGCCTCGCCAACGCTGTGCTGCTCTGCGGCGCCCACCACCGCCTGGTGGAGCACGGCGACTGGCAGGTCCGCCTGGCCGCCGACGGCCGACCCGAGTTCCACCCACCCCGATGGATCGACCCCGAGCGCCGACCCCGGCGCAACCACCTCCACGACCGCCCCGACTGAGGCGCACTCCACGGGGGTCGAGTCGACCACCCGGACCGGGTCGGTCCACAGTTCGGTGTCGGTGACGAGCACCCGGATCGGCCGTTCGATCAGCGGCCCCGCGCTAGGTAGCCGCCGTTGGAGCACGCCCGCCGGGCAGACGCCGAGGCCGGTACCTGCCCGGCGGGCGTCCCTGAACCCGAGCGCCGCCGCGTCCGTGATGCAGGTGATACTCCGGAGGAGCCCATGATCGGACGGGCGTGGCCGGGCGTCCGGATCATCGGCGCCACCCGTTCCGGCACCACGCAGGTCGACCTGCACAGCACGAAGTAGGGCGAGATCCCAGCTCGGGCCCGACCACCACGGGTGACGCGGTCCGGGCCTGCCGCCTCCCGGTAGCGGCGGGTCCGGACCTCGTCGTGCGGGCGGCCGTGACCGGGGTCGCCGGATCCGGGAGCATGGCCGGCGTGCCGGACCGGATGTGGGCGAGCGGCGGGGCGTACGAGCCGTACGTGGGGCGGTGGAGCCGGCTGGTCGCGGAGCGCTTCGTGGCCTGGCTCGACCCGGCGCCGGGCACGAGGTGGCTGGATGTCGGCTGCGGCACCGGTGCGCTGACCGGTGCCGTGCTGAGCACGGCGCCGGCTGCCGTGCTCGCGCTGGACCGGTCCCGCGGCTACCTGGAGCACGCGCGGCGGCTGCCGGGCGCGGCCGCCGGCGTGGCGGACGCCTCGACGCTGCCGGTCCGGGACGCCGCGGTCGACCGGGTGGTGTCCGGCCTGGTGCTGAACTTCCTGCCGGACCCGGCGGCGGCGGTCGCCGAGATGGCCCGGGCCTGCCGGCCCGGCGGCGTGGTCGCCGGGTACGTGTGGGACTACGCCGAGGGCATGCAGCCGATCCGGCTGTTCTGGGACGCCGCGGTCGCGCTCGACCCGGCCGCCGCCGAGCTGGACGAGGGCCGCCGCTTCCCGCTGTGCCGGCCGGACCGGCTGGCGGCCGTCTTCGCCGGGCTCGCGGACGTGCGCAGCACCGCGATCACCGTGCCGACGGTCTTCCGCGACTTCGGCGACTACTGGACGCCCTTCCTCGGCGGGCAGGGACCCGCGCCCACGTACTGCGCGGGCCTGCCTGAGGACGCGAGGCAACGGCTGCGGGACCGGCTCCGGTCCATGCTCGCGGACGGCCCGATCCCGCTGTCCGCGCGGGCCTGGGCCGTCCGCGGCACCGTTACTTCGACGGCTCCGGCACCGTGCACTTGACCTTGGGATTGACGCCGAGGTAATTCAGTGGCCCGGCGACGATCGTGACGGCCACCGTGCCCAGCTTGGCGCAGCTGGGTCTCGACTCGCTGAAGTAGTTGCGTTGTGCCGCAGCGATGACACCGATGACCAACCAGACGACGATCAGTGCTGCACCGACGCGCATCGCGCCTCCCTGACAGATCCGCTCCGCAGAGCCCAGTACCTCCGACCCCCGACCGGACGGCCTTGATCATCCCCCCGGCGAGGGAGTCTCAACCGTGGGCTGAGTCAGGTGGGAGCCAGGTGCTCGCTCGGGACACCACTGTCCGACCGACTAGTCTTCCCGGGTCCTCGCCCGGACCGCCGAAGGAGACCGCCCATGGACTGGACCTTGGAGGTCGTCGTCCTCCCGGTGAGCGACATCGACCGCTCGATCGCCTTCTACCGGGACCAGGTCGGGTTCGCCCTCGACCACGACACCCGCACCGAGCAGATGCACGTCGCGCAGCTGACGCCTCGCGGCTCGGGCTGCTCCGTCGTGGTCGGTGACCTGCCGGCCCAGCGGGAGATGGCGCCGGGCTCGATGCGGGGCCTGCAGCTGTGCGTCGCCGACGCCGCGGCCGCCCGGGACGAGCTGCTGGCGCGCGGGGTCGAGGCGAGCGAGATCACCGTCTTCGACGAGCGCGACGGCGGGACGTTCTTCGGGTTCAGCGACCCGGACGGCAACACCTGGGCCGTCCAGCAGCTGAGGGCGAGGGCCGAGAAGCCGCTCATCCCGGTGCAGAGCCGAGACCGTTTCGGCGCCGGCTGAGCCGGCTCGCGCCGGCCCCCGCCGCGTGCGCGGCGGCCCGCGCCGAGGCGCGGGATCAGGACACCGGCGGTATGAGCTTGCCGGGATTGAGGATCCCGGACGGGTCGAGCACGTCCTTGACCGCCCGCAGGATCGCCATGCCCAACTCACCTATTTCGGCGGTCATCCATTCGCGGTGATCGACGCCGACGCCGTGATGGTGGGTTATCGTCGCCCCGCACCCGACGATCGCGTCGCCGGCCGCCTTCTTCACCGCTCGCCACTGACTGATCGGGTCCGGTGCCGCGGCGGTGGCGACGGTGAAGTAGAGCGACGCCCCGCTGGCATAGACATGGGAAATGTGGCAGGTGACGAGCGAGGGCGTTCCCTGCCGCCGCAGCTCGGTGCCGACCGCTTCCTTCACCGCCCGGTAGAGGGCCGGCAGCACCGACCACGAGCTGGCGGTCTCCAGCGTGTCGACGAGCACCCCGTGGTCGAGCAGCGTGTCGCGCAGGTAGGGCGCCTGGAAACGATTCCGCCGCCACTCCTGCGCAGCCGAGCCCTCCTGGGGCGTGCCACCCACCGCCGACAAGACGTCCGAGGCACGCAGCCGCCGGGCCGCAGCCTCCGCCCGCCCGCCCTCGTAGACGAGGATCGCCTGAGCACCGCCCGGCGGCCCGGTGTCCCGGGCGGAGAGGAGAGAGTTGACGACCGTCTCTTCCTCGTCCGAGAGCCGGGCCACCGCCGGCAGGGTGTCGTTCTGCGCGAGCCGCCTGAGGGCCGTCGCTCCGTCCTCGAAGCTGGCGAACAGCCAGGCGTCCTGCAGCCGGACCTCGGGCGTCGGCCGGACCCGGACGGTGACCTCGGTAATGACCCCGAAAGCACCTTCCGACCCCAGGAACAGCTCGCGCAGGTCCGGTCCGGCCGCCGACGCGGGGGCACGACCGAGCCGGAGCTCGCCTCGGGGAGTAGCGACCAGCAGCGCGACGACGAGGTCGTCGAAGCGGCCGTAGCGGCTCGAGGACTGGCCCGACGAGCGGGTGGCCGCGAAGCCACCGATGGTGGCGTGCTCGAAGCTCTGCGGAAAGTGACCGATGGTCAGACCGCGTTCGGCCAGCAGGTGCTCGGCGTCCGGTCCCCGCAGGCCCGGCTGCAGGGTCGCCGTCATCGACTGCTCGTCGACGGCGACCAGGCGGTCCATCCTGCGCAGGTCGAGGGCGATGACCGCGGACCTGGCCGCGCCCTCCGGCGCCAGGCCGCCCACGACGCTGGTCCCGCCTCCGAAGGGCACGACCGCGACCCGACTTGTCGCGCAGCACCGGAGAACGGCCAGCACTTCCTCGTGGTCGGCTGGCAGCACCACGGCGTCGGGGGCGGTCAGGACGGCCCCGCTGCGGCAGCGCAGCAGGTCGACCGTGCTCTTCCCACCGACGTGCAGCAGCCGCGTCTGCCGGTCCGTACGGACATGCTCGGCCCCGACCAGCTCTGCCAGGGCACCGCGAACCGAGTCGGGCAGGGCGGGAGCGGACAGCCGGACATCGGCGACGGCAGTCCTGGGGCAGGCATTCGGATCCGCGTGCAATGCCTGCTTCAGGACTTCCACGACGGACGGCGGCAGCTCGGGCTGGCGACCGCTGACCCCCCAGGAGTCCCACCGCATGTCCCGAGCTAGGTATGAATGTCCGTGCACGGCGTAAGGTCTACCACTCGGGGCCGATCCGACGGTGCGTCTCACCGTGCTGCCGTGCAGGTGAGGAGGGACCGCGTGAGTACGTCGCTCAATGCGGCCCGCCGGGCCATGGACCTGCACTGGCTGGACGGTGCCGATGTCGTCGACGTCCTGGTGATCGGCGCCGGCGTCACCGGCGCCGGGGTGGCCCTGGATGCCGCCTCCCGAGGTCTGTCGGTGGTCTTGATCGACAAGCACGATCTCGCCTTCGGAACCAGTCGCTGGAGCTCCAAGCTCGTCCACGGGGGACTGCGCTACCTGGCCTCCGGGCAGGTGGGGATCGCGCGCGAGAGCGCGGCCGAGCGGGGCATCCTGATGACCCGCACGGCGCCCCACCTCGTGCATGCGCTGCCTTCGCTGCTGCCGCTGCTGCCACCGGTGACGCGCCGACAGGCCGCGATCGCGCACACCGGATATGTCCTCGGTGACCTGCTGCGCATGTCCGTCCGTACGCCGAGCGCGGTGCTGCCCCGCATGCGCCGCCTGACCGGCACCGAGACCGCACACCTGGTCCCGGCCGTCACCCGCCGAGGCCTGCGGGGTGGGCTGCTGGCCTGGGACGGGCAGTTGGTCGACGACGCGAGACTCGTCGTCACCATCGCCCGCACGGCGGCCGGCCACGGTGCCCGGGTGATCACCCGCTGCGCCGCCGAGAACGTCGCGGGCGATGGGGCCCTGGTCCGTGACCGGCTGACCGGCGAGTCCCACGAGATCCGGGCCAGAGCGGTGGTCAACGCGACCGGCGTCTGGGCCGGCGATCTGGTGCCGGAGATACGGATCCGGCCCAGCCGTGGGACCCACCTCATCCTGTCCGGCGACTCGCTGCGTGGCGCCGCCGGTGTCCAGCTCACGGTGCCGGTGGCCGGCGAGACCAACCGGTTCGTCATCGCGCTTCCGCAGGCCGACGGCCGGGTCTACGTGGGGCTCACCGACGAGCCGTTCGACGGTCCGATCCCGGACGTGCCGCAGCCCACCGAACCCGAGATCCAATTCCTCCTGACCAGCCTGAACGGCGTCCTGACCGAGCCGGTGGACCGTGGCGAGGTGCTGGGCGCCTTCGCCGGGCTCCGTCCCCTGCTGCACCGGGCCGGCGGCACCGGACCGGTGGAAACCGCGGATCTGTCCCGCCGGCATGCCGTCCTCACGTCGGGCAGCGGCGTGATCACGGTGGTGGGCGGAAAGCTGACCACGTACCGGCGGATGGCGCAGGACGCGGTCGACGCCGCCGTCCTGGCCGGACGCATCGCGGCAGGACCGTGCGTCACGAAGAACCTGCCGCTGGTGGGTGCGGCCGGACCTGCCACCCTCGCCCGGCTGAACGCGCCGCCGCGGTTGGTCGCCCGCTACGGGACGCTGGCGAGCGATGTGCTGGCCGAGGCCTCGGCGGACCCGGCCTGGCTCGAGCCGGTCGCCGAAGGCGTGCAGACGACTCTCGCCGAGTTGCGGCATGCCGTCCGGCACGAGGGTGCCCTGGACGAAGGCGACCTGCTCGACCGGCGCACCCGGTTAGGGCTGGTGGACACCGATCGCGCCAGGGCCGAGGACGCCGCCCGCCTGGTGCTCAGTCACCCGGACTGACCGGACCGAGGGACAGGTCCAGCTCGACTGCGTCGCCGTCGTACCGGCTGACCCTGTCCCAGTCGATCGTCCGGGCGCCGCGGTGCAGCCGGCGCACGATCGCCCGCAGCAGCGCCGGCCCCTGGGAGCGGCCGCGGTCGTACCCCAGCAGCGTTCCGCTGTGCGCCCTGCTGATGAGCAGCGCGTCCACCCGGAGCGCCGCCAGGTGTCCCCGCGGTGGCCCGTCCTGCACGCAGCGCAGGTCGGTGACGACGCCGACCGGGGTGCCATCGCGGTCGCGGACCTCCTTGCCGAGCAGCTCACTCGCTCTCATGCCGGCTCCCCGGGATGCGTCGCACGACGTGCTCGTCCACCCACTGCTCCAGCGGCGCGACGGCGAGGTCTTCCCGGGTGCGGTCGACCCGGACGGCGCTGCCGATCTCGGTGACGACCCGCATGTCGATCCGGTGCGGGCCGGCATCCCGGTCGGCGGCGAGCCGGTCGGCGATCGCCGCCGTCCAGCGGCCGAGGCGGCCGCCGAGTCGTGGACCGAGCGCCCGCGGCCCGACCAGGATCGCGGTGACCACGAGCCGGCCGGACTCGTCCGGCTCGAGCTCGACGTCGTCGACCTTGCAGACCAGCCGGTCGTCCGGGCCGACCACCTGCCGGTCGAGGAGGTGCAGGTTGAGGTTCAGCGTGCGTCCGGCCGTCATTGCCCCGCCTTCGTGACCAGCATGAGGGGGATCGCGGCGACCGCGGCGATCGCGACGATCCCGAGGAAGACCGTGCCCAGCGTGTTCGTCAGCCGGCCGTTGACCCGCTCGCCCATGTAGTCAGGGTCGTTCGCGACCACGAGGATCGGGAAGTAGGTGAGCGGCAGGGCGACCGCGGAGAACACCACCGAGTACTCGGTGACCGTGATCGGGTCGACCGTGGTGAGCACCACCGCGACCGAGGTGATCGTGGCGAGCAGCACGAGCAGGTGGAAGCGGGCCGCCTCGCGCGGCCGCACGTACTTCCCCCACTGCCACCCGAAGTACTGCGACACCGCGTACCCGCAGGACAGCCCGGTCTCCAGTGCGGCGCCGAACGTCGCGGCGACGAAGCCGAGCAGCGCCACCGCGACGCCGATCTTGCCGACCGCCACCGCGACCGGCAGCGCGACCTGGCCGAGTGTGCTCACCTCGATCGAGTGCGGCATCAGCACGAGCATCGCGGCGGCGGCGATGGCCAGCGACAGCAGGCCACCGAGCGGGAAGCCGAGGAAGACGTTGGCCCGGGCGGTGCCCAGGTCCTTCTCCGTCCAGCGCTCCTCGATCCCGCCGGAGGAGAAGAAGAACACCTCGTACGGCGTCATCGCGGCCCCGAACAGCCCGACCGCATAGTAGAAGTACGTCGGCCAGTCCTCCTCGGCGGGCTTGGCCGGCCGCACGATCTGGTGCAGCAGGCCGGCCCAGTCCGGCCCGAGCTTCCAGACCGCGACGCCGAAGACGACCAGGGCGAGTCCGAGCAGGCCGAAGAGGTTCTCCAGCACGGTGAACCTCACCCGCCAGATCACCAGCCACACCGCGAGGCCGGCCAGCGGCACCCACAGCAGGTAGTTCACGCTGGTCGCGAGCTCGAACGCCAACGCCACGCCGCCGATCTCGGCGGTGAACGTCAGCAGTGTGACCAGGCTGGACGCGACCAGGTTCGCCAGCCCGGCCCGCGGGCCGAGCCGCTCCCGGACCAGGTCGAACGTCGGCCGCCCGGAAACCGCCGCGACCCGGCCGGACATCTCCGCGTACAGGCAGATGCCGAGGACGCCGAGAATCGTCGCCCAGGCCAGGGAGAGCCCGAACCGGGCGCCGACCAGCGCATTGGTGACCATGTCGCCGATGTCGACGAAGCCGCCGATGGCGGTCAGCACGCCGAGCGCCACCCCGAGCAGCCGCTTCATCCTGGGTGGTCCTCGCCGAACGCCTCCAGCTCGTCGGCCACCGGGGTCAGCTTCCTCGCCGTGGCGGCGAGCTGCGCCGGGTCGCCGCGCCTGGCGGCGATCCGCAGGTCCGTGACCCCGTCGCCGGCGTCGGCCAGCAGCGTGTCCAGTTCGGCGCGCAGCCGATCCGAACCCGGGTCCGCCGGGGGCTGGATCGAGTCGAACGACGCGCGCACCGAGCCGACGCCCTCCTCGGCATCGACCAGGACCGTCTCCTCGTACGCCGCGGGCAGCTGCCCGTCCACGCTCGTACGCACCGTCAGCAGCGCCGTACGCAGGTGGGACAGCCCCTCGGCGGCGGCCTGACCGGCCTTCGCCTCGTACCCGGCCGGTGTCCCGGCCGGCCCTACGCAGCCGGCGAGCGCGAGCACCAGCAGCACCGACGGGCCGGTCAAGCGCCTCACCGCTGCGCACCGTCCCGCAGCAGCAGTGCCGCCAGCAGCCCGAGCAGGACCAGGAACTCCACCCAGGCCCCGAGCACCGCCAGTCCATTGGTCACGGCGAGTGTCTACCCAGCCGTGATCGCTTTGGATCTCCGGACGGAACCGTCGCGCAACGCAGGCCCGGCCGTGCATGCGGGACGTTCGGCCGTGGTCGGCTCCGTCCCGAGCGAGGAACTGGCACGCTCCGCATTCGTGCACCCGCGCACCCATGCGGTGTGACCGCCCCGGGGCGGTCAGGAGGCGCGACTGAGCACCTCCTCCACTCCTCGTCGGGGGCTGCGCGGGCCGTCGATCCGGCCGTAGCCGAGTCGGAGCACCAGCTGCGGGTGGCCGCCGAGCCGGAGCTCCGTGCGTAGCCGCTGGCGGGTCCACGGGATGTCGAGCACCTGGGTCAGCGGGGAGGCGACCAGGTCCATTGTGGTCGCCCGCAGCAGCACCCGGGCGGTCGCCTGGCCGGCGTGCAGCCAGCTCGTCGGGCCGTCGTAGCGGGTGCCGAGCACCACCAGGTCGGGGCGTTCGGCCGGCAACGGCAGGTGCTGCGGGTCGGCCGGGTCGCGGTCACCCTGCACCGGGTCGAAGTCCCGGAGAGGGATGTCCGAGCCGCGCAGCGCCGTCGGCAGCGCCGGCAGCGCCGCGGTCGGGATACCGTCCACTGCGGACGGTTCCTCGCGCCGCCACCGGGCGAGCTCCGCCTGCACCGCCCGGTCGGCGTGCTCGATGCGGTCGGCCCGGTCGGCGAGCACGGCGAGCGCGGTGCGGTCGGCGACGGAGTCGACCCAGCGCAGCCAGGCGTCCTCCGCGGCCGCGTCCTCGTCCAGCCGGGCGCGGGCTTCGGCCGGCAGCGGCCGGGAGTCGAACCGGTCCCGGACCGTCCGCCGCCTTCCGATGGCGCGGGCCAGCGCGATCTCCTCGGTCGGCGCCGGCCGCGGCGCGGTGACGGCGAGGCGGGCGAGGTGGTCGAGGTCGGCGTCGTCGGGGAGCAGTTCGACCCGGCACCCGTGGCCGAGCGCGCGGACCGCCGTGCGGGCGAAGCCCAGCACGGCGCCGCAGCTGAGGACGAGCTGCCGGCCGGTCGGGTCCAGAGTGGTCAGCTGCCGGCTCCGGTCGGCGTACAGGTCGAGCCAATCCTCGCCCGCGACGAACCGCCACGGCTGGGTGTTGTACACCGACGGCGCCCGGGTGGCCAGCTCCACCACCCGCCGGGCCAGATCGCTGTCCACCGTCACCTCCGACGTACGCCGCCGTACCGGGACCCGCCCGGAGCCGCTCCCCGGCCTCCCTGCAGCAGACCCCGGGGACCGCGGTGGCCGACAGGGTCCTCCGACCCTGCCGGGTGCGTCCGGAGGTGCCACCCTCCATCGGGGCAGGAGCGCGCCGGCGAACGGTCGGAAGACCCGCCCGTCCGCATCGAACCGGCGGGCACCGCGTCGTGGCACGATGGCGACCGTGGCTGAGCCGGCCGGAGCGATCCGGGTCTTCCTGCTCGACGACCACGAGGTGGTGCGTCGCGGTGTGGCCGAGTTGCTCGGCGCGGAGTCGGACCTGGAGGTGGTGGGGGAGGCGTCCACCGCGGCGGAGGCGCTGAGCCGGGTGCCGGCGGTGCGGCCGGACGTGGCGGTGCTCGACGTGCGGCTGCCGGACGGCGACGGGGTGACGGTCTGCCGCGAGCTGCGCTCGCGGTTGCCGGAGCTGCGCTGCCTGATGCTGACCTCGTTCGCCGACGACGACGCGCTCTTCGACGCGATCATGGCCGGCGCCGCCGGGTATGTGCTCAAGCAGATCCGCGGCACCGACCTGGTGGGCGCGGTGCGCACGGTGGCGTCGGGCCAGTCGATGCTGGACCCGCGGGCGGCCAGCCAGCTGATGGCCCGGCTGCGCGACCAGTCGGCCAAGCACGATCCGCTGGCCGGGCTGAGCAA